>NZ_JACJSA010000005.1:0-300000 GCF_014697545.1 Oscillatoria sp. FACHB-1407 | reverse complement strand
TACCTGTAAAGGCGTTTCGCGAAACGCCCCTACCAGAAATCGACTGGTAAATTCTTTCTCAGAAATCTCCTTAAACCGAACTGACGTTAACCTAACTCCCACGCTGCATCAAAGAAATCCCGTTCGCATTCCATCGCATAACGATACGTAGAATTTGCCAGTGTATTCGCAGTGGTGTAACGCTCTGCCAGTTGAGCCAACTGTTGTACTAATGGCTCAAACTCTGCACTACTGTAAGTCCGAATCCAATCGGAGTATTGGTGATTGGGAATTTCGGGCTTTGCTAACTCCTGTCCCAAAAAAGCATACAGACGCATACAGGGCAACATTGCTACTGTGGTCACACCCACATCCTGACTCCAGGCGATCGCCAGTAAAAAGTCGGTATAGCGGCGAGTCACAACTCCAGGCGTTACAGCCTGAATCTTTACCCCCCACTGATCGGCATAACTCTGGTGCAGACGCAACTCTTGTAAGACCCCTTCGGCAAGCTGATGGAACACACCAAACCCCTCCCAATCGGGGGCTTTTGCAGCAGCAATGCTGTAAGCACGGGCAAAGGCTTCTAAAAAGAAGGCATCTTGCCCTACATAGTAGGCAAATTTTTCGCGGGGCAACGTTCCGTCGCCAATCCCCTGGACGAACGCCGTTTTAAGAGAGGCGATCGCCAGATCATGATTGGCTTGCCATAGGGTTTCTGCGATCGACATTGTTCATTCCTCGTCATGCACAAACACTAGATCCCCGGAATCTCGAAGATTCCGGGGATCTGAAAGTTAACAAGAAGCAAACGATTAGTTAGAAGCAGCGGCTACCGCAGGAACTGCACCCACTAATTTTTCATAGGTAGCTCGCATCTTTAAGCCAACTAATACCTGGAACAGACCACTACCATTGTTAGAACCGGGATATTCACGGTGCTTTAACAGCAACTCAGTCATCTCACCGTAGTACTTGGTCGAGGTATTGCTCAAGTGGCTCTCAATGTAGATTAACTCTTCGAGCTTATCAAACTGACCATCGACTTCTAGCATAGAAACACTGTTACCCATGTAGGTGTCAGGTCCATAGAACATCCGAATTCCGGGCCACGAGCAGGTTAGTTTGCGACCACAAGGAATCCAGTCAATTGTGGAGCCTTCATCAAACAGGTAAACAGGTTCAAATCCTTCGATCCCATCTTTTTGGATCAGACGAACGCGCAACACCTTGCGCTCTTTGTCGTCTTTGATCAGTTTGGTGGGCAGAATCTGAATCACCACATCAGCATGTTGCTTTTGTGGGTCAATGTATGCCATGAAGTCAGGACGACGCGCATTGATCGATGCCAATACGTCTTCGTAGGTGTGACCACGCTCAGCCATGTCACGCTGGATCTTCCAGGCGATCTTCACCTCGTCGTCGATATCCAGGTAGACGCTGAAGTCAAGGAGCGATCGCACCCGTTCGTCATACATCGGATGCAAGCCCTCGATTACCACAATCCGGTTAGGGTGAACCTTTTCAGGGGGATCAATCATCCCGGTTTCGTGATTGTAAATCGGCTTATCAATGACGTTTCCTTCTTTCAGTGCTTTGATTTGCTCATACATCAAATCAAAGTTATTTGCTTGAGGGTTCAGTGCCGTTACACCCGCTACTTTCCGTTGTTTGCGGTCCAGACTGTGGTAATCGTCTAGGCAAATCACCGTCATCAACTCTTCCCCAAACAAATCAGCCAAACGGCGTAGGAATGTTGATTTACCGCAGCCGGAATCCCCGGCAACCCCAATTAGAACCACACGATCTGGCTGACTGGTCATAGCTTCCCTCTAAAACAAATACAACAACTCGCTGAACCAACTCCTAACTAAATCAACCTCAGACCTTGAGGCCATTAGAAGCAACGTGTACAAGTACCCCTAGAGAAAGTTGCACACCCTTCTTATTAAGTCTTGAGGCTCGACTCGCTGAAACCAGCGTCTGCAAGCCATTAACAAAACCCTCAAACATCATCGCAACTGGTGCCGTCACAATCAAGCACTGTTGTGAGCGAGAGGGCTTAAAACTTTACTGGTAGGTATTTACTACTAACCAATATCGTAAATCTTATCAGAATGTGATCCCAGCAACAAGATGAACCCTACAGGAGAAAAAATCATATTGCCTATTCACTATGCTAAGGGCAATGGGGCATTTAAAAAAAGATGAAATTGATCCGAGATTGACATTCTTTTGTCAAATTGCTGGATATCCTGAAGCGGGAGCAACCGTTAGATTTTCTCTACGGTCACCATCTTTAGTCGCACACGTCCCTAATGCTACGCTATTACAGGTCAGGACTAAACATCTGCGGATTAAGCTCCGTGAATGAAACTGACATGCGGTGAAAAAAGGCACATTACTATTCGTGCTTTATTTGGGTTAAGGGAGTTACTGATTTAGAAAATGTACAATCCAAGCGCAGCAGGTGGGTCTGCCAATTCCCCCTCTGGTAGCCGTCTCTTTGTTTATGAAGTGGAAGGGCTACGCCAGAATCAAGAAACTGACAAATTGGACTATCCGATTCGGCGCAGCGGCAGCGTGTTTATCACTGTGCCCTACTCCCGCATGAATCAGGAAATGCAACGAATTACTCGTATGGGCGGTAGGATTGTCAGTATCCGCGCCGTAACTGCTGAGAGCGTAGCCAATGGGACAGTGGCGACATCAAATGCTCAACCAGAACAACCGAAACCAGCAGAGAGTAAGCCCATGACTCAAGCAAAAGCTAAGTCCACTGATATCCCTGTCAATATTTACCGTCCAAATGCCCCCTTTGTAGGCAAATGCATTTCGAATGAGCCACTGGTTCAAGAAGGTGGTATTGGGATTGTTCAACATTTGACGTTTGACATCTCCGCTGGAGATCTGCGTTATTTGGAAGGCCAAAGTATTGGCATTATTCCCGACGGAACAGACGACAAGGGCAAACCTCACAAGTTGCGTCTTTATTCAATCGCCTCAACTCGCCATGGGGATGCGGTAGATGACAAGACGATTTCATTGTGTGTGCGTCAGCTTGAATATAAGCATCCTGAAACCAACGAAACGGTATATGGTGTTTGCTCAACGTTCCTCTGTAATCTCCCAGTAGGGGCAGATGTCAAGATTACAGGTCCGGTTGGTAAAGAGATGCTGTTGCCGAGCGACCCTGATGCAAAGATCATCATGTTGGCAACGGGGACAGGAATTGCGCCCTTCCGGGCATACCTCTGGCGCATGTTCAAAGATGCTGAAAGACAAGCCAATCCTGACTACCAGTTCAAAGGATTTGCCTGGCTCATCTTTGGTATCCCCACCACTCCAAACATTCTCTATAAAGAAGAGTTGGAAGAGTTGCAAGCCAAGTATCCTGACAACTTCCGTTTGACTTACGCGATTAGCCGTGAGCAGAAGAATGTGGAAGGCGGCAGAATGTATATCCAGCATCGCGTTGCGGAGCACGCCGATGAGATCTGGAGCATGGTTAAAGATGAGAAGACCCATACTTACATCTGTGGATTGAAGGGTATGGAGGATGGCATCGATGAAGCGATGACCAATGCTGCGGCTAAGGAAGGAGTGGTTTGGAAGGAGTACCAGCGATCGATTAAGGAACGCTGGCACGTTGAAACCTACTAATCATTAAACGAGATATATCTATCAGATCCCCGATTTCCTTTGAGAAATCGGGGATCTTTTTATTCAGCTAAGACTTAAGGTCAATTCCCGAAAATGCCTCTTCTCGTTATAATCACCGTAATGTAAACTGAGAAATTAATACAAAACTTTACAAACACATCATTTATCTTAGGACTTGATGTTATGGCCAGCGAATCTACAAAACAAGCGTTACTCATCAATTTTTTAAAGAACGAGTTAGCCGTACCTGCGTCAGCGATCGCTATGGGTCTACGACATCAGGAAGCTGAATCGAACTTGTTGCCGATGGTGCTCTGGCAATATGGGCTGATTACCTTAGAGCAGTTGAATCAGGTGTTTGACTGGATGGAAACGGTTTGAGTAAAGGGATATAAGGATAAAGGCTGAGGGCTAGAACACAGAGATGAAGGTGTAAAAGGCTTTGGTAGTATTTCAGATCTGTTGCTACTAACCCCCGGCTGTCGCCGTCCCCCTTACCAAGGGGGACTACAGGGGGTCTTACAGAGGTTATCAACAGGTTTGGAACACCACCCGTCTCATCTTTCATCCTTTATCCCTCATCTTTCATCCTTTATCTCTCATCTCTCATCTTCTGCTTGTCCGGTTATCAACACCCTGCGATCGCCTAAAACCGTCAATCCAATTGAATCGAGCATTCTAAAATGGTTAATGAGAGGAATTTACAAATTGTAGATTTCTGTGGTGTTTCGTAACTCTTAGTGCTGAGAGATCATGAGTCACCCTCATAAGCTTATTTTTTTGAAAAAGCTCATAATAAGGAGCATCGAACACTAATGCCGATTAAAGAACAACCAAAGCCCCCACGCTCTCGCATCATTGGCAACATCCTGTTGCTCGTGTCTGGCTTATTTTTGTTGGCGAATATTGTCTTACCTATTTTCTTTGGTCCTCAGATTCCTCAAGTGCCTTACAGCTTGTTCATTCATCAGGTTCAAGAGGGTGAGGTGTCGAGAGTATCTGTTGGGCAAGAACAAATTCGCTACCAATTGAAGCCAGAGGCAGAACAGCCCAATCAGGTTCTAGCGACTACTCCCATTTTCGACCTGGAACTGCCAAAGTTGTTAGAAGCAAAAGGGGTTGAGTTTGCTGCTGCCCCTCCTGCCAAAAATGGTTGGTTTACGAGCCTGTTAGGGTGGGTGATTCCGCCGCTGATTTTTGTTGCCATTTGGCAATTCTTTATTAATCGCGGTGCCGGTGGTCAGCAGGGCGTACTGTCAATTGGCAAGAGTCGTGCTAAGGTTTACGTTGAAGGGGATGCCAACAAAGTTACCTTTGCCGATGTAGCCGGGGTCGAGGAAGCCAAACTGGAGTTGGTTGAGATTGTTGATTTTTTGAAAGAACCCAAGCGGTTTACCCAAATTGGTGCTCGCATTCCCAAGGGTGTGTTGCTCGTTGGTCCTCCGGGAACTGGGAAAACGCTGTTGGCAAAGGCGGTGGCTGGAGAGGCAGGTGTTCCTTTCTTCAGTATTTCAGGTTCAGAGTTTGTTGAACTGTTTGTAGGGGTTGGCTCCTCACGGGTTCGGGATCTGTTTGAGCAAGCTAAGAAACAAGCCCCCTGTATCATCTTTATTGATGAGTTAGATGCGATCGGAAAGTCGCGTGCCTCCGGTGGCTTCTATGGCGGCAACGATGAGCGGGAACAAACCTTGAACCAGTTGCTGACTGAGATGGATGGGTTTGCGGCTGGGGATAAGACCGTGATCGTGTTAGCGGCTACTAACCGCCCCGAAAGTCTTGATCCCGCATTGCTTCGTCCCGGTCGTTTTGATCGCCAGGTGTTGGTCGATCGCCCCGATCTCTCTGGACGGTTGGCGATTTTAGAAATCCACGCGAAGGAAGTGAGACTGGGTAAGGATGTTGATCTGAAGGCGATCGCCACTCGAACACCCGGTTTTGCTGGAGCCGATCTGGCAAACCTGGTGAACGAAGCAGCGTTGCTAGCTGCTCGAAATCAGCGGCAAGACGTGTCTCAGGCTGATTTTGCCGAAGCGATTGAACGTGTTGTGGCGGGTCTGGAGAAGAAGAGCCGCGTTCTCAATGAAAAAGAGAAGAAGATTGTGGCTTACCACGAAGTCGGGCATGCCCTAGTGGGTGCGGTGATACCAGGAAGCAACAAGGTCGAGAAAATCTCTATCGTGCCACGCGGAATGGCAGCGTTGGGCTATACCCTGCAACTCCCTACAGAAGATCGCTTCTTGCTGAGCGAAACTGAACTACGGGGACAGATTGCCACGATGTTGGGCGGGCGATCGGCGGAGGAAGTCGTCTTTGGCAGCATCACCACGGGTGCTTCTAATGACTTACAACGAGCCACCGATTTGGCAGAGCGAATGGTCACGACCTATGGCATGAGCAAAGTGTTAGGACCGCTGGCTTATCAACAGGGACAACAGAATATGTTCCTGGGTGGTGAAGCCCCCAACCCTCGCCGCATGGTCAGTGCTCAAACGGCTGAAGCGATCGACAAAGAAGTGAAGGCGATCGTTGAAGAGGCGCACCAACACGCACTGGACATCCTGAATCAGAACCGCGATTTGTTGGAGTCGATCTCCACCAAACTGCTGGAGACTGAGGTCATTGAGGGACCAGAACTACACGACTTGTTGGCACAGGTCAAACCCGTTCCTAGCCCCACAATGGCACAAGTCTAAGCGTCTTATCAGGGCTTGTAACACAAACCCTTTGCAAGCTGACATTTGAGAAGGTGGAGTTTTTCTAAAAAACTCCACCTTTTCTGTCTTTTATCGTTCCGCACCAACCATTTGAGATGCCATCACGGCTTTAATGTGATCTGCCAGACGAATGGACATTGCCACGATCGTCAGGGTTGGGTTTACCTGCCCTCCTGTTGGGAAAACAGCACTGCTGGCGATAAACAAGTTAGAGACTCCATGTACTCGGCAGTTCTCATCTACAACCCCCTGTTTTGGATCGGGGTGCATCCGGGTCGTTCCCATGAGGTGGTGGGCACTGGCAGCAGTCATGTAGGGAAGATCATTGTCATCTCGGATAACGTCCAATCGCCCCAAACCTGCCTTTTCAATTTCCTCTTTGAAAATATCCTGTGCCCGTTTAATGGTGTGGATATCGATTGGATGCTTCCAATTCCAATCGAGTTTCACACGAGGACGTCCTAAGGCGTCACGCTCATCCATCAATGTAATCCGCTTTTCGGGATCGGGTACCTGCTCAGCGGAGAGAAACATCTCAAAGCAAGTGAAGACTTTGTCCTTTTGAGGTAAGGACGACCATCCCCCTTTGTCAGCGCGAGTGAGGTCAACTTTAGGTTGCTGGAGCCGTTTCCAGGTAATAGAAATAATGTCGCCTACACCTCCTAGCACAGTGCCAAGATGACGACCCGCTTGTTTGGGAAGCTTACCTTTCCGCAGGGATTGAGTCAGTGTTCGTAGTGACTGCAATACACGGGAGCGGTAGCCCGCCGTGCGAGGATGCAGAAACCCAAACACGTTCATGATCCCTTCTTTGCGCACGACCTCTTCAGCCAGGACCAACCGCGCCATGATTGGTGTTCCTTTGACTCGGCGGATGTCATAGAAACTAGTCGTGTTAAACAGTTGTGGACTGGCGGGATACCACAATCCACCGAGGTAACAGGGGTGATCCATAAAGAACCGCCCAACTAAGTCGTGTTGATTACCCAATCCTTCTTTTTGAACGCGATTGGATGCCAGTAATAAACGTGGAACTTCAATCCCCCCTGTCGCCAGAATAAACAGCTTAGCGACTACACCAAACTCTTTCCCCGGTGCAGAGGCAACTCGCAAGCGGGTGACGGCTTCTGCTGTGTCGTTGGTTTCGATTTCTACAACTGTTGCATGGAGATAAGCTGTGATGTTGCTGGCTTGTTCGACTACAGCTCGATTTTCGGGGATGAATTTGTTAAGTCGAGTAAATTGGCAAACGATGGTCTTGATGCGATCGCTCTTAAACTCTAGCGTTGGGGTGTTAGCGTCTTTCCAGTAGTCAGGTTCATAATTATATGGACCGAGCTTGCAAATACTTTGAGCCCGTTCATAAAACGGATCGAGATCCTGTCGAGTAATACACCAACCGCTGTAGGGAATGTCGGCTCTCTCTTCAAAATCTGTTTCATTGAAGGGAACAAATCTTGCCCCCATCTCTCCTTCGCCAACCTGGATATGCCAAATGTTGGAGGTTCCGGCAAAACGGCGATTATAGGTAATGTCTAAGTCGGGGTAGCCCGGGGCTGTTTTACCCTTACTCAAGTCTTGAGTTGCGGCATTTGGTTCTTCTAGCCCACCACTTTCAAGCAAAGCAACCCGAAAATTTTGTCCTGCCAGCTCTACTGCCAGTGCTAAACCAGCTGGTCCAGAACCAACAATACACACATCTGTTTCAACAGTTTCACCAGCAGCTAAGGTGTGGGCGTCAATTATCATAAATCATTCAGTCCTCTTGAGAAGATAAATCTGGGTGCCAACTTTTACTGCCCATACTATGAATCAAAATTTGAGGCGTTGATAACGGGAAAATTTAGTTTCATCGATTCTTCATGGTTCATCGCCAGGAACAACTGTGGATTTAAGGAAATATTGAAAAATCTCCAGGTTAAACGCCACAACATCCTAATTGAGTCTGTAAACCTGTTTGGCTACAAAAGTCGTGCTTAGTACAACTCGTCGTAAATAGGGGTGGGAATTTGGGGTTCAGGGGTGGAACCCCTGGCTGGAGTCACAGCCCCCACACCCCCTGGTTTTATTTCCAAGCTCTGTCCATGAATAGCAGTACTTAGGGCTACATGCTCTGAGAAATGTTCCTTTCTCAGCTTGTCTTAAACTGTTATAGCAATTCTATTTTGGATTGCAAAAGCCATCCTACCCAAACTTACCTTTAAACTTTCCTGATCAAGTGGCTGTGCAAAAGGATCGTTTGGCTTTTTTTACAAACTCCTCTGCACTATTTGTTTGCAATATTTATTAGCACAAATTGCTACTACAGTTTGTCTTTACAGAGTTGGTGCGATGTGTCTGCACAACTGTTTTAACACTATAAAAAGTGTATTTTAGAGCTGATAGCTCAGATGAACTTTAAGGTCTAGAAGTGTTGTAGTGAGTTGATCCCCGCTTCTGTAGTTCTGAAACTTCTGATATAGCCGTAGTCACATTTGAGGGGGCGGGGGCGAGTCAGAAAGCTTTTCCAGTACAGGATTTGAGCCATTGCCCTTGTCCTAAACTTTCTGACCAAAGCCATATCCCCTGCTGTGGCTGGCAAATTGAATTCGCACCTATCCGGTCGAAGTTTGCTCGCGAGACTAAAGCATCAGCGTTCTCTATAACCCGCGTCGGTGGATTTTACTCCTATCGCTGCGCTTCAATCACCAAGCATGATTTGTCAGACAGTCAGGGGTTGAAGCCCCTCTTCCAAAGTTGGGCGATTGTAGAGCTGTTCTCTTAGTAGGCTGTATCGGTACTGGTCAGGGCAGGAGCCTCTGCGGGTTTGTGTAAACCGACCCAGTGAATCTTGACTACTAAGCCAAGAATGTTGATGAGTGCGATCGCCATTGCGGCTGGGCGTCTCGAAAGTGCCTTTAACAATAGCTTTGGCTTCATCTGCTTAAAGCGACTGACAATCAGTTTTTTACACAGCTCGTAAGAAAACCCCATGTCTATCAACTTAAAGTAAATTGCTGAGAGATCAGCATATTTTGCTTGAACGTAAAGTTCAGGCTTGGTAGTAAAGTGATGTTCGTTTGTGGTGCATTCAAAGTAGCGATCGCCAGTCACCAGCATACTTCCATGTAATGCACAAAATGCAGTCCAGTAAAGTTGCACAAAGAAGTTACTAATTCCATCGTGCCAATCAAACAGTGCCCAACGAACCAGGTCAGTGCGATAGACGAGAGCGGTTGTCAAAGCCAAACCAGCACCGGCTCGTTCCTCCAGACATTTTTCAAAAATAGGTCTGCCAATACTGCTAGAGATGTCCATACTGAGGTTAAAGCAAGCCTCGTAGCTCAGTTCTCCTGTTTTGGGATTGCGACCTGAGTAGTTAAGCACTAACAATCCTAGGTCGGGGGTGTTAGACAGGGTATTGAGCACATAGGGCAATGCCTTTTCGTTCATCCGGTCGTCATCACTGATGATCCAGACATGCTTTCCGCGAGCCACACTGATGCAATATGCAATGTTTTTGACAGCACCAATATTCGCGGGATTGCGGTTAATCCATAGGGCACTTTTCTCAAAGTGGGGCAGCCACTTCTGGATAATTTCCGAAGTATTATCTGTTGAACAATTATCTGAAATAATAATCTCACACTGAGACTCAAATCCCTGGATAGCATTTGAAAGCCAGGCGAGCTGTTGATCTAAAAGGTGCGCTCTGTTATAGGTTGGAATTGCAATACTTAACAATGTAGTCATCTTGATACACGAGGTTAAGAATATAAACCCAGTGTATCGCCCCCTTGTTTCGCATAGTATGAGGTTCACAAAATCCTATTGAAAGTTTTTTACAAACCTTATAATCTTTGTTTAGAACAAGAAAAAATTTGGCGTAAAGCCTGTCTACGGTAGGATTTCAGCGATCGCTTTATCCATTAAACTGTGCCAATTTTTATGATGAAACTTGTTCTTAAAGAGACACATGAGCGGCACATTTAGGACTTACGCACTTAAAGTGTGAAACGTTGGCCCCCTCGAAAAGCTACTACGTACGCAGATTTCAAATAAGAGTCCAAAACTTGGTAGTGTCCTGGAGGGAAGGATGGTGAGAGAGTGTGAGAGTGCGAAATGTCCATGCTCACACCCTCACACTCTTGCTCTCTTAGTCCCATCCTTTCCTAAATAGGACTACTCAAAACTTGCTCAATTCTTTAACAAGGGGACTTCAGGCTCTTGCTTGGGTTTCTTTGCAAGAGGACGTAGGGGAGATCAAGCAACAGCAGCGTTTAATCCGGCTCAACGGGCATTATTCAACGCTAACGTTCATGAGAGGCTCACGATCTGCATTGGCTGTTCGTGTTCCAACGATTTTGGCGGGCACACCCACCGCGATTGAGTAAGGTGGAATGTCTTTCGTGACAACGGCACCTGCCCCAATCACACTGCCCTTACCGATTGTGACACCGTCTAAGACTTTGACTCCTGTGCCAAGCCAGCAATCATCTTCAATCACAATGCCTTTGAATGTAGGTTCCTGTTTACGGATGGGGATATCCAGTTTGTCAAAGGTGTGATTGCTAGCAAATAAGCCCGATTGGGCTGCAATCAAACAGTCTTTGCCAATGCGGATGGAGCCAGGCCCAGCGATGCAAACGTAGGCACCTAAATAGGTAGATTCTCCAATTTCAATTTGACAGTTGCGCTGAGCTTTGATGTCTACCCCTCGATCCAGGCAGACATCGTTTTTGAGGGAGATCTTGCTACTGGCATCCGCACAATCAAGCCGGACATCGCGTAATACCTTGACGCGATCGCCCAGTTCCATATAGACCGCACGGGTGAATTCTACGCCAGTTTGAATGTAGGGTGAACTCCCCATCTGAGCAAACAGTGAGCGGTAGAGGATGCGCCGCAGGGCAAATCCGATTTGTAACGGCATTCCTCCGACCAGGGCAAGCCTGATAGATTCTTGGCGACGTGACCAGCGTGGAGCAGGGGTGGACGGTTTCTTAGTATCCATGCATTCAGCAGTGGAGTGAGCGGACATGATCGGGGTTAGTAGGGGCGATCGCGACGCCCCTACAGTTTATGAGGCATCAGACAACGTGGTTAAGCAACAATATTGAACTGACTGGTCGTCAGCGTGGCGGGACCACCCGACAATACGGCGATCGTCACGGCTGCACCTGCACCTGCACCATCCGCGTCAAATGACAGCGTACCCCCACTATAGAGGAAAGTTGGGTCATTGCTAATAGCAGTTGCGCCGTTGACCAACACCCCTGTAGCTGAGGCAGTGGTGCTGAGGCTGGTGCCAGCGACCAATCCACTACCAAACCCAGCGGCAGAGATCTGGATAAAGTCAGAACTGGTGAAATCAATGATGGTGTCTCCCCCTTCAGCAGCATTGCGGTAGACAAAGGTATCTGCGCCGTTGCCACCACCGAGGCGATCGCTTCCACCCCCTCCAGTGATAATGTTGGCATCGCCGTTACCAATGATGGTGTCAGCTAAGTTAGTGCCGATCACGTTCTCGATGCTGGTCAGAGTATCGCGATCGGTGATGGCGTTGTACCAGAGGGTACCCAATTCATCGTACCCTGCGGCTGTTGGGTGGATGCCATCACTGTTGAGATCGCCCGTTGTCAAAGCTCCCCCCACATTAGCAAATGTGACCCGCTTGCCTTGAGAGACTTTGGTGTTGACCAGTCCTGGAATAGAGCTGTTGTAGGTTTGAGCGCGAGAATTTCGGGTGCCGTTGGCTAAGGGAAGGATGGATGAAACGACGACCAGGGCGTTAGTTCTAGCAGTAATTGCGTCAATTAGATCACTCAAATCGTCAACCATTTCGGCATTGGAGACAAACTCGGAACCCGTGTCATTGGTGCCGATCATGAGGAGAACCGCATTGAGTTGAGGATCAAACGAGATGGAGCCGTTTTGAATTCTGCCACGAATATCGTCAATGGTTTCACCGGGATAGCCCTCATGGTTGCGATCGAAGTTTGAGGTCGGTCCATTGATTTGCGAACCCACAAAATCGACTGCAAAACCGTCACTGACAAAGTTCTCATACAACTGAATGCGATAGGCTCCTTGAACAGGATCTACTGTATGCTGTCCTGCTGTAATGGAGTCACCGAGTGGCATGATTGTGTTCGATAGAGCCCCATCATAAATTGGCTTAACCGTCCGTCCGGTTTGCAGGTTGACCATCACCCCTATCGATGCAGAGGTATAGTTTACAGTGTCATTACCTGTGCCACCATTGATGGTGTTATTGCCTGTTCCAGAGCCGTTTGAAGAGTCATCGGTGCCAGATAAGTTGACCGAGAAAGTGCCAGCGGTAGCAGGGGCGATCGCATTGCCATTGATGTCTACGATTTGCCCCGCTTCTACAGCGACGGTATAGTTGCCATTGTCAAACGCACTCCAACTGCCACCGGGTGCACCAATACGGTATGTAGCCACATTGCTGTTGGCATTAAAGCTGACAAAACTGGCGATTTGGTTAAACCCGTTGGGTCCCGTTACCCGAATATCACCATTTCCCACACTTGTAGGAACGATCCCGGCATTATCCGCATAGGTGACGGTGAACTGAGCGTCTCCTGCATTGGCGGTGATGGTTGGAGCCGCGAAACCGCTAACCGTGGGAGGCTGTATTTCACCTACGGCGGCAAAGGTGCCCAATGTCCCTGCAACGGCAAAGTTATTACTGGTATCGCTAACCTGATTTGGCTCTAAAGAGACGGTATAGGTTCCTAAGTCAGCCGTGTCCCAACTTCCACCAGGGGCAGTGATGCTGTAAGTAACTGTGCGGGGGGTGCCGTCTCCTGTGGGGGAAACACCCACGAAGGTTGCGAGTTGGTTGAATCCACCGGGACCTGTGACGCGGACATCTCCATTGCCTAAACTGGCAGCACTCACTGCGCTGTCGTCAGCGTAGGTGACTGCAAAGCTGTAGGTTGTTGCACCATCTGGGACAAAGTTAGACGCAGTCAGGCTGGCAGTTGGTGGTGGGCTGGTTGGACCGGGGGTTGGGCTTTGTGGAACGGCAACTTGAAATCTACCCAATCTGCCTGCTCTGACAAAGTTACGGCTGATATCGCTGACCTGTCCTCGCAACATTGACACGGTATAAGCCCCATTATCAGAGTCATCCCAGCTTCCTCCTGCGGCATTGATGCGATAGGTTGCGGTGGCAGAGGTGCCTGCGCGATTGAGTCGGACGTTGACCAGACGAGCCAGTTGGCGATATCCACCTACACCCGTCACTAAAACATCTCTGGAATTGATCGTGCGTCTGTTGATCTTGCCGCGATCGCTATAAACAACTCTGAAAAAATGAGTTGCGCTCTGAGCAGTGACATTGGTAGTTCGTAATAGGGCACGAGGGGCAATCCTGTCGAGGCTAGCTGTAGGAGTAACTACTTTTGTTGGATCGACGCTAGAACTGGAGCCGAGACGTAAACTGAATGAGGTTGTAGTGGATGAAATGGGTGATCCGAACGGTTTCCCTTCATAGGGTGATTGTTCAAATAGGCCACTAATTCCAGCGCGGTGGGTTGAACCAGCCGTTGTGGTCTGCTTCGTGGAGGTAGAATTTGAAATCATAGGTTTAGAAAAAGCTCCGTTCGTAGCCAACTTGAGAACTTCTGTAGCAACCGTCTTGGCGGTTAAGTGGGGGGCGTGGAGGTTGTATCCTCAGCCAGGAGTGAAACTCCTGCACCCCGTTATGCTCAACCTTGCGATCGCTGTTAATGACACTGTTTGTGAAATGCAAAGTCATTACCTCAGCGAAACTTGTGAGACTGCCCAATAACAACCAACAGTTAGACAATTGGAATCAGGATAACTCACTGATATTCAACACCTTTTGTCGGCTTTCTCATTCAAACTACTGAGTCCTTCGCAAATATAGACCTTCTTTCCTGAAAGATGGGAAGATACTGCTAGGGTTTTCACTGAATCTTCAAGGTGTAGTGAACTTAATAAAAATCCATTTGCGTCGCTTTATATCTCTCTTTAATCACTCTGGCAGAAAGTATGTTGCCAAAATTCTTCTGGCTTCTAGCCAGGAATGCACACAGGGAGGCTCTGCCTCCAACCATGGCTTCAGGAGGCAGGGCCTCCGTTACCCCATTTCCAATCAGGAGTTTGGAAACGAGGTTTGTCTTCTGATCTATGTATGAAGCAATACCTGTCTGGGTGCAGTACGGGGTGTGGGAAACCCCCACGCCGAAAGCACTGCCCCCTTGCACTCCCTGTGATAGTGGGGGTGGGTTTTGCAGATAGGCTCTTGGGTTTGCCGTTAGTAAACCGCTAAACCCGCCCCTACGAGCATCCGCATTTGCACTGGAAACCATTTAAATTCGGTATAAGGAGATTTCCAGAAAACAAAATACCTGTAAGGGCGTTTCGCGAAACGCCCTTACCAGAAACCGACTGGTAAATTCTTTCTCAGAAATCTCCTAGCCTTTTTCGCGAATCGTTTGGCGAAATATGGCGGAATTCTAGATTTTATGGCAGAAAAGGGAGGCAGGACTAGTAAAACAGATGCCAGTTTCCTGGAATTTGCTACTAGTCTTCTGCCTCCGCACGTTGACCCCAACTGCTGTAGAGAGACAATTCGTTGTCTCTCTACAAAACTTGTATTAAGCGACGATACTGATTCGAGCAGCTGTAAGAGCTGGAGAACCCGTCAAAGTGGCGATCGTCACTGCGGCTTGTGCGCCTGTACCATCGGGGTCATAACGCAGGAAGCCATTGTTATAGAGGAAGTTAGGTCCTGTGCCAATCGGGCTAGCCCCGTTAACAAAGGTTCCGGTTGCCGATGCGGTACCGTTTGCCAGACTCACACCTGCCACTAGACCACCTCCAAAACCAGATGCTGAGATCTGAATTGTGTCAGAGGTTGTGAAGTCGGTGATGGTGTCTTCTCCTTCAGTCAAACTCCGGTAGACAAAGGTGTCTGCACCTGTGCCACCTGTGAGGCGATCGCTCCCCAGACCCCCTTCAATCCGGTTATCACTGTTGGTGCCGCTAATGATGTCGCTGAAGGCAGTGCCAGTGATGTTTTCGATACCAGCGAGTGTATCTTCATCCATCAAAGCGTCGTACCACAGGTTACCGATCTTAGTGTGTCCGGAGGCTGCCAAGTTGACCCCGCCCGCCAGGAGGTCACTCTGTGTCAGTCCACCGTTAACATCCACAAAGCGTACATTTCTGCCAGCTGCCGCAACACTACCGACGATGCCAGGAATCAACTCGCTGTAGTCCTGAATCTGGTCAATCCGTGCCTGTGTGCTGGTTCCTGCGACTGGAGGCACGGAAGCGACCAGTACCTCTGCATTGGGTAGCCGCTCAGTAATGCGGTTGACCAGATCAAGCAGATCTTGCTGCATGGTTTCTAGAGGGCTATTGTTAGCCGCGATGTTGCTCGTATCAACCGTACCTACCATGAGCAGCACGACATTGGTGCCAAACGAGGTAAATGCAGCCGTGTTAACGATATCGAGGTTGGAGTCAATGGTTCCTGTGCCTGTGATCTGATGGTTTTTATCAGGAATGGGAGCGGCGGCTTGGTTGCCAGAACCGACAAAATCAGGCGCAAAAATGCCAGTCGCCAAACCATCGTTGACAAAACGTTGATAGAGTTGGACGCGATATGCCCCTGGGGAGTTAGGTTGCTCAGCGTGCTCACCCAGGCTCAGCGAATCGCCGAGTGGCATGATCTTAGGTGTCGCTAAGCCACCGTAGATCGGTTTTAGAACCGAGTTGGTCGCCAGGTTGGCAATAATTCCGGCTGACAGTTGAGAGTAATCAACAGTATTGGTTGTAGCCGTTGCAGTGATCGTGTTATCTCCTGTTGTGCCAATTAACGCTCCTGGCAGAGTTGTACCTGAGCCATTGACTCGTGGCACAAAGCTGATGTAGTCAATGCGGGCACCTTCACCTGCTAGCGATTGCTCAGGTGCAACTTGCTGCCCCGTAATTTGAATCTGGGAATTAGCATTGATGGCTACGCCAGAGATGGTCTGGAATGCGAAATTCGTTTCAGCCAGTGTCCCTGAACCCAGATCTTTATCCAGGTTCCATCCACCGACCAATACGCCGTCAACCCGCACTTCAATGCGAGAGACACCGTCATTCTCGTCCAGGTAGCGAACCACCAGGTCGTAAATACCAGAGGGACCTGTGAAGTTGGTTGTTGCAGTTCCAGTGGCATTTAGTCCTGAGCCTGTATTGAGCTGAATCAACGAATTGCCAGAGGCAAAGTTGGTTGCCTGTGTAACGTAGTTTGAGAGCGTGAGGGTTTCTGCTTCAACGCGGAGCGGAGTCATTTGCACCTGGAATCCGCCTAGAGCTGTGACAGCAGCGGCGTTGCCGTTCACATCGCTGACCTGATCCGCCTGGAGGGCGATCGCGTAGGTGCCGTTCTCAGCAGCGGCTCCATCCCAACTGCCACCCGGTGCGTCGAGTCGATAGGTTGCAGTGACGGAAGTTGCGTTGCTCACAGGCTCTACCCGTACAAATCGAGCCAGTTGGTTAAACCCGTTGGGTCCAGTAACCCGGATGTCGTTGTTGTCCAGGGTCGTGATGTCTACACCAGCATTATCGGCGTAGGTTACTGCAATCAGGTTTGAACCACTGTCTAGTGCGATTCGGGGTGCAGACGCTAAAGTGGCAGTTGCGGGAGTTTGCTCCAGCGTCACGGCAAAGGTACCAATATCTCCAGCAGCAGTGAAGTTGCCGATCGCATCACTAACCTGATTTGCCTCAACTGAAACGGTGTAAGTACCAGAGTCAGCACCGTTCCATCGCCCCCCTGGTGTCGTGATGCGATAGGTCGCTGTACGAGGGCTGCCATTGCTATTGGGATTGACACTGACCAGAGTTGCCAACTGGCTAAATCCATTGGGACCCGTGACCCGAACGTCTCCATCTCCTAACGTCGAAACATTGACCGCTTCATTATCAACATAGGTAACCGTGAAATCGTAGGTGGTAGCCCCTGCCGTCGCGACGTTGCTAGCACTTAGGGTCGCTGACGGAGGAATTCGACCTGCCTCAATGGTGAATGTACCCAGTGATCCGGCGGCAACACTTGCGCCAAAATTGTCACTGACTTGATTGGCAACTAAGGAAATCGTATAAGCCCCATCATTCGCTGCTGTCCAAAACTCGGTAGGTGAGTTAACACGATAGGTTGCTGTACGAGGGCTACCATTTCCAGCAGGGCTGACGCTAACTAACTGAGCAAACTGGCTAAACCCGTTAGGACCCGTAACCTGGATATCATTTCCATCGATGCTGGCGGCATTGATAGCAATATCGTCAGAATAGTTAACACGGAAAGTGTAATCGCCAGAACCGAGAGTGCTAGTGCCAAGAGCGGCGGTTGGAGCAGGGTTTGGAATATTCACCTGAAAACCACGCCCAAGTGCTCCTGCTCTCACTGGGTTTCGATTGATATCCCGGACTTTATTTCGTAGTACAGATACTCGATAAGCCCCGTTGTCTAGAAAATCCCAGGTGCCACCGGGGGCATTGATGCGATAAGTGGCAGTAGCACGGGTGCCTGGACGGTTGAAAGCAACCCGACCTACAAGAGTTGCAATCTGGCTAAACCTGTTTGGCCCAGTGACTTGGATATTACCAGTGCGAATAGTGCGACGATTTAAACCACTGCGATCGCTGTACACTACTCGAAAAGTGTGGCTGTTTGTTCCTGCAACGCTAACAGCTCCGCTTGACAACACAGCACGAGGAGCGATGCGATCGCCCCCAGTAACCGCTTGGGCAGAAATACTACTTGCTCTAAGACTATATTTAGAATTTAAGCTCATGGATGCAAACACATCAGAGCGTTCTAAGTCACGGCTTAGGTTGGCTGTAGCCAACTTGTCTACCGAACTTCTACGATTTGACGACATAATGTAAACCCACTTCTACTAACTCTGTACAACGAGCCTGGAATTTCAGAGTTAACCTCTGGACCGCCATAAAACAGCTGTCCAAAGCTCAGGGCTGGACTGGGATCAACGTTCAACCGCTCTGAAACTTGTTAAGTAAATCACTCTGATTTGCACTATCTAAACAATCGTGAGTCACTCTTGAGTGAATTTAGATAGACATCAGAAGAACTCCTATTGAACTTCATCAAGTCAGTGAAATTACATTCACTTACTGAAATGTTGCAACTATGGAGAAATCAAACAAAGTGTGTGACTTTACACAGCAGTGAGTCCTACAGTAACGAATACGTAGAAAAGAAGGCTATAGGGCAAGAATTTGTTTTATGCACTCTTTATACAGTTGCTCTCTTTGCGACTAAATTTGTAAAGCTTAAGTGAAGTGATAGCTACACGCACAGAATGGGCGACATTTAGACCATTCCGTAATTTCCAACCCTACTTTAAGTGTCACTCCATGTAGATTCCACATAGATTCCATGTTGATATAGAGCCATCCTCAATGGTTGTGAAAAGTAGGCAAAACCCAACCTACCTTTCACACACCATTTCACAGATCAATATATAGCAGTCCTAAATCGATCGTGAAATCTACTCTTTCATTCGTCATGCGTCATTTATGTATGACCAGCAACGATTGACCAATGACCAGCAACGATTGACCAATGACCCTATCTCAGACTTTTTCATGAATCAAATAGGATGACTATAGATCGCTATCGATGAGCCGCTGTACCCACATGACAACCCACTAGGGCAAAGCACGACACAGCCAATCTAGACCAGATTTATAGCGGTTTTCAGGCGAGTGCTACACACCGAATGCCCATGTATTCAAGCGAAGCTAAGGATTGATGTGGCATACACAAATGAAAATTGTTGTAAGTTGCAGTTTTACAGATTCGTTTCCAGACTGAGTTAGATGTAGCGTTAATAACTCTCGGTAGAAGCTGGGTTTCTGGTTCAAGCACACTCGTAATGTTTACAGCTTTCATCCAGTTTTTACATAGATGATCAGTTTATTTACTGGGGCTTTATAGCCTACCTTTGAAGTTCTTGCTAACCTCACTATAGATCGATTCGATATTGACCCCTTTGTGAGCCATGAGGTTAATCGCATGAAAGCAGTAATTTTGGCTGGAGGTTTGGGAACTCGTTTGAGCGAGGAGACTACGATTAAACCAAAACCAATGGTTGAAGTCGGTGGGCAACCGATTCTCTGGCACATTATGAAAATTTATTCTGCACACGGAATCAACGATTTCATTATTTGTTGTGGCTACAAAGGTTACGTTATTAAAGAGTATTTTGCTAACTACTTTTTACGTATGTCAGATGTCACCTTTGACATGCGGTTTAATCAAATGAATATTCACTCTGGGTATGCTGAACCCTGGCGTGTGACGTTAGTCGATACAGGTGAATCTACCCTCACAGGAGGTCGTCTAAAGCGTGTGCGTGAACACATCGGCAATGAAACCTTTTGTTTCACCTATGGTGACGGTGTGAGCAATATTGACGTTACAAAGTTGGTGGAATTCCATAAATCTCAAGGTGGGCTAGCTACATTAACCGCTGTTCAACCTCCGGGACGTTTTGGTGCCATCTCACTGGGGCAGGAACAAACTAAAATTGAGAGCTTCCATGAAAAGCCCGGTGGAGATGGAGCCTGGATCAATGGAGGTTACTTTGTGTTAGAGCCAGAAGTGATCAACTATATCGCCGATGACTCCACTATTTGGGAACAGGAACCCCTGCAAAAGTTGGCTCATGATGGTCACCTTTCAGCATTTAAGCATGATGGTTTTTGGCAACCCATGGACACCCTCAAAGACAAAAACTATCTAGAGGGACTCTGGCAGAGCAACAAAGCACCCTGGAAGGTTTGGTAGTAAGGGCGATGGGAACACTATTAGGTGGCTATTGTGTGGCTAACGATAGGGTTCCCTTTTGACCTACTTCTAGTGATTGGGTTTGCACATAGAGAGCCAAATTCATTCAATATTCAAATTCAACAGGACAGCTATGTACGATTTTGCAATTATTGGTGGTGGCATTGTTGGTCTTTCCACCGGCATGGCACTGGGGCAGCGTTATCCGGATGCCAAGATCCTCGTGCTTGAGAAAGAAGACCGCTGGGCGTTTCACCAAACGGGTAACAATAGTGGCGTAATTCACTCTGGTGTGTATTACAAGCCCGGTAGTTTTAAGGCAAAGTTTTGCCGGGATGGTTGCCAGTCGATGGTGGACTTTTGCCAAAAGCACAACATTCCCCATGAGGTGTGTGGCAAGGTCATCATCGCGACTGAAGAGAAGGAATTGCCCCTGCTCGAAAACCTGTTTCAACGGGGACTGCAAAACGGTATTCCAGTCCGCCGGATTACAGGAGAAGAGGTGCTGGAGTATGAGCCTCATGTCAGTGCGATCGCCGGGATTCACGTCCAGACCACGGGCATCGCTGACTACAAGAAAGTCTGCCAAAAATATGCTGACTTGATTCGTGAGCAGGGCGGTGATCTGCGCTTGAGCACCAAAGTGTTGCGCATTGTCAAAACTGCGAAAGGGCAGATGTTGGAAACGAGCCAAGGGGAGTTTGAAACTCGCTTTGTGATCAACTGTGCGGGGTTACATAGCGATCGCGTCGCAAAGCTTAACAACGTCGATCCACAAGCCAAAATTGTGCCTTTCCGGGGAGAATATTACGAACTGGTTCCTGAAAAACGCCATCTGGTTAAAGGATTGATTTATCCCGTTCCCAATCCTGACTTCCCCTTCCTGGGGGTTCACTTTACCCGTATGATCGATGGCACGGTTCACGCAGGTCCAAATGCGGTACTCAGTCTCAAGCGCGAAGGCTATCATAAGACCGACATCGACCTCCGTGATTTTGCAGAAGTCATGACCTATCCCGGATTTTGGAAATTAGCCGCGAAACATTACGACGAGGGCATCAAGGAGATTATTCGCTCCTTCAGTAAAGCGGCGTTCGTTGCAAGCTTGCAGCGATTGATTCCAGAGGTCCGCTCCGAAGACGTGATTCCAACCCACGCTGGAGTGCGGGCACAGGCACTCATGCACGACGGCAAACTAGTGGATGACTTTTTGATTGTTGAAGGGGAACACTCCATTCACGTTTGCAACGCTCCTTCTCCTGCTGCGACCTCTTCTCTGGAAATTGGTAAAGCAGTTGTAGAGCGAGTTCCCGCTCCTGATCATCTAAAACCTGCATTTGTATAGGAAAACTCATGAAAGTACTGGTTACTGGAACAGAAGGCTATCTCGGCTCACTCTTTGCTCCTCTGCTAATGGAGAAAGGGCACGATGTTATCGGTGTTGATACAGGTTTCTATAAAGTCGGTTGGCTTTACAACGCCACCGAGCGCACGCCTAAAACCCTCAACAAAGACATTCGTCATATCACGGTTGAAGATTTAGAAGGTGTGGATGCGATCGTCCACATGGCGGAGTTGTCCAACGACCCTACCGGGCAGTTGTCTCCCACCATCACCTACGACATCAACCACAAAGGCTCTGTCCGTTTGGCAGAGTTGGCTAAAAAAGCAGGAGTGCCTCGCTTTGTCTATATGTCCTCTTGCAGCGTGTATGGTGTTGCAACGGAAGGCGATGTCACTGAGGAATCTGCTGTCAATCCTCAAACGGCTTACGCCGAGTGCAAAACGTTGGTGGAGCGCGACGTCAAGCCCATGGCAGACGACAACTTCTCGCCCACCTTTATGCGCAATGCGACTGCCTTTGGTGCCTCTCCTCGGATGCGCTTTGACATCGTGTTGAACAACCTGTCAGGTCTTGCCTGGACCACCAAAGAAATCAAGATGATCAGCGATGGTACTCCCTGGCGTCCTCTGGTTCACGCTCTGGATATTGCTAAAGCGTTGCTCTGCGTGTTAGAAGCTCCCCGTGACATTGTTCACAACCAAGTCTTTAACGTCGGCGACACCTCCAACAACTACCGCGTTAAAGAAATTGCCGAAATCATTGCTGATGTCTTTCCTGATTGTGCGTTGAGCTTTGGCGACCAAGGTGCTGACAACCGCAGCTATCGGGTTTCGTTTGAGAAGATCAACACCCAATTACCTGGCTTTAAGTGCGAGTGGGATGCCCGTCGTGGTGCTGAGCAACTCTACAAGTTGTTCCAGCAGATCGACATGACCAAAGACGTGTTTGAAGCTCGCGGTTTCACCCGCTTGAAGCAGTTGGAATACCTGATTCGCACGCAACAAATTGACAAAGACTTCTTCTGGAGCAAGCCATGATCTTTACTGAAACCAAACTCAAAGGTGCTTTTATTTTGGATCTAGAGCACCGGGAAGACAGTCGCGGCTTCTTCGCCCGCACCTTCTGTGCCAAAGAATTTGAAGCGCATGGATTAAAGCCCACCGTGGCACAGTGCAACCTGTCCTTTAACCACAAAGCAGGCACGATGCGAGGAATGCATTACCAGATTCCCCCAGCGGCAGAAACCAAATTGGTACGCTGTACTCGTGGAGCCATCTACGATGTGATTATTGACCTGCGCCCCGACTCCCCAACTTACATGGAGTATATCGGCGTGGAATTGACCGAAGACAACCGTCGGGCACTCTACGTTCCGGAATTGTTTGCGCACGGTTATCTAGCGTTAACCGATGGTGCCGAGGTGGGCTATCAGGTGGGTGAGTTTTACACCCCTGGCTACGAGCGCGGCATTCGCTATGATGACCCGGCGTTTAAGATTGAGTGGCCCATCCCTATTACAGTCATTTCCGATAAGGATGCAGCCTGGGCACCCTTTGAACCCGCCAAAGTAGGAGTTTAAGTCATGTTTATTGTTGATACAGCGTTAAAAGCTCGTGCTGAAGCGGGCAATCCAGTGCGGGTCGGCATGATTGGTGCTGGCTTCATGGGACGAGGCATCTGTAACCAGATTGTCAACTCGGTTCCGGGGATGGAATTGGTCGCAATCTTCAACCGCAGCATCGAAGGCGCAAAGCGTGCCTACACCGAAGCAGGTGTTGAAGATGTCCGCGAAGTCAAAACTGTTGGCGAATTGGAAGAGGCGATCGCCCAGGGCAAATATGCCGTTACTGACGACGCGATGCTGATCTGCCAGGCAGAAGGCATTGACGCGATTGTTGAGGTCACCGGAGCGATCGAGTTTGGGGCTCAGGTGGTGATGGAGGCGATCGCCAACAAGAAGCACGTTGTGCTGATGAACGCGGAACTTGACGGCACCATTGGACCTATCCTCAAGGTCTATGCAGACAAAGCTGGAGTAGTTCTCTCGGCTTGTGATGGCGACCAACCCGGTGTGCAGATGAACCTCTATCGGTTCGTTAAGAGCATCGGTGTGACACCTCTGCTTTGCGGCAACATCAAAGGTTTGCAAGATCCCTACCGCAACCCCACCACCCAAGAGGGCTTTGCCAAACAGTGGGGACAAAAAGCGCACATGGTAACGAGCTTTGCTGATGGCACCAAGATCTCCTTTGAGCAGGCGATTGTCGCCAATGCCACAGGCATGACCGTTGCCAAGCGAGGTATGTACGGCTATGACTTCAACCGTCACAAAGACGAGCTAATTGAGAAGTTTAACCTCAATTACACCGGACACATCGACGACTGCACCAAGCTGTATGACGTTGATGAACTCAAGGAATTGGGCGGAATTGTCGATTACGTGGTTGGTGTGCGCCCCGGTCCTGGTGTGTATGTTTTTGGCACTCACGACGACCCCAAACAACAGCACTACCTCAACCTCTATAAGTTGGGGACAGGTCCGCTCTATAGCTTCTACACGCCCTATCATCTCTGCCACTTTGAAGTGCCCCTCTCAGTTGCGCGAGTTGTCCTCTTCAAGGATGCGGTGATGGCTCCGATCGCCGGACCTAAAGTAGATGTGATCACAACCGCCAAGATCGACCTCAAAGCAGGCGAGACATTGGATGGTCTGGGCTACTACATGACTTACGGCGAGTGTGAAAAAGCTGAGATCGTTCAAGCGGAACGTCTGCTGCCCATCGGTCTAGCAGAAGGTTGCCGCTTAAAGCGTGATATCCCCAAAGATCAAGCACTCACCTACGATGATGTAGAAATCCCTGAAGGTCGCCTGTGTGACAAGCTACGGGCAGAGCAGGATGCCTACTTTGGGGCAAAAGTACCTGCCGCTGTTTAGAACGAAGATTGGTTGCGGGAATAACCGTTCGTTAGTTTCACTCACACACTATCTCCGGGGGCTTTTGTAGCCCCCTTTTTCTTGTTCAAGCATCAACAGGACAGACGCGATTAATCGTGTCTCTTTCAGCAAAGATCAGTTTCCATTGCGGCTTCTGAAGAACCTTTGACGGAGGCGATCGCCTACCTGTTCAACTTCGGGCAACCGCAATTGCAGCGCACACAACACGAAGACAATCACGCCTACTGATCCGGCAATGGCAAGTTGAATGAGTTGGATCAGCAACCCCTCGGTGCCCAACACCCGTTCACAACCTTGCAGTGCTCCCCAACAGGCAACCCCCGCAATCACGCTACTAACCGTTAATCCCGCCGTGGGAATGAGCCACTCACGCCAGGGTAACCCATTCAAGCGGCGATCGAGCAAGAACAATAACGTCACCATTGAGAAAAAGTTAACTCCGACTGTGGCAAAGACGAGTCCAGGTGCTCCAAATGGCCCCACAAAGAAATAGCAGAGGAGGGCATTCAAAAAGATGTTGAACACACTGACCCGAAACGGGGTATCGCCATCTCCCAAGCCATAGAAGACGCGCACGATCACATCTCGCCCCAGGTAAAAGAACATGCCAATCCCATAGGCAATCAGCACCGAGGTCACGAGTTGTGAAGCGTCTTCGTTGAAGGCAAATCGCTCATAGACGACTCGCACAATCGGAAACGCGAGGGTAATCATCAACGCACTCAACGGCAACATGGTTACAGCGGTGAGAATCAGCCCTTGCCGAATGCGTCCCTTTAACTCTCCCCAATGTTCGGGAGCCGCTAGCCGCGAGAAGATGGGTAGTAAGGGAACCAGGATAACGTTAGAAATAATTCCCAATGGGGTTTGTACCAACAGGTTGGCGTAACCCAAAGCAGCAGCGGCTTGCGGAATGAAAGAAGCAAAAAACAGAGCAGTGTAGACATTGATCTGCATCATCCCCGATGACAGGGTTGCAGGTCCCATAATTTTGGTGACTTCCCGAATCGCAGGTTGATTGAAGTCAAACCGTAACCGCAACTTGCCCAACCCCGCTTTCCATTGGGCAGGCACCTGCACGAGCCACTGCAACACGGCTCCAGCTAACGTTCCCCAAGCAAGCACCAGTCCACCTAAGAGCGCATATTCGGGATTGGTGATGTTGCCACCGAGTTGCAATGCTAAAACGCCCAACCCAATTAACACTGTCACACTGGAGAACAGAGGGCTGATGGATGGTAGCCAGTAGTGATCTGCTGCATTCAACGTGCCAAAGCCAATGCCAATCAAACCCGCTAGCAGTGCCATGGGTGACATGATACGAAATTGCTGAATCGCGATCGCCCGAATTTGTAACCCCTCTGGCGATCGCCCCAACCCTGGTGCAACCAGATCCACCAACGGTTCTGCAAACAGGATCAGCAACACTGTGACGACCAGCAACACCGCACCCACCAGCGTAGTAATCGTTTCTACTAGCGGGGCAATGTCTTCTTTACGGCGTTTGGCAACGACGCTGACGATCGCACTGTGAAAGGGACCGTTGATGCCCCCCAGCAACACCAGCAGAAACCCCGGAATCACGTAGGCATAGTTGTAGGCATCTGCGGCAGCACCGACTCCAAAAGCAGCGGCGATCGCTTGCTGACGCACCAGTCCAAAAATTTTGCTCACCAGAGTGGCGATCGCCACAATTCCGGCAATGCCAGCGAGGGAGCGAGTTGGCTTGTTTGAATCAGTCACAAAAAGTAAGGGATGTTGAACAGACCTTACCTATTTAAGCGTGAATTGGAAACTGAATTTAGAGATTGCTGGCTGGATCGACTGCTGTTGAAGGGGCGATCGCCTTTTCAAAGCAGAAATCACAACAGAAATAGCTGACCTGTGCTATCACGCAAAAACTTCACTCTTGTGCCCTCCACTAATTGAGGTGGGCGATGCGGAATGGGAATAGAGTTTGCCTGAATAGACACCGATCTCCCAGTTATCTCAAATTCAACACTCCAATAGCCTTCGTCATATTCACACTGACACACTTGCCCATCAATAACCGTACCCCCTCCTTGAAGAATTTGCCGAGCCTTTCGCTGCATCCATATTTTTTCGAACCATCGCATTAGGCTTGGGTTTCGGGAGAAGAATAAAAAATTCGGCTCAATAGGTAATTCAGGGAGTTAAGGGAGTTAGGAGAGCAGAGTTTCTAACAAAGCACTGAGCAAGGCTTTGCCTCGTTTTCTGGCATTGTGGACAAACTCAAAGAACCCCAGGTACAAGGGCAGCTTTTCCTGAGAAATTCCACGATGAGGACGTAACCACGAGCGTAACAGCGATCAAAAGCCCTCCATCGTGTTGACATGAACTTCGCAAAACCCATCCCCATCGTCATCACGGGCATACTCACCCGCTCCGTGACAAACTGTTTTGTGCTCATAACCCCAGTTAGATAAGGCCTTGTAGATGCCATACTCATCGGTGTAAATGAGACTTCCCGCGCTGATGGTTGCTTTAATCAAGGGCTCAATCGTTGGTTGTTGCACGTTCTCAAGCATCCGAATCACTACTTCTCCACCCCGCGCAATCATGCCGAAAATCGGTGGTTTTTCTTTTTCAAGCGTGCCTCGACCCCGAACCCCTTTGAGGCGGTTGCGCCGTCCTTGGCGCCCTTTTTTCTGACCGCTTCAGGATGACCCTTATGTCCTGCCGTAACATAGACCTCATCGCATTCCACCTCGCCGGACAAGGTCACCTCCGGTTGACACAAGGCAATCCCCTGACGCAGTTGAGTGGTCATATCCTGCACGACATCTTTGTCAAGGTCTAGCTCTTGGGCAATTTGCTGATTTGACAGGTTTAGTCCCATCAAATACAGGCACAATAGCCACATCCGTAATGGTTGATGGTGTCCGGCAAAAATCGTATCGGTGAGGTCATCAAAGTGAGCACCGCACCCCTTACACAAATACCGTTGACGCTCAGGTTGAGTCTCATCCTTGCCGCGTTTGTTCACCCTCTCACTGTTACACTTGGGGCAGCAAACACCCGATTTCCAGCGCATCTGGCGCACCGTCTCGTAGCATTTGGCATCGTCTATCAGATGCGTGAGGTTCAGGTTGAGCATGGTAGTAGAGGGTCTGTGTCACAGTTGAATGCATTCTATCTGGTTCCTTCTGCCTCCATCTCCCTGCAACACCTATTGAGCCTAGATTTTAATTGATTGCAACTCATAGCAGTCCAAGTTCATGACTGAGCCCATCATCATAACTAGCCAGTTCCCAGTTTCTGGCTTCTTTGACTTGTTCGGGAGTCAGATGTCTAACATGTCTAAACTTAGCTCCCTTTAACTCAGCGTCAAAAAATTTAGCTCCTTCAAGATTAGCTTCATTGAAGGAAGCATTAGTCAGATCGGCTCCGCTAAAGTCAACTTTGCTAAGATTCGCTCGACTAAGAAAAGCACCCGTGAGATTAGCACCAGACATATCAGACTGATCTAGGTTTGCCTCGCTGAGTCTGGCTCCAACCAATTCGGCTCCAACTAACTTAGCTTTTTCACAACAAGCAACTTCTAAAACTGCCTTGTTTAGCGATGCTAGAGACATATCTGCTTCATCTAGTCGGGCTTCGGTAAAGTCAGCTCTTTGCAAGTTTGCAGATTTAAGAACGGTTTGTCTCATATCTGCCTTAAGCAATTTAGCACCTTGGAGATTTATATCTTCTAGGTCTGCCTTTACTAAATCAATGCCTTTTAACGATACCTGGTCGCGATTTAAATCCTCCAATGCCATTAATCGCGCCCGACTAGTAGGAACCTTAGCACTGGCAGCCTGATCAATGATCCGCCAAGCTGCATATTGACTATCTTTTTTACGTCTGTCACGCTCAAACACGTACAAAAACCCTAGCCAAAGGACGCTAAACCCCTCAATATTTCCAGGATCTAGCATTTGTGCTAAACAATTTCTCCCATTTCTATATATAGAGGGAACTTTACATTCACCCTGGTCAGGATTGCTATCCAGAGTATCGTGGAATACGATAACGAAAGCCATGGTAAGCAGTGCACATACAAATGAGCCAATGGGATACCAAACTGAGGCAGTAAAGATTTTTGCTGGGAGTAGCTTTTTGCGCTGCATTATAGGTGTGGAAGAGATTAATTTAATTCAGTAGCAAGTATAATTTTCCTGTGCAAGAGAATTTATCCTTGTCTATCAAAACTAGGAGTTAAATGCCTCCTCTGGGTGCCTCTAGCACTAAGTAGGTGTCTTCAAGCACTGGAGGAGATTGCAAAAACATAAAATTAAGTTAATTAAACGACACTGGGAGTGTTCCAATTTTTTTTGGGCATTATAGCAATGAGTTTTGTTCTGTTGTGTCGTTAGAAGCAGAAGTTTATTGAATTAAGGATTAATTTAGTTTGTCCTTAAAATGTTTATCCAAGCTTTGGCGTCAATACCATAAGAAATCGGAATTAAATAAGTTCAATGTTGGGTAGGTCAGGTTTTGCCGTCGAACGCATGGCAGGGTGCAGACTATTCTGCTAAACCCGCCCTAACAGTTTGCGGATTTATTAAATCCGCGCTTCTAAATGAATCGTTATTAAAGTAAAAGATTAAAGGCACTGTCTAAGAATTACCCTTAGAATGGACTTGGTATAAATACTAATAAGTATTAACAGGAATAGTATGGTTGGTTTGTTGAATTGGCTGAAGAAAAAGGAAGCATCTCCAGGTCCTCCAACACCGCCAAACCCATTGCGAGTCAGAGTTGTAATTAGCTACGTTAAACAAACCTCTAGTGATAGGGAGCCTGCCTCAGATGATAGATTGGCTAGTACCTTAAACAATGCCCTAACTAACGCTGGCTATCAAGTCTCTCTTATTACACAAATGACCCCTCACGAGCAGATCGAGGAGAAACTGGGGCAATGTGACTATTTTGTGCTCCTCCTCTCATTTAAAGCTGCCTTAAATGAGATTGTACAAAAGAAGATTAGATGGGTGCGTGAACGCAGAGAACAGGAGGGCGATCGCAATCCGGCGATTGTTCCCATTCGCGTCAAATTTTCTCGACGTACTAATGTCTCTTATGACACAAAGAATTATCTAGACCTTATTGAACAGTTAGACTGGAAATCAGATGAACAAACCTCTACACTTGCCAATCAACTTCTAGAAATGGTAGCCAACCGTCGCGTACCCGTGACAACGGCCATTCCTACAGAAGCTCAAAATCGTGATGTTGAGGAAGGATCAGGGCTGCTTCCGGCTCTACGAGGACCATGGGAACACCCCCGTGAATTTCCAGGAGCGATCGTGCCAGTGGCTTCTCCACTCTATATAGAACGTCCTCCTATTGAAACCCTTTGTAATGAGCAAATTCTCCAACCTGGTGCTCTGGTTCGTATCAAAGCACCCAGCCAGATGGGCAAATCCTCCTTACTGGGGCAAATTTTGTATCACGCCCAGCGACAACAATATCGGACTGTACTTCTGAATCTCCAAGATGCTGACACATTTGTTCTCAACAATGCTGACCAGTTCTTGCGGTGGTTTTGCACTAGCATCAGCCAAAGATTATCGGTTGTCGATCGAGTCAATGAGCGTTGGGATCTTGACTCCTTCAATAGCTGGGAGAACTGTACTAGCTATCTTGCAGAGTATTTATTGCGAGAAGTCAGCACCCCAATCGTTTTAGGACTAGACAAAATCGATCTCTTATTTGACACATCCTTTGCTGCTAGTTTTTTTAGTATTCTACGGAGTTGGCATGAAGAAGCTAAAACTGAAGAAAAATGGCAACGATTACGGCTTGTGTTGACCTACGCAACTGAATCCTATGTTCAAATGCCCCTCTCACAGTCTCCCTTTAATGTTGGGCTTGCAATCGATCTGCCAGAGTTCAGCTCAAAACAGGTGATTGATTTAACCCGCAGATATAAACTTGATTGGTCAATATTAGAAGTGAGTCAGTTGCTTGATTTAGTCGGTGGGCACCCTTATTTAGTGAGGTTAGCCCTGTATAACATTGCTAGTCAGCAATTAACTCTGAACGAATTACTAAATGCTGATTTTAGTGAGCACAGCATTTACGATTCTCATTTACGTAGTCGCTATTGGCGTCTAGATCAAAATCGAGATCTCAAGGATGCATTTACTAAGTTAATCAAGGCTAATGGTCAGTCAATTCGAGTTGAGAAGATACTGGCATTTAAACTACAAAGTTTGGGGTTAGTCGATCGCCAGGGTGACGACGAAGTACAGGTGCGCTGCAAGCTATATCAACGCTATTTTGAGCAGGTGTTATAGCGTTTTGACTAAATATACATCTGCAACTTGCAGTCAATAAGATTTTCAGAGGTATTTTATGAGCGAAGACATGCAGCAGTCCTATGCTTATGCCGTAGGTGGCAGTTTGCCGATTAACCACCCAACTTACATAGAACGACAAGCCGATGTTGAACTTTATAAGCAGCTACAGGCAGGAGAATACTGCTATGTCTTCAATGCTAGGCAAATGGGTAAATCAAGCCTGAGAGTCCGAGTAATGAGTCGACTTCAGGATGAGGGATGGGCGTGCGTCAATATTGATTTAAGTGCGTTAGGAACGGGTGAAGAGATTACCCCTAAACAATGGTATATGGGGTTACTCAGGAGAATTGTAGAGCGTCTCCACCTGAGCGATCGCGATAGTAGTCTTTGGGTAAGAGATTGGTGTAAGGAAAGAACAGATCTTGATCCCCAAGCATTGCTGGATGAATTTGTTTCCTCTGTTTTACTCGCAAAAGTTCAACAGAAGATTGTTATTTTTCTAGATGAAATCGATAGTATTTTGCGGCTCAAGTTTTCGAGGGATTTCATTAGCTGGATCAGATCGTGTTATCAGCGATCGGTGGATGAGCCGGAGTACAAACGCCTGAGTTTTGTTTTGATTGGAGTAACAACTCCGTCTGACCTGATTGATGACAAATCGGTTACCGCATTTAATATCGGCAATCGCATTGATTTGACAGGATTCACTATGCCTGCGGCTAAGCCTCTGGCACACGGGCTAGCCAACCAATCGCCTCAACCAGAAAAATTATTAGAAGCTGTTCTCTCCTGGACAGGTGGGCAACCCTTTCTTACCCAAAAGATTTGTAGATTGATTCAATCTACCGAAGCCTCAGTTCCTACTGGCAAAGAAACTGAATGGGTTGAGCAACTGATCAACGAGCAAGTTATTGAGAATTGGCAATCCAATGATGATCCACCGCACTTAAAAACTGTGCGCGATCGCATCTTGATCAATGAAACCCGTGCCACCCGCCTATTAGATATTTACAGACAAATTTTGACGCACGAGGGCATTAATGAAGACGATCTTGACTACATCGATCGCATGGAGCTACGGCTGTCGGGACTTGTTGTTTTGCGAGACGGACATCTGAGGGTTGCAAACCGCATCTACGAGGCTGTCTTTGACAAACCCTGGATCGAAAACGAACTGGAGAAACTGCGCCCTTACGCTGATGAGCTAAAACAATGGCTCGAATCAAAAGAAGATAAAGCTTATTTACTACGTGACAAAGATTTAAAGGATAACTTAGAGAAACTAGGCAGACGTACACTCGCCTCTGAAGATTTTCAGTTCTTTTTGGCTAGCCTCACTGAAGCTAAGAATGATTATGAGCAAAAGAACAAATCTCTTAAACATTTTCAAAAGGTTCTTTTCACGTTTCTACAAGGTCTTGCACTTGTATCTCTAATAGTTGGAGGTGCAGCTATATTTGCTTTCCGTGCAAAAATAGAAGCCGAATCCAAAGGATTTAGAGCTCAATTAAATGGCGAAGGAATAGAAGCTCAGCGGTTATTCCTTGGTGATCAGCAGTTAGAAGCACTTTATAAATCGTTAGGAGCTGGTAGAGAGTGGCAAGAACAATATAGCTCATCTGACTTCTTATCCATTCCTGGCAATTTGTTATTTGCTCTTCAGCAAAATCTTCTTAAGATTCGAGAGTTAAATAGATTAAAAATTAGTGATTTATCATCTGAGTTTAGAGATGGCACTTTCTACAGCATAAGTTTTAATTCAGATGGCAAGTATTTGGCTGCTGGTGCATCAAACGAACACATTCTTTTATGGAATTTATCTACTAATGAAAGACAATTAATTCCAGTAAGAGGTGTTCAAACAACGAGTAATCAATTCGATGTTTATAAGACACAATTCACAAAAGATGAGCAAGGTAGAGAAAAATTAATCACGCTTTCAAGGAGTGGAGACATCAGAATTTGGGACTTGAACGAATTGTTAACTAATCCAGACAGCCCTACTGAGGAAGGTTCAATACGAAACTCAGGATTTTCCCCAAACCCATCAAATCAATCTACATTTTCAGCTTGTAACCCACCTTCCAACTCTCAAAGCCCTGCTCTAATTTTTAATCCAGTCGATGTAAGCAAAGATGGACAAATAGCAATTGCCTCCTGGGATGGAAGCATTCGGATCTGGAATTTACAGGGAGAACAAATTGCTCAAACAACTCAACAGACAGTTCGCTTTACAAGCGTTACTTTTAGTCAAGATAACAAGATATTAATCACAGGTTCAAGTGATGGAACAATCCGCTTTTGGAGAATGGATGGTCAAACTATTGTTGCATCTTCTGAACCCTTAAAACTGAGTACTCAATCAATTACTAGTTTGAGTGATAGTGATAACGGTAAATGGTTAGCTACTGCATCTGCACGAGAATGTGTACCGAAACTCTGGGATTTGCAGGCATTGATGCAAGGAAGAACAGATGCTTTAGTAGCAGAATTGGTCGGGTTTGATGAAAGAGCCTGGCAGATAGAGTTTAACCAAAACAGTAACCAAGTTGCGGCTGTCTCTGCGGACAGTACGGCTCGTGTATGGAACGTTGAACAGATTGAGGACAGGAACAGTGAACCACCATTAATGCTTGAAGGACATCAAGAAGAGGTGGTGGCTTTAGGCTTTAACCCAGATAATTCGCAGTTAGCCACTGCATCAAATGATGGAACAATTAGGTTTTGGGATACTAGTAATCAACCAGAATGGTCAGAAGATATAACTGTAACTGAACGACAGGTTGATCCAGAGACAAATCGAGAAATTATTCCCCCTGTAGTGGGGGTGAGATTTATCTCAGTAAACAATCTCATTACTGCGTCATCTGAAGGGATAGATGATTGGGAAAACTTACAACATACACCTCAACGAAATTTCCTTCCAGGCAGTGACAAGACAAGAAACATCAGCTTTAGTTTCAGAGGAAGTTCTGAGACAGAAGGGTGGTTAGTTTCTGTATCAAATGATAATGAGGTGAAACTGTGGAATTTTTTAGAGAAGAGATTTGAGCAGCAGGAAAATCTTCAAATTGAATGGAATGCAGAAAAATTAGGCGATATATCGAGTATTGATATCAATCGAGATGGTAAATTAGCGATCGCTTTTTTGAAAGGTTACATTGGTATCTGGGACATACAACAAGGGAAATTCATCATAGAACCCCAAAGAGCACATAATGATGATAATAGAATTTTTAGTATTAGATTTAGTCCTGACGGTCAAAGATTAGTGACAGCGTCTCAAGACAGTACTGCCAAAATTTGGAGTTGGTCAGAGAGACGACTCTTTTTCTGGAATCAGCCAAGAAATACTTTAACGGAGGAGGTAACGCTACGCCATTATGATGGAATGAGTACTACTACTAATGTTTCGCAAGGGTCTACTCAAGCTGCTAAAGAGCCTACTCAAGTTTTCAGTGCTAATTTTAGCCCTGATGGACAATCGGTAGTGACTGCTACACGAGATGGTGAACTCACATTCTGGGATTTAAATGGTCGCCCAAAATGGTCTATCCTAGCTCACGAAGATGCTATCTTTAGTGCTGTGTTTAGCCCAGATCAAACTCGCATTGCAACTGCCTCCCGGAATGGGGAAGTTCGACTATGGAATTTAGCAGGAGAGAAGGTTGCAGAGTTTAAAGGTCACGGTAATAGGTCAGTCTACGATATTAGCTTCAGCTCAGATGGAAGACAAATTGCTAGTGCTTCAAGGGACGGTACTGTAAAAATTTGGCTTATTAAAGATTTGAATGAGCTATTGGAAGAGGCAGAGCGGCAACTAGAGATGTATCAAAATACTGTCACGAGTCCCCTTGACCAAAATAGCGAGAGGCAATGAAATAGAGATTATCAGTTGTTTGTGCTGAATTCTTAGACCGAGCAATGTAGATTTTGATAACTGCAATCTAAATAATTGTTCAAGGAGGTAAACCTATATGAATCGCAAAGTACTATTTATTACTGCTACTCTTATTGCAATAGTAGCTGGAGCATCGGCTATAGATGCACTCTCTATTAATCAAAACTCTCCACCACCGCAACCGTCTCCTACTCCTTCTTCTGACTGCAATTTCACAGTTTGCTGATTTGGCTCAAACACCGAAAGTAGGGGTGCTTACAGTCGTTGCTTCTGGTTCTTCTTAAGGGTTGATGATACGGGGTCATTCCAACTGACTAAGGCTAGTAGCTGAAACTAGCCAACTTGGTGGCAACTTCCCCTCAAGTTTGAATTCTGACGCAATCCTTTACCCTTTTCATGTTTCACTCTTCACCTTTTTACTCTTCCTGATTAGGCAGAATGTACACAGGTAGTGTGATCTCCCAGATGATAGCAATTAATTGGAGGGTAGCGATCGCCCCCGCACAAAGAATCCATTTTGCGGATAGAAGAGCGTGTAGGAAGAGCTAGAGGAATCCATGCTATTGAGGTCTTGCTGATCCAGCATAGGAATTTCGGAGGGGCGTTTCGCGAAACGCCCGTACATCAGTGGTCAGTTTTCGGGAATCATATCTGCATTCAGCAATGCCGCCATGGGTTGAAATTGGTAGCTCAGTCTTCTAGGCAATCACCCGATCCAGGAGTCGAAATCGCGCAATTTCAGCAATCTCGGTGAGGGCTTGCTGCATTTCTACGGCAACGGAGTTCAACAGGCGGCGATCGAACGCTTCTAAAATACTGGCTTTTGTGTGGTGTCTGACGGCAATGATAAACGGAAAGCCAAACTTGTCTTTGTAGGCTTGATTGAGATGCAAGAACCGTTCGTATTCATCCGGAGTCAGGTGATTTAATCCGGCTCCAATTTGCTCCTGAACCGAGGCTTCTGCCATCTTGGCCTTACTTCCCAGATCGGGATGTGCCTGGATCAGTGCCAGTTGCTCCGCCCGACTGAGTTGATGCATCACCATCACCAACGTTTGATGCAGGTGGTTGACATTGTTGAAAGGGCGATGATTCCAGACCGTAGCGGCGATCGCAGGGGTATGTTCAAACACATCTCCGATTGCGGCAACAAAATCAGTCTGGCTTATGGCATTCAGGTCAGCAATGGAATAGGACATAGGGAAACCGGGAGTGGGGGGTACACATTAACAATGAATCAATGACCATTCACAATTGGCGATTAATTGCATTTTTGGCGTTGCTAAATAGAGGGATGATTATTTTGACACAGACGTGAGCGAGACGCTCACACTCCTTTCAGGTGAATCGTTTAAACCAGTGCGAGCATCTTGCTCGCGACTCATTCATCCCCAAGATCAGCAACGCCGCATTTTTTCTTTTATCCTTCACTCTTCATTCTTCATGCTTCATTCTTCCCCTCCTCACTCTTCCCCATGATTGGGCAGGCTATACACTGGTAACGTAATGCCCCAGGTAATAGCGATCAATCGCAGGGTGGCGATCGCCGTCATACCAACCAGAGAAGCGATGGAGCGATTGACCCCAATTCCTTGTAGGATGAGGTAGACAATGATTCCGGCGATCGCGGCTGTGGCATAGATGTTGCCTCGACGCAGAATCAGGGGAATTTCAGCGAGAATCACATCGCGAATTACGCCCCCCGCAACACCTGTGATGGTTCCCATCAAGACCACAATGATGGCAGGTAAGTTTGCCTGTTCTGCCAATTGAGCACCGCTAATGGCAAACAGAGCCAGTCCTAAAGCGTCGGCAATCAGCAAAGCTCGATTAGGAGGTTGGCGAAATTGAGTGTAGACCAAGGTTAGAGCAGCCGCAATTAAAATAACAATTAGATAGAGCGGATTTTCAATCCAGAAAATTGGGTGGCGATCGAGCAAGACATCGCGCAGGGTTCCACCACCGATCGCAGTGACAACCGCAATCACAAAAACCCCCAGTAAGTCAAGGCTTTTACGACCTGCGGCTAAGGCACCGCTAACCGCAAAAACTGCTACTCCCAATAGCTCCAATAAGTAGAAAATCACGCCTAAAGATTTCCCAATCAGTGAACTTATAAAATACTAAAGTGTGTTAGACATGACAGGATTCCAAAATACAGCATAGTTGCTTATATGAAGACTCCATTCCAGATAGACGAGCGGCTCATTAAACAGGGTGGTGCTAACCTTCAGCGAGGTATTGAAACGGTTGGTGGACAGTTATATCTGACAAATCAGCGGCTAGTCTTCGAGTCCCATCGACTCAACGTCCAAACGGGAGCCGTGATTATCCCTATCTCTAAGATTGTGAGTGTGAAAGCCTGTTGGACCAAATTTCTCAATATCATTCCGTTGCTTCCCAATTCCATCTCTGTATCAACGAGTGACAATCAAATTTATGCCCTGGTAGTGTTTAACCGAAATGAATGGCTGTCTGCAATCACAGCACAACGAGGTTAAAGATCCTGGTAACTAAGAAACTCTATCAACTGCCGCGATAGGTGCTGTAAGACCAGGGGGACACCAGCAATGGGACGTGATAGTGAGCGGTTGGATCGGCAATGCCAAAGCGAATGGGGATGCGATCGAGAAAAGGAGGTTGTGGTAAGGTATCACCTCGTTGAGCGAAGTAGTCACCCACTGCAAACACCAATTCATAGACACCGACTTGCAATTCACCGTCAGCTAAAAGGGGGCGATCGCTCCTTCCATCCGCATTGGTTTGAATGGTTTTGAGTAGTTGCTTATGCTGGGATTGCGTATCGATCGCCCACAACTCAATGGTCATCGCAACAGCAGGACATCCATGAGCAGTGTCCAGAACGTGAGTTGTTAATTTGCCTGACATTAAATCAACTGTTTGACTCGTGTTTCGCTGACTTCACTCCGACTCGATAAAGAGATATCGTTCGCATAGGTATGATTCGTCTGTTCAACTTCTCCATGTGCTTTTAGCAGTGCTGCAATCTTCTTACGAATTACAATTCCAGGTTTATCTGTGAACATATGTTCTTCTGCATTGAGAGCAAGAGGCACATCATAATCGGTTGATTCTAAGATGCGTTTGTCTTCTAATGTCACAGCGCGATCGAATGCAATCACATCACTCGCTTTTGTGTCAGCTTCGGTGTCGTTGCGTAAACAAAACTGCACCATTTGAGAAGTAGAGTCGTTGATGGGAGTCATCGTATTCACAACGATGTGAGACATTCCATTGGGATAGTTAATTCGCAAGCGAATTGTGAATGGCATCATCCAATCCATATCTAACGTGCGATAGGTAATCGTATCCTCCATCTTCAGATTTTGTTTTTGTAGAGCGGGATTCACGACTCCCAGTGTGGCACTGACATGAATTCCCAACTCGGTTTCAGTGACTTCTACAAAATCGGGTGTTGGGTGCTCTTCACTGCCAAAGGTGGTGGTATGAACAAAGGTGGGGTGCGCTAAATCCAATTCATTCTCCATCACGCGCAACCCGGCACAGTTCCACGGTTCGTAGAATTCGTGGATCAATCGGAACGAGGGATCAGAGGCTTCTGCGATGTTGGGAATATCCATCAGAGGTTCCCCTAAACACACCCAGGCATAACCATATCGCTCAGTGCAGTGATAAGCCGTGACTTTATAGCTGGGAGAAATGGAACCATCCTTGGATTGCGGCACGTGGACACAGGCACCACTGCCATTGAATTCCCACCCGTGATAGGCACACGCCAGTTTGCCATCGTTCACCTTACCCAACGACAGCTTTGCTGTGCGGTGACAACAGCGATCGCGCACTGCCGCAGGTTTGCCATCGGCATCGAGCCATAACACAATTGGTTGCCCCAATAACTCAAAGGCTTGGGGACCATCGGCTAATTGCTCAACAGGAATCACGGGATACCAGAAACGTTGAAAAACAGGTTGTTTGGTGACTAGCATAGGCAGAGAAAAGGAAAAAAGAAAAGGGAAAAAAGAAGAAAGAAAAGGCTGAAGGATGAAGGCTAAAGGATGAAAGGGGAGAGAAATTAGAGAAGAAACTCGCAAGATAAAGGCTGAAGGATAAAGGATAAGGGATAAAAAGAAAGAGTTAGAGAAGATAAGGTTGGGCGATTATAAGATATTAGTTTTACCCTTCATCCTTTATCGTTTATCCTTCTTTTATCGTTTATCCTTTATCGTTTATCCTTTCTACCGTAACGGTCCTCCTAAGATGGTTTTGGCGATCGCTCCCGTCACTGCATCCGGTGGTTCACTTTGCAGTTGAGCATACCAGGCTTCGGTGATGTCGGGGTCTTTGCCGTGAATCTGGTCGGCGCGTTTGCGGGCTTTGAGGACGATGGCATTGGCGCGTTCGGCGCGTTCGGCAGCATAGCGTTTGAGGGCATCCGCCACACCTAAGTTGGTGGTCAGGAGATAGCGCGTCAACACCTCCGCATCTTCCATTGCCTGACACCCACCCTGTCCTAAATCTGGAGTTGTGCTGTGGGCTGCATCACCCAGTAATGCGATTCTGCCCTGCATAAACTGTTGAAAGGGTTCTACATCGTGAATCTCTAACCGATTCGTTTGAGTCGGATTCAACCGTTGGATCAGCGTTTGCACAGGTTGACACCACCCCTGAAAGGAGTTGGTTAGTTCGACTTGAATGCCGTCAGGATGGGGTTCTGTTCCTTTAGACATGGGAACATCGAAAAAGAAGTAAAAGCGATCGCCCCCCACTGGCATCATGGAAACTCGCTTATGTTCACCGACGTAGATACTCCAGGAGTTCTTGTCACCCAGGTCATCGCTGACAGGCACCAATCCGTTGTAGTTGACATATCCGGCATAGCGGGGGTGAATCTGTTCACCTAAAATCTGGTTGCGGATGATCGAGCGAACGCCATCTGCCGCGATCAACAAATCACCCGTAGCTCGATGTCCGTTTTCAAAAATGGCGGTGACACTTTGACCATCCTGTTCTACACCGATGCATTTGGAGTTGAGTTGGACTTCTCCCGGAAACGCTTCTAACAACATTTGCTGCAAGTCGGTTCGAGCAACGGGATAGGGACGCTGACCCACGGTTTCAATTAAGGGATACAGATCAATATCGTTGAGCAACTCACCTGTGTAGCGGATGTATTGCATCCGATCCATTTGCCCCCCAATCTTGGCGATCTTGTCACCCAACCCCAACCGATTCAGCACCTTAACCCCATTTGACCAGAGCGAGATGCCTGCTCCTGCTGGACGCAACTGACTGACGCGATCGTAAATCTCAACGTCATAACCTGCCTGACGAAGGGCGATTCCAGTGGTTAACCCGCCGATACCCGCACCAATAATGACAACCTTAAGGTGATACATAATTGCTTGAATTACCTGATAAATGTGATCAAGTCGGTTGCTCTATAAACGATATTGTGGTTTATCTCAGTCGTTTGAATCGTTGAATACTGAATGCATTGCCAGTTCATTTTGAATTGTTAATACCGCACCTCACTCTCTATGACGCCATAGGTTACTCCTAACGCTTTGAGCCACTTGCGATAGGCGAGAGAACCGCGATCGCACGGTAAATGAAACTCTGCCTGGGGATGCAGTGGTAACTGTTTGGGGTTGTGTTGCTCTAGGTTCATCAGGTCTTGACGCACAATCTTGTCTTGAAACGATCGCATCTCGTCAATTTGACTGGCATCCCCAAAATTAACCGCCACCCACATCCACCCGATGAACTCTTCTTCACTGACCGGAGTGACGGCATACCAGATGGTGAGTCGCTGCCCGTCGGGGGTTTCCTTCTGCAAGTATGCTGTCAACGGACGAAACACCCAGTAGTGATAGTGGGCGATCGTTCCGTGCCCAACCCCGACCGGATCAGATTGCCAGATCTGAATATCAGCCATCTGAATGCCGTTTTCATCCACCAAAACCTGATAATCCGGCATCACCGCTTTGTTAGGAGAACCCAAAATACCTGCGTGTATAAAGGGCAAGTGTGCCAGATCCAGAAAGTTTTCGATCGCCCGAAATCCGCCACAGCGACAGTAGTGCGGTCCCGACAAAAACTTGAGATGGTTGGGGTCGTCCCACTCCCAAAACGCAGGGATATCGTGTTCAGGTTCGCCCAAACAGACAAAAATCAGTCCATACCGTTCCTGTACACGATAAGTGGGTATACAGGCTTGTGGGGGCGGAACGTAGTCGGGATGAGCGGGCACATTCACACATCGCCCCTGTTCGTTGTACGCCAACCCGTGATAGGGGCAGACCAACGTATTGCCCTCGACGCGCCCACTTGACAGGCGAATGCTGCGATGGGGACAGCGATCGCTCCAGGCTAACACCCCCGTTTCACCACCACGCCACACGACCAGATCCACCCCCAACAGTCGAACAGGAAGAACCTGACCCGGTTGCACCGCATCGGCGATCGCCACCACATGCCAGTCATTGACCAGCACGCGATCGCTCAAGCCATGGGTTGCATAGGAGGGTCGAGAGGTATTCACTGGATCTGATTGAAGTATCTGAATCAAAGCATTCAAGGTTTACATTACCATTAATGCTTTGATTGTATACAGTATTCAGGATATAGAGATAAAAACTGTATTTGAGCACACAGTTTGCTGTATGACGGGTTTGTTGTTGGTTCCTCCACAATGAGTACTGATGCACATCGGCATACATTGCAACCCTGGGAAAGAACGCGCAACCTCCCCCCAAAACATATAGCTCTGTGCAGGGTGCATCTGACGCTGAGGGGAGTGGCGGTTAAAACCGCAGCGACCAGAACAAAACCTGCCTTGTATGTTGAGAGAAGGTGGCAGACCGATTCTGCCTGGGTCAAAACCTCAGTCCGCGTCGGCGGGCTTCGCTCTAATCGCCGCGAATTCATTCGCTGGGTTTAGTCTGCCAGATGCACCCCTCTGTGCATCGTTGCACCTCATCCTTCAAATCACGGCTTAAGATAGTAGATTGAGGCATTAATAACGACCCATGACAGCGACCAGTTCCCATAACCAAACTGATGCATCTAGAAGTGATGCACCCACACAGAGCGATTCCCCCACGCAAGCCCGTGGAGTCAAACCTCTGTTAGGGTTGTCGCTGGCGGAGTTGACCGAGTGGGTGCAGCAGCAAGGACAACCCGCCTATCGCGGCAAACAGTTGCACCAGTGGATCTATCAACAGGGGGCGCGATCGCTGGCAGATATTTCGGTATTTTCAAAACAGTGGCGATCGCAGGTGGCAGAGGTTCCCATTGGGCGATCGCAACTCCACTACCGTTCAGCAGCACCGGATGGTACGGTCAAGTTTTTGTTGCGAATGCAGGACGGGCAAATTATTGAAACCGTTGGGATTCCTACAGAGAAGCGGTTAACGGTGTGTGTGTCTTCTCAAGTAGGTTGCCCGATGGCGTGTGACTTTTGCGCTACGGGTAAGGGAGGATTTATCCGCAACCTGGCAACCCACGAAATTGTTGATCAGGTATTGACCGTGCAGGAGGATTTTGGGCAACGGGTCAGCAACATTGTGTTTATGGGCATGGGAGAGCCTCTGTTAAACGTAGAAAACGTATTAGTCGCCGTGCGATCGCTCAACACCGATGTCGGCATTGGGCAACGTTCTATCACCATATCGACTGTAGGCATCCCCGGTCACATTCGCCGATTGGCTGACCAACACCTGCAAGCCACTCTGGCAATTAGTCTTCATGCTCCCAATCAGGCATTACGAGAACAACTCATCCCCAGTGCTCGCCATTATCCCCTCAGTGCCTTGCTGGAAGAGTGCCGGGACTATGTTAAACAGACTGGGCGACGAGTCACTTTTGAATACATTCTGTTGGGCAACTTGAACGATCGCCCAGAACATGCCGACGAACTGGCACAGGAGTTACATGGCTTTCAGAGCCACGTCAATCTGATTCCCTACAATCCCATTAAGGAAGTAGATTACGAACGTCCTACGCCCCGTCGCATTCAAGCGTTTGTTAAAGCATTGCAAGACCGTCATATTGCTGTCAGCGTTCGCCGCTCTAGAGGGTTAGAGGCGGATGCAGCTTGTGGGCAATTGCGGGCGTCTCAAATCAAAATTTCTGCCTAGATAGAGTGAAACACCCCTCAAAGAATCGTGGAGGGGTAGAGGAGTGAGTAGCTACCGAAGTTACCCTTCAGCTATCCCTCTACTCCCTTATCCCTCGACCCCTAACCTGTCAATCACCGTGGTGTGGGTTAAGACTCTGGTAAATGAATTCTTGGCTACTGGAGCCAGGTTTGCCGTTGCGAGCTATTGAAAACCCAGGGTTTAGACGAACCGACGCAGGTCGGTTTTGTTCATCCAGTTGCGGTTTCAACCGCCAAAATCCTGATCCCGAATTCACGTTACTCAGAAAATGGCATCTCAATCGCTTCATGCTCCTTGAATCGAGAATGGCTCTAACGGTGAAACGGAATGCCGGGAGCATAAGCTTCTACAACATTACCTGTGTGAGAACAGGTGATGAGTAAGTAGTCACAGCTTGGGCATTGCGTGCGAACCATAGCTCTGGCAGATAAATAGTGACGTTCTGCGGAACTGCCACAATTTGGACAATAAATTGATTGTATATTTTGCATCTTAAAAGCCTCTTGCTCTAATCTGCTTTCGAGAAAATGAGTTGTGGTCATTTGTTACACCAAATTTAGAAATGTAAGTTTTATGGTTACAAAGGGAACAAAAATGTATTTTAATTAACCAACCTCGCATAGAATAATAATTAGAAAGGTTGGTCAACATTTCTAATTATTATGTCAGTTTTCCTAAATACTGGCAACGTGAGAATAATAAAACTTGAACGGGGATCGCTTGTCTGATGAGCGATCCCCGCTTTCGATAATATGGTGGTCATCTAACCACAACCGCCGCAGGGTATAGATCGTGAAAAATTTTTTTGTCACAAAAACGTCGATCTTTAATTAATCTTGATTAGATTCATTTTGTTTTTGTGATCTATCTCACTCTTTTTTCGAGTTGAATATGGATCAACTTTGAGAATAAATTGCTAACAGTTTCTCAGCACGAAATGTGACTCAAACTAGAGCCAAATATGGGGCTTGAGTGAGTTAAATAAACGTCACTCTTTTGCTGAAGCTGAGCTGATGTTGCTCCTATAGCTGCGATTTCAATCGCCAAGTATAAAAGATTTGTTATTGAATCCGTGTCTACTTACGTTTGCTTGATCTTGTAAAGGCAGGTTTTCAAGAAAATATAGCTCTGGTCAGAAAGCTTAGGACAAAGGCAATGGCTCAAACACTAATTCTAGAGAGCTTTCTGACTCGCCTTCGCCCCATCAAGTGTCGCTACGGCCATAACAGATGGACAGCATTTGAGGCAATACGGAGCACGGATAAATTATTGTTGTGTTAAAAAGGTTACCTGTCTAAAGTACCCACTTATTTAATGGCACAGCTTGTCACTTTTCTCTGAACTTTAGGTTAATTTAAGCTCAGTTTGCATGGTTAGCACTTCTACGAGTGTAAAAACTTGAGGGTAATGGGTTAAATCTGTTGCTAGTGCCCCCCGGCTGTCGCCGTCCTCCTTACCCAGAGAGACTACAGGAGGTTCTTACAGAGGCTATCAACAGGTTTGGAACACTATTAAACTTGAGTTGAGATCAGGATCGTGGATTCAATATAGCTTTAACGGTTGCAACCGCCGCTACACGAACATCTATGTCAGTCGATAGTCTACGTCAGTCGATATCTACGTCACTCGATAGGCAAAGCTTAACCCTGCCCAGACATCGACGCTCAACAGATAAGCATCTGAGGGTGGGTCAATCACGGGGGCGATCGCCCCAGAGGGAGACGTGCTTCGTACTGCCACACTGGCTTGATGTAAGTCCTGTAGCAGAGCGTGAACAACCTCTAAGGGATTCGCCAGTGCCCCCACTCGATAGACCGTATTGTTAGAACCAACAGCTGTATCCAGCATCGCAGTGCATTGCGTCAATGGGGCACGACTGAATACCAGATGGGTTTCGGTCAAGCCTGCGGGACCGTTGATCACCCATGCAGGGGCAGGTGCAGGAGGAGGAAGCAGCACGGTCTCTCCGGGAGCAATTTTGTTTTGGAGGTCGGGCTGATCTATCTCTGTAGGCGATAGTGGGTACAGGGCGATCGCACCACTGCGAGTATCTGTACCTAACAACGTGAAGTACACCGGGCGATCGCCGTAGTTTTGCAAGCGATATCGAACGTGGCTACCAATGGCGATCGTTGGGATGCTGCTATCGGGTGTCAAACGCTGCGCTAACTTGCTTTGGGGCAAAGTCCAAGGGGCACGGCTACTCTCTTGTTGGGCAATGATTTGCTCTTGGGGAGCAATGACTTCCAGGGTTGCCCGCACTCCCAACCGAGAGGAATCCGAATTATGGATTAACCGCAACAGTTTCATCGCCAGGAGCGATCGCAACTGAGGCGTCAGACGGTTGACAGCCGTTTTAACAGCTTCATCCCCTTGAATGAGTGTGTTGGGAATAGCCGCCCGTCCCAAATTAAACAGTCCATACTTCCCTTTAGGGGAGACATCGCTATTGGGCATCACTCCCGCAAGATGCACGTCCGATGAATGGCTTAAATCAGTCGCAACCGTCTGGGCATCGGGCATCGCTCGACCAAAAACATAATCGGCCGGTTGCTCTGCACCCACGACGGTTGACACCTTGGGCACCGCCGCAAAGGCACTGGTCGCATCCACGCGCTCAATCCGCTCTAAGGTTGAGTCGAGAGCGATGCCGAGGCTGATATTACGAGGCAACAGGCGCACAGTTTCCCGCACAAACTGACCGACTGTTGGGGTTATTGGTGCAGTGGGGTTTAGGAGTCGTGCTCTGACGATTAATCCCTCTCGCGATCGCACCTGTAATAAATGACTTGTTGAAGCGGGTGAGGCTGACAATTCAGAGTCAGAAGATAGTGGAGTGGAGTCTTGGGGGCGATCGCTGACAGTGACCGCAACCGATTCGTCTTGGGGTTCCAGTGCCAATACCGTGTTACTGCCGTAATAATCCAGCACGCTGCTCTGTAAGCCACCCATCCAAAGCTGTAGCGTTTTGCCATCGTCTTCGATCGCGGTGACAACCCCATCAGCAGCAGGGGTCAACGTGGCGAGGTGATAAGCTGTGTCAGAACCCTGACCCTTCGCGCCACTGAGTTGAGGTTGCTGTTCGTCGCCTGCACTCTGGTTCATCAGATGGACGACTTGATTAAAGGTAACCCGCACGGTGGTCGTAGGGGTGGATTGCCAGAGTTGTTGAGTCAGCGCGTAGGTAAACAACCCCGCACTAAAGCCACTCCACTGTGCCTCGATCGCCCCTTGTTGGCTACGAGCAGCCGTCAGTGTGATGCCGGGATACTCTAAACGTGGATTGGCAAGGGCGTTACGAGAGAGTTTCAGTCGGCTCAAAAGCTGCTCTTGAAATGCCAGTTCCCGATCGTTGAGTTGTCCTGTGGGGGTGCTGGGGCGAGAACGGATGCGCAAGTTGTTCTGAGTGACTTTATTGAGATCGGCGTAGCTCAAATCTAAGACAGTGGTGACCTGATCTGTGGGGAGCGATCGCACCAACAAATTCAATGTGTCCAGTAACAAGTCATGAATGGCTGGGTTCTCCTCGGTTGGCAAAACTCCATCAATCGGGACAAGGCTGTTTTGTATTGCATCCGTTGTGGCATCGACTTTTACCCGACTGCCCAAGCCACTGAAGTGAAACACAACCACATCACCCGCATGAGCTTGCTCAATCAAATGGGACACAAACGCTTCTTCGATCGCCTGACGAGTGGCTTGCTGGTCAGTCAATGTCAAAATGTCACTCGGTTGAAACCCAAACCGATGGATCAATAGCTCTCGCTGCAACTCGACATCAGTGAGACACCCATTCAAGGCATTCCCCCGCACCGGGACGTAGTCACATACCTGCTCTGGATATTGGTTAATCCCAACTAACAACGCCAATTTTCGCTGAGTGGGCTGTGCTAAGGCTTGCTGATAGCGGGTTAGTACCGACAAGCTCAGGTCGCTGAAGCTAAGAGCACCCAGCGTCATTCCCAGTTGTTGAAGAAAAGCTCGTCGTGTCTGTCTCATGCTTCTATTTCAGCATTAAATTCGCCTCTCTTCCTCACAAAATTGCAACTTGTGTACGTCTGTACGCCCATCGTGACCTCTGAATAAATCACTTGTTGAAGCGAGTCACTAACCAATTAGAATCTAATGAAATGTTAAAGAGATGTATAAAAAGATGCTTAAACCCGTAGAGTATTTTTTATCAATCAAGAAAATTTAATAGATTCAAGTCTTTATCAGAGCGGGAGTACGGGTGAACAGTGGGTGTCAAAAAGTGGGGTTTATGGTTCCGTATCGGGGGTGTGTGGGTTGCTTTTGAAACCATGGGGCTAGTAGCAGGTATGGTAGAGAGTTGTGGTGCGGCAACCCTACCCAAGATCAGCGATGTGGCAAGACTGTCCGAATATTCCAAGGTGTCAGACGTTGCCCCTGTAGGAAACGTAAAACTAAGCCCTGCAACCCCTGCTGGAGTGGAGGGGTCATCCATAATCCATTCTGTTTCTGATGCCAGTGCTGCCCCTATTCTCTTGGGTCAAGCCTTACCTCCAGATACACTTCGACCCCCATCACGCGATCGCCTACCAGAACCACAGCCTCTACTACCACCACCCGACACATTGCTGCAACCTGTGCCAACGCCAGTTCCGTTGCCGGAGCCAGTTGCTCCCCCGACGACCGATGAGGACAGGTTGTTTGTCCGGGAGTTTGAAATCATAGGCAACACCGTCTTCACCCCAGATGAGTTGGCAACCGTGACTGCTCCCTATGCAAACCGGAGCCTAACGTTTGCAGAACTGTTAGAGGTGCGATCGGCGATTACGCAACTGTATGTCGATCGCGGTTACATCAACTCTGGAGCTTACATTCCCCCGCAAACCCCAGTGGATGGGGTTCTGAGAATCGAGGTGGTAGAAGGCGAAATTGAGCAGTTCAACATTACGGGTACTCGCCGCTTGCGACCCAGTTATGTGAGCGATCGCCTGCGTCTCAGGGCAGGAACCCCTTTCAACTTGAATCAATTAGTTGAGGGCTTGCGGTTGCTGCAATTGGAACCTCAAATTGAAAATATCACCGCTGAGTTAGCCTCTAGCCCCCGTCCTGGGGCAAATATTTTGAATGTGCAGGTGACAGAAGCTGATCCCTTTAGTCTGCAAATCGTGACAAATAATGGGCGATCGCCTGCGGTCGGTAGTTGGCGGCGAGGTGTGCAGGTAAACCAGGCGAACTTGCTGGGTGTGGGGGATACGCTCAGTGTGGGCTACACCAACACCAGAGGTAGCAATGCAGCGGATTTGCTCTACACAGTGCCGATCAATCCCCGCAATGGCACGTTGAGTTTTAGTGTTGGTATTGCCGATAGCTCGGTCATTGAGGAACCGTTTAATGTCCTCGATATCCAGTCAGACTCCCGCTACTACGAACTCACCTATCGTCAACCTCTCGTACAAACACCAACTGAGGAATTTGCCCTGAGCTTGACTGCCTCTCGCCAGGAAAGCCGTAGCGAGTATCTGGAAGACATTGTGGGCGAATCAATTCCCTTTCCGGTCGCGGGATCTGACGCCGAAGGGCGAACTCGCCTATCGATCCTGCAATTCTCACAGGACTGGACACACCGAGGCAACCGAGAAGTCTTGGCTGCCCGCTCTCAATTTAGCTTTGGCTTAGATGCTCTGGATGCAACGGTTAATGAGGTTGGACCCGATGGGCGTTTCTTTAGCTGGCGAGGGCAGGGGCAGTGGGTAAGGCTCCTGGCTCCCGATACGCTGTTTTTATTGCGGGGAGAGGTGCAGTTAGCCGATAGTAGCCTCGTGTCGTTAGAGCAATTTGGTTTGGGTGGGCAAACGACAGTGCGGGGCTATCGTCAAGACACGCTTTTAACCGATAACGGAGTGCTCGTTTCGGCGGAGGTGCGCTTGCCCATTTTGCGATCGCGCCGTCTGGATGGAGTGTTGCAAATCGTTCCCTTCATCGATTTTGGCAGTGGCTGGAATGCAAATGATCCCCAACCTGATCCGAGAACGCTACTGTCAGCAGGACTGGGGCTTCAGTGGCAGATGCAAGATACGTTAACTGCCCGAATTGATTGGGGTATTCCACTCGTTGATGTCAGCCAGGAGGGAGACACATGGCAAGAAAACGGAGTCTATTTCTCGATCGTGTACAGTCCGTTTTAAGTCAGGGTTTAGCGCAAATGACACGTAAACCCAGTTGGCGATTGAGACGTAGAGCCACCGTATTGTTAGTGATCGCTCTGCTGACGACTGTGGTGTGTGTAGTGGCTCCGACGATCGCCACTCATCCTGCGGTTGGCATGACCGAACAGTCAGCCTCTAACAATCCGGAGGCACTGGATCAGGAAGGACAACGCCTCTACGAAGCACAACGGTACTCTGAGGCGATCGCCCCACTCCAACAAGCGATTCAAGGCTACGCCCAACAGGGCAAGTCGGTGCAACAGGTAATGGCATTGCGAAATCTGGCATTGGTCTATCAGGCATTGGGCAATTGGTCAGCCGTAGACCAAACCCTGACCACTGGCTTTAACCAACTGGACGTGATCAGTGAACCCGATCGCTCAATCGTTGAGGCGCGATTACTGGACTTGCAAGGCTTGGCGCAACTGCATCAGGGGCAACTGGAAGAGGCTCTTGCCACCTGGGAAACTGCGACTGCCATCTATCAACGGTCAAACGATCAGGAAGGTTTGCTGCGGAGCCAGGTGAATCAAGCACAAGCTCTGCAATCGTTGGGGTTTTATCGTCGGGCGATCGCTACCCTCACTCCGCTAACAGAACAGTTGCAACAACAGCCCGACTCGGCGACCAAAGCCATTGCATTTCGCAGTTTGGGAGATGCCTTACAGTATGTTGGAGCCTTTGATGCGGCACGAACCGCCTTAAACGAGAGTTTAGTGGTCGGTCAACGTCTGCAAATTTTGGAGCAAGTCGGCGCGACCTATCTCAGTTTGGCAAATACTGCTCGTGCTCAAGGTGATTTTCAGGTTGCGCTGGATTTCTATCAATCGGCAGAATCTCAAAGCCCATCTCTGTTAGTACAGACGCAGGCAAGACTGAATCGGCTCAGCTTATCCATTGAGGTGGAACAATATGAACTGGCTCAATCTCTCGTCCCTCAAATTGCAGCCAATCTGGATCAACTGCCCCCCAGCCAAGCCCTCGTTTATGCAAAGGTGAACTTTGCTCAAAGCCTGGTGCAGTTGAGCGATCGCACTCCCACACCCAGAGCACTGCAACCGTCGGTTCTACAGGCGGCACAAATTCTCAGCGAGGCTCGACAACAGGCTCAAACGCTGCAAAATCCACGAGCAGAGTCCTTTGTTGTAGGGAGTTTGGGGAGTTTGTATGAGAAGACCCAACAGTGGTCAGAATCCAAACAACTGACTGAATCGGCTCTTGTGTTAGCGCAGGATGCCCGTGCTCTGGACATTGCCTATCGCTGGCAGTGGCAACTGGGACGGTTGCTCAAAGCTGAAGGCAAAATCGAGGAGGCGATCGCTGCCTACAGTGCCGCTGTGGATAGTCTGCAAACCCTCCGTACTGATTTAGTGGCTATCAGTCCAGAGGTGCAACTGTCGTTTCAAGAGGGAGTGGAACCTGTTCACCGAGAGTTGGTCAGCCTCCTGCTCACCCCGAATCAAGGTGAACCCAGTCAGGCAAAACTTGAAAAAGCCCGCAAGGTGATCGAGTCGTTGCAATTGGCAGAGTTGGATAACTTCTTTCGAGAAGCGTGTCTGGATGCGACCCCGGTTGATATTGACAATATCGATCAACAAGCGGCTGTTATTTACCCAATCCTGTTGCCTGATCGCTTAGAAGTGATCCTGCGGTTGCCCCAGCAAGACCTGCAACGATATTCCAGTTCAGTACCAAAGGCAACGATAGAGAGAACCATTGCTCAATTGCGGCGATCGCTCACGAATCGTACGAGTCGTACGTTTCTGCCATTGGCTCAACGGATGTACGACTGGATCATGCGTCCCGCAGAATCGACATTGGCAGACGCAGATGTGAAAACACTGGTCTTTGTGCTGGATGGTTCGCTCAGAAACGTGCCTATGGCAGTGCTCAATGATGGACAGAAGTTCCTTTTAGAGAAATATGATTTAGCTCTCACACCGGGGTTGCAACTCTTAGATCCGCGTCCTTTAGAACGGGGTGAGGTGAGTGTTTTAGGCGCGGGATTGACGGCGGCTCGTCAGGGATTTCCGGCATTGCCCAATGTTGTACCGGAGCTAGAACGGATTGGGCAGGAGGTTCCAACCCGCACGTTGGTGAATGAGAGCTTTACAAGCCCTGAGTTGAAAGATGCAATCACCTCAAATCCGTCCACCATTGTGCATATGGCAACACATGGCAAATTTGGCTCAACCTTTGATCAAACGTTTATCTTGACCTGGGATGGACGAATTGACATTAATCAACTCAACGGGTTGCTGCAAAACGCTGACTTGACCCAAACCAATCCCATTCAACTACTGGTCTTGAGTGCGTGTCAGACCGCAGTAGGTGACAATCTGGCAGCGTTAGGACTTGCTGGAATGGCGGTGAGAGCAGGGGCAAGAAGCACGTTGGCAACGCTGTGGCAAGTCAATGATGCAGCAACTGCCATGCTGATGGATAAATTTTACGACGGGTTGATCAACGGCGGTTTAACGAAAGCAGGGGCATTGCGACAGGCTCAACTGGAAATCCTTGCCGTTCCTGAATTTCGTAGGCATCCCTATTACTGGGCACCTTACATCATTGTTGGTAACTGGTTGTAATTTAGTGTTTCATGATTTTTGGCTTACAACAGTTGGAGGTTTTGAAGAACTCCAACTGCTTGTCTTGCTTAGGGTGTAAACATTAATCTTTGCGTAAACTTTATCTACAAGACTTACTGAAATTCGATATACTTACATCAAAAATAACACTCTCGACATCAGGGTTATTACGGCATCTTTTTGGTTACAGTCCGTTATTTTGCAAAAACAGAGTGTATTTAAAGAGAACTCCACCTGGCAGTAGTGATTTTTCATTCAACTACTGGATACGGAAGGGGCTTTTCTGTTGTGCCTGCGTCTGAAATCCTCTTTCATCAATCTATCTGGGATGGAAGAATGATGAGTTTGAATTGCGTAATCAGCATTTTAGCTGAATTTGATCGTCTTTAATTCAGCGATCGCACACTTGTTTTTTGATAATAAGTGTGGCGTATTACACTCAAGCTGTCATGGAAAGCAGTGTATTTACTGACTCTGTGTATGTCGCTCTTGCTAAGAAGATGAGGTAGTTTGCTTGTGATATTAATTACTTTCTCTCTGAACCTGCTGACTGGGGCAATGCCATCTGCTTTCACGCATTGGCATTCGTTTAGGTTGCCGAGTAATCCCAGAAATCCGGTTTGCAGCAGTTTTCAGACGAGGGCCACACGGCAAATGCTGATGGATTTGGGAATGCAAACGGTCGATGTGTCATACACCAATGAGAGTTGCTGTTAGCGGAGAAATCATACCTCCGAGAGCGATTGACCGGATACGTTCTTGAACCTCATCTTCTGATGTCTTAAACGTTTTGCCTCGTTTCTTCCGCCACATTTTTGTTTCTCGCTCCGTTTGTTGAACGCTAAACCCTCTACCTTTCAGCTTTAAGGAAATAAGTTCATGTCCTCATCCGCGCCGTTTACATTTACTCTGAATTCTGCTTCGTTGCAACCGCTCGTTCAAATTACTCTGACGGAAGTTTCAGGTGGAGTCCAAGCTATTGTTAGCGTATTAGATCCCAATTCTGGAGATATTGCAGGGGTCTTCTTTGACACTGTAGGAAATACACTCCCTACCGATATCACTGGAGTAGATGTTAGTAACGACATTTTTAGCGTCAATAGCGTGATTAGCGTGAACTCCAGCACCGGAAATGTCAACATGTCTGGAGCCGTTAGCACGGGGTTTGATGCTGGGGTGGCGATTGAAAAACCGGGATCTGGCTTTGTTCCCAGCACCACTTTTATCATTCAGGGGGTGACGATCGCAGATCTGATAGGAACGAACCTGCGGTGGGGAGTGCGCCTCAATAGCGCGTCGGGAGGTAACAAACTGGTGGGTACAGTGCCCCCACCTGTCACCATTGGCGATCGCGTCTTTATCGATAGCAATGGAGATGGCATTCAGATGATGGGCGAAACGGGTCTGAATGGGGTCACAGTGCAATTGCTGAATAGTAGCGGTGCAGTAGTAGCGACCGATATCACGGATGTCAGTGGTAACTACGGTTTTATAGCCCCAGCAGGCACCTACAGCGTCAAATTTTGGGCTCCCAGTGGTTACTCATTTACTGCCAGAGCACAGGGCAACGACCTCACAAAAGATAGTGATGTTGATCCGTTGACGGGTCAAACTGCCGCCATCGCTTTTACCGCCGGACAAACTAATCTCAACATTGATGCTGGTTTAATCCAAAGGGCTACCATTGGCGATCGCGTCTTTCTCGATCGCGATGGCAACGGCATTCAAGATGCAGGTGAAGCTGGGTTGAGTGGTGTTACCGTCAAACTGCTCAACAGCAGTGGTGGATTGGTTGCCTCTACGACCACCAACAGCAGTGGTGATTACAACTTCTCGGTGGCTCCTGGCACTTACCGATTGGAGTTTGGCAAACCCAATAGTAGCTATTTCTTTAGTCCTGCTGATCGGGGATCGAATGATGCGATTGACAGCGATGTCATCGATCTCGCAACTGGACGCACGGCTTTGTTTACCGTGACTTCAGGTCAAGCCCCCAATCTTACTGTTGATGCAGGGTTGTTCCAACAGGGTACGATTGGCGATCGCGTCTTTCTCGATACTGATGCAGACGGCATTCAAGATGCAGGTGAAACGGGGCTTAATAACGTCACCGTTAATCTGTTAGATAACGCGACTTCAGCTATTGTTGCCACTACCACGACCAACTCTAGCGGTAACTACAGCTTCACGGTTAACCCTGGCACTTACCGAGTGCAAGTAGTGCCTCTAGCAGGTTACTCCTTTAGCCCCAGAGATCAGGGAACAAATAAGGCGATCGACAGTGATGTTAACTCAACCACAGGGCAAACCGACGCTATTACGCTTACCTCTGGGCAAACTCTCTCAGATCTAGATGCTGGGTTGTTTTACGCGCTCAGTGCCACCATTGCGGTAGACCTGGATTCGTCTTCTTTTTTAACTCCCAGCATTTTTGGTGCATCCGGGAGTGGGTTTGCGTTGGGTAATACAGCTGCCTTTGAGCCTGCACCAAATGCTACTTTCCGACAACGAATTACGATCACCAACAATGGAACAACCAGTATTGCGGCAGGTACGGTGGTTCCTATTCAGGGGACACATCCCTTTGTCAAATTGACTCGTGTGGGTAGCACTACGCAATTCACCACGACTGGCAACACTCGTACCTTTTTAGTTCCACTGCCTGCGATCGCCGCAGGGCAGTCCATTACGCTAGATGCTGAGTCTAGAGTCATCACAGACTCCAGCCAACTCAGTACACCGATTGACTACAAACCATCCGAATTTAGTTTCTTCCTGCAAGATAGCCCCCGCACCGACGATTATGGACAAGCCGTTGCAGAAGGAACTCTCTACTTCACGGACTTAGGGTTTGATACCCCCAGTTCAAGTTCTCCTACGTCCTTTCGATTCAATCCGTTTGACCCTACCAAACTTCAGGTTGACTTCAATCAAAATGGGATTATTGATGCCAACGATGCAAGTCAGGATGTAGCCGTATTAAGAGGCGGTGGTACGTTTATTGAGGGCAATGGAACAGCTCACCGTCTCTACCTTCCAGCGTTTTCGGGTGATGTTGATCCCTTGATTCGATCGACCTCTACAACGCTTAGGAGTACTCCTACACCCGTTGAATTGTCTCTTGTGTGGAACCCGGTTCTAGATCTATCTGACTTTATTAACAGTACTGAGTCTACTGAATTTACAGAATTCATGGAGTTGGTAGATCAAGGGGTGTTTGGGCGTAGTAACGCTACCGATAGGATCGTGAAGGATGGAGTGACCTTTAACGGCGAGTTCATTCGATACAACCTGGATGGCAGCGTTGCATTCCGCCAAACCGCTTTAGCAGGCAACGTTATCGATCCCAGCTCGATCAAGGTGGTGACTTTTAATGTTTTTGTGAACGGTGTGCGTCAGAGTTTTCAGAGTTTTGTTAATGGTCTTTCAACTAGCGATGGACCTTACCGAATCCTGTTAGCTAACGATACTAGCTCAGGTACATTCACCACACTCGATTTCTCACGCTATTCAGGTTCTCCTCAAATTGTTGAAATTTTTTTGCAATCTAACAAAACAAGCCTAACGATTAGCAATCGGGTCGATCAAGAACAGTTAAATCTCAGTTCAATTGAAGTGTTAACTTCTACAGGTCAACTGGCTACCGTGACTATCACAGGTGATGGAGGTCGTAACGTCCAGGTGGATCGAATCACAGGCACTATTAACTCAGATAGGATTCAGGGTTTAAATGGTGGCGACATCTTAAACGGCTATTTGGGGAATGACACCATTGAAGGGGGGGCTTCAGCAGACCTGATTAATGGTGGCTTGGGGAACGATATCCTGCTGGGTGGTGATGGTCAGGATACGTTTATCTTTGAGCGAGGATTTGGTAATGACCAGATCCGTGACTTTTCCAGAGATAGAATTGACCTCAGAGCGTTTCGTCTTACGACGGCTCAATTGTCTTCGGCATTGAGTGGCAACACCATTAACTTGACCAATTTTGGTGGCGGCATCATTACAGTCACCACTAATGGCACGGCAACCAGCATAGGCACACCTGTGGACGTGCGATCGCTCACCAGTGGCACCTTTATCCTGAGCTAAGCGATCGCTGACTAAGAGCCTTATCCAGGGGGTATTGCACTGCAACGCCCCCTACTTCAATTTGGTACTTTTTCAATGCACAAAATCTGTATTTCTAATGTTTTTATACAACTTAGCGAAAACAATCTGAAGATATCTGTATAGTGTTCTAATTATTGAATGAATAACTGACTCGTTCTTGTTCCTTCGTGTTTTCCAGGGTCTAATGTTATGCAGAAACTGCCTCATCACCACTCAGCAGGGATAGCTCTAGCGATCGCCACGGTTGCCATCTGGGCTAACTTGGTTGAGGGTGCGATCGCTCAAATTCGACCGGATGACACGTTAGGAAATGAACGCTCCGTCGTAACGCCTAATGTATTGAGCGAACGAGGATTAATTGACCAAATTAATGGAGGAGCAATTCGCAACAACGCTCTATTTCATAGTTTTTCAGACTTTAACGTCAATCAGGGGCAACGAGTTTACTTCGCGAATCCATCCAGCATTGACAACATCATTGGACGGGTGACGGGACGCAACCATTCAGATATCAACGGGACGTTGGGCGTGTTGGGCAGTGCTAATTTGTTCTTGATTAACCCCAACGGCATTGTATTTGGGGCCAATGCTCAGCTAGACGTTGGGGGCGCATTTTTTGCCAGCACATCCAATAGCCTCTTGTTGGGCAATGGGTTGGAGTACAGTGCCACTGACCCACAAGCACCGCCACTGGTGGTCGTCAACATTCAACCAGGGCTACAGTATGGCGACGTTCCAGCAGGGTCAGCGATCGCCAGTCAGGGAAATTTGCAAACTGGCGGTGATTTGACCCTAGTGGCTGACACGTTAAATTTAGCAGGGCAATTGAGGGCAGGTAGCGATCTGTCACTGATTGCGTTGAATACGTTAACCGTTCGCGATCGCACCACGCTTCCATTTAGGGCGATCGCTGGTGGTCAACTGCTGTTGCAGGGCAACCAAGCCATCGACATCAGTGCCTTAGCCAATGCGGACAGTGGGTTAGTGTCCGGTGGGAATTTGACGTTGCAATCGAATGGAACGGTGATTGGTGACACCCATTACAGTGTCGGTGGAAATTTCTCAGTCCAAACCCTGAACGGTAGGTTAGGCAGCTTACGGAGTGTAGGTGATCCCGTTTTTGAGGTGGCGGGAGACTTTAGCTTGGACAACTACACGGGTGCATCTCTGCAAATTTTGGCAGGTGGAAGTGTGGTTGTTCCTGGCACGATCACTATTACGGGTGCCGGGGGTCCATTTAATGACGGCACGGTCACTCTATCGAATGGCACCTCCCTAACCCTGCGGGGCACCACCCAACCGACCCTAGACATTCGTGCAGGCACCACTCAATTTTTTGGCACACCTGCCTCTGGTGCGACTCCAACCCGTGCTGACATCCGTATTGGCAGCATCATCAACAGCGGCGGGTTAGTTTACCTGACTAATCAATTCCAACCCAACCCAGATTTGGCAGGTAATATTCGCGTTGGGTCTATTGATACAACGGCTTTAACAGGGGGTGGTTCGGTTGTCATTGATTCTAGAGGTCGCCTTGTTTTCAGTGCCATTGATGTGTCAGGGGGTGAAATTGGTGATCCAGCCAATCCGCTTGAGCCTGCGGATGATGACCTCCAGGGCAATGCTGGGGACGTCACCCTGTTAGCCGATCGCGACATTTTTATGCCGTTGCGATCGACCATCTTTTCCTTTGGGTTACGGGGGGGAGCCATTACCCTCAGCAGTGACACGGCGATCGCCCAGGGAACAGCCCCCTTTGGCATCAGTCCCTTAGAGTTAGGCTGGATTGAAAGCCAGACTCTGGGGTCTGAGCAGGGTGGCGATGTCAGTCTCAGTGCTCCCAACATCTCGATCGAGGGTAACGTGTTGGTTTCCACCTATGGCTCTGCTGCCAGTGGAAATTTGCGTCTCACGGCTGAAACGCTCACGACAAATCAATCTACGATTACCACCAGTACTGGAGGCTCCGGTAACGCCAATGACACGATTCTCAATGTAGAAACGGCAAGCCTCAATTTCACCTTTTTAGGCAGTTTTTCTGCCAGTGGTGAAGGGGGTCGTGGTGGCGATGTCTTAATTCAGGCAAACTCCATTTCTGGGACGACGGGTACTCAAATTTCATCCTCAGCTTTTGGCATTGGTGATGCTGGAAATATCACCGTTACGGCTGAAGAGATTACTCTATCTGGGTTTCAACCGCTGGATTTGGTGGGCGGTGCGTTTGTACCCTCGTCGATTTTCAGTACGGCTCAACCTGGTGCAGAGGGTAACAGCGGCAATGTTACCGTCACGACCGATCGCCTAACTCTTCAGAATGGAGCAATTGTAGGCACCAGTTCCTTTGCAGTTGGTAATGCCGGACGGATTAACGTCACAGCTAGCGAGTCCATCTCCATTGATGGAGCGGCATTATTAGAGTTTGATGGCACACGAGATACGCAGCCCAGTGGCATCACCAGCGAACTGGGTCAGGGTGCGGTTGGACAGGGTGGAGCGATTAGCATCACTACGCCAATCTTACGAGTAACCAATGGTGGCACGATTACGTCGTCGTCTGATGGTGATGGAAATGCAGGTTCAGTGACAATTAACGCCACTGAATCAGCATCGTTTGATGGAGTGGCAACCTTTGCCTCGTTCCCGGATGGCGATCGCATTAGCAGAGCGGCTGTGTTCGTTGGGGAAAACGCCACAGGCAACGGTGGCACCCTGACCATTACGACGCCTAATCTATCACTGACCAATGGGGCACAACTCACCGCAGAAACGCGAGGAGTGGGTAATGCCGGAAATATTCAACTGAATATCAGTGATTCGCTGTTGTTAGACGGCAGAAACACAGGCATTTTTGCTAATACCACAGCTACCGCTACTGGAAACAGCGGCAGCATCACCATTCAAAACCCCAATCAGGTGACCATTCGCGATCGCGCCCGAATTGCCGTTGATAGCCAGGGCAGCGGCACAGGTGGCAACATTAACATTCAAGCTGACTCCCTCGTACTGGATAATCGTGCTTTGCTTACAGCTGAAACAGCCAGCAACAGAGGCGGCGATATCGTTTTACAAATTGGCGATGTGATAGTGCTGCGGCAGGGTAGCCGCATCTCTACAACGGCTGGAACAGCTAGAGCGGGTGGAGATGGAGGAAACATTATTATTGACACTCCGTTTTTAGTTGGTGCGCCAACGGAGAATAACGATATCACCGCCAACGCCTTTACAGGGCGGGGTGGTCGAGTACTCATCACTACACAAGGCATTTTTGGATTCACGCCTCGTAGCCGTGCCGAATTAGAAGCCCTTTTAGGAACGAGTGACCCAACCCAACTCGACCCGGCTGCCCTCGCCACCAGCGATATCACCGCCATTTCTCAAGCTAACCCCAATTTAAACGGCGAAATCATCATCCGCACACCTGACACAGACCCCCTGCGCGGCGTTACCAATTTGCCCTCTGATATTGTGGATGCGTCCCGACTGATTGCTCAAGGCTGCTCGGCAGGTGGAGCCGTTGCCAGTAACCAGGGTAGTTTAGTGGTGACGGGACGCGGTGGATTGCCCCCTAGCCCTACCGAACACCTGAGAACAGATGCCTATGTCATTGGCTGGGAAACCGTCACCCCCTCAACCCAAACCCCTGATCAGACGGCTAGTGGCTCGGATGCAACAACCTCTCAACGTACTCGCCCCAGCCAAATTACCGAAGCTCAAGCCTTTGGGCGAGATGCAGAGGGCAGGATGTCATTAGTGGCTCAAGTTCCTGGTGCAGCAATTCAGGATTTCAACACCAGTCCTGCTGTGTGCTCTCCAACGACATTGCCATCTCCCTAAGCCCACTCCATAACGGTTCATCTATTCATTTGGGAAAAAAGAATTTGTCAGCTTGTTGATGGTCTGGTGTGGGTGGGAATACTGATTGAAGCCAATCGTAAAACTAACCATAACGCTGCACGTTCTCTGACTGTCCATTGCTTCGCTACATCCACCTTCCTATTACTGGTTTAAAGGCATTGAAATATGACCCGTTCTGCTAGCACTACAAAACATCAGGCAGGTTCTCCTAAAGCTGCATCCACTGCCCCTACTTCTGTTTTAGTCGTCATTGATAGTCGTATTACCGACGCAGCAACGTCAGAACTCCTGCCAGGGGCGATCGCAGTTCAATTAGATGCTCAACAAGATGGGGTAGAGCAGATTACTCACGCTTTGCAGCAACACCCTGAAGTAACCAGTTTGCACATTATGGCTCATGGTACCCCTGGTACGCTCTTTTTAGGAAACACGCAGCTTAGCCTAAAAACGTTGGAACAGTATTCCTGGGATCTCCAGTCTTGGTCAGCCTCTTCGATTCTGTTTTATGGTTGTAGTATTGCTGTAGGGGATGCAGGAGCAGAGTTTGTCGAGAAACTCCACATGTTGACTGGAGCGACCATCGCGGATTCTCAGTCTGTGTAACTTGTCTTGTTGAAGGCCAGCCCTAAGAACTGGATACTCACGGTAATGAAATTGGCGTTGCGTTTAGAACCTTTGCCTCATTCCAGAATTCCATTGCAGAATGTGGCTTCGGGTGCGAGCAATCCACGCAATTGTTAATCGCTGTTTGAATTGATCCTGATGGAATGGAAGCAGAGGAGATGCGATGTCATACCTCTGCTTTTTTGGCAATTACTGAAAATAAGATGAGTATGAGATGAAAGGGTTATCACCTGCTTTTTAAGGGGTTATCATGCGGGGGGCGATCGCAATAGCGATTATTAGAGTCAAGTGAAATCTTCTAATTCACCCTCACTGTTGGAGACCGATTATGAAAACTCCTTTGCAGATCAAACCCTGGTTGCCGTTAGCCTTGATTACAGCTCTAACAATTGGTTGTACCAGCAGCAATACCACCACTAGCCAACCTGCTGATAGCCCTGTTGCTCAATCGAGTCCAACGGAAGTGACCGCATCCCCAACTCCTGAAACAGTCGCTCAAGCTGATGCAGGTGCTGCTCTCAAGTCAGGTTCTTTTGTGTCGGGTGAGCATCCTACCGAAGGTACGGTTCGCATTCTTGATCAGAATGGAAGTTTAGTGTTGGAACTGGATGAAAGCTTTAAAACTTCCGAAATGGGTCCTGATCTGGTTGTCGCATTGCATCGATCGCCCGATGTAATTGGATCTACTACTCCTCCAGCCTATGCTATCAATGAAGGGGATTATGTTGTGATCGCACCGCTGCAACAATTTGATGGTGCTCAAACCTATGTCATTCCTGACAGTATTAATTTGAATGACTATCAGTCAGCTCTGATCTGGTGTCGCAAGTTTAATGCCACGTTTGGGGCAGCGACTCTGCAATAGAAGGGAGCAGGAGTAGAGGTAGATAGTAAAATCGCACAGAGTCATGAGCAGTGGTAAGTCCTAAAACATCTGGATTTGCCACTGTTTACTACTAATCAAGAATACTTAATATGTAGAGTTAAGCGAGTACTAATAAAGCTCATTATGAGTAGATTGAGAAAATAATAAGACACGATTTTGAATGGATTAATCAATAAATAGTTGACTACTGTCTTCTGATGATTAGTAAGTTTTTTATTGGTACTGAGCGTGTGATGAGAATATTTAAAGTTTGATTGTAGTGACATATTGAGTACTTGCATAGGAGCCTTTCCTAATCTGTCATAAGTCATATAGCCTGAGTATGATTTTTGATTATTGCTCGCAATTAAGCTGAGAATCATGCTGTATTTTACAAGAGTTTGATTTAAGGTTTTAAGTATTAGTGTCTTTAACTTGGGTAATTTTTGAGATAACAGGGCGATATTACCTTCAAGATTTAAGGAAAATACTATGAAACTAAATCGTACTCGATTTAGTTTGTTATCTGCTCTACTGATGTCAGTCCTCTCGTTGGCAAGCTGCACATCACAAAGTAGTCAACAAGCTGCTTCTGAAGTTCCTGTTATGCCATCTACTAGCGAAACCTCAACCATCTCTGAGGATGGAGTAGAAGCTTACTTTCAACAACTTTTAAGTCAGTACGGGCAAGACTGCACAGAATGCTTACAACCGTTAGAGCTACAGGTACGCGGCACACCAAACCCGCAGGGTAGTTCTCAAACACAAACCGATTTAAACGTGTTGATTGCACTCGACTCATCAGGGTCAATGGCTGAATCCATTACAGGTGGAACTAAGATAGACGTGGCAAAGAGTGCGATCGCCCGATTTGTCTCACAACTCCCAGAAACAACCCAAATTGGTTTGTTGGTTTACGGGCACAAAGGTTCTAATCAAGCCGCAGATAAAGCTGTTTCTTGTGCAGGGATTGAGTCAGTGTATGCACTCGATTCGCTTGATCAAGCACAATTTGACGCAGCAGTACAATCCTTTCAACCGACTGGCTACACACCGATCGCAAAAGCATTAGAGCAGGCTGGTCAACTACTGCCTGTCAATGAAGAGCGTCAAAACATTGTGTATGTTGTCTCAGATGGGATTGAAACCTGTGGAGGAAATCCAGTGGTGGCAGCCCAAAAACTCCACACGCAAGCAGACGTAATCATTAATGTTATTGGATTTGACGTTAATAACGAAGCTCAACAGCAGCTTGAGGCTGTTGCGCGTGCAGGAGGAGGAAAGTATTTGTCGGCTCATAGTGCGAGTGAACTCGATCGCATTTTCAATCAGGCGCAGTCGCAGGTTGAGCAAACTCTTTATCGGGCACAAAACTCGATCGATCGCACCTATGCCCAGAGTAAGACCGATATTGCCACAACACAAGTTTCAAGTTGCGTATCAATCAAGTTAACTCAGGAGTCGGCTCGCATTAACTCGGCGTTAGCCCAATTGCACCCTGAAGATTCTAACTATTCCTATGTTGAGGCAGTACGGGAAAAGCTCGAAACACGACACGCTGCTATTCGAGAGTGGAGTAATCGGGTTCAGCAGAGCTACCGCGACCAGCGTGATGTAACGCTCGAACAACTACGACAGGACTTAGAAACCGTCAATCAACGATATGGTCAACCAACTAATTGATGACGAATTTCTTCCTCCCTGACTTCTCAATTCTTTCTCCTCCAGTTTCTAAATCTTGTGTTGACGTTTCTGATGGCTTGCTTCATCCGCTTTGAACGGTAGTGCTGGTAATCCTCTAACGTTGGTTGATACACAAAATAGATCACCAGAACAAACACTGCGATCGATTTGTTGTTGACTCAATCCTACAGATGCGGTGGTGATGTACAGTGTTGACAAGTCACTGTCCCCAAAGGTGCAACTGGTGGGGCAGGGTACGGGTAGTGAGATGCGGGTCATTTCTCGTCCGTCTGGATCAAACCGAATCACACACCATCCGTCCCACATGGCTGACCAGAGACATCCCTCAGCATCGATGGCTAATCCATCGGGATAAAAAGATTCTGCGGTTAGATCAATCAGCGTGCGGCGATCGCTCATCTCCCCGGTTGCAGCATCAAAGTCATAGACATAAATCGTCTGTCGAGGTGAATCAGTCAAATACAACCGTTTCTCATCCAGGCTCCAGCCCATCCCATTAGGAATTGTTAGCCCAGTTTCCATGATATGCAGTGAGTTATCTGGATCCAAGCGATAGAGGATTCCTTCTGGCTTTTCGGGATGCATGGAGCCAAACCAAAAGCGTCCCTGAGCATCACATCTGCCGTCGTTAAAGCGATTTTCGGGTTTGTCTGCTTCCAATGAAAATAGGGGTGTGAGTTCTCCCGTTTTAGTGTGGAGGAAGGCGAGGCGATCGCGCTGAGCAATAATCAGCCGATGATCCCCTGCAAGGGCGATCGGACCTACAACATCACCGACATCAAAGGAGCGATTCTCGTGTGTGGCAGGGTTAAATTGATGCACCCGATAGTTGTAAATATCAACCCAATACAATAATTGATGTGTGTTATCCCATAACGGGCTTTCACCTAAACGAGCACGGGCTTCCAGAATCACACGAGGTGTGGCGATCGCCTGGGAAGAGGTGCTTTGTATAACTGCATTCATCAGGGTTGTTGGTAAGGTTGCAACAAAATTACTCTTTTAAGAGTGCGAAATAAAACTCAAAATTAGAACTATCTTAGGAGACATTATAGTGATGTCTACATCTTGAGTTTTCCTGTTTCTTGGCCTCTGTCTGGGAATCTGGATTTGGAGGCAGAGCCTTGTTACGAGAGACAAGATGCAGTAAACAAGATTAAATGTGTCTTGCGGTGTATTTCAAAAGTCCATTAGAAAGTAGTAAGCAACTCGAAAAGATAGCTCTTCGAGTGAATTTCTAATTCCAAATAGAGCTTCTAAACTGAAAGCAAAGAATTTGGAAAGTATTCATGCGGTGGCAGCTAGGTCGTCGAAGTGACAACGTTGTAGATCGTCGAGGACGGGGTTCGGGTGCCGTTGTCGGGGGTGGCATCGGTTTAGGAACCTTACTGTTGGGGTTGTTGGTGACTTTGTTAGGTGGCGATCCGAGTGTTGTATTTAATCAGGGCGCACCCACAGGTGAGTATGGTAGTCCCTATGAACAACCCGTCGATCCGGGTTCTTTAGAGAACGATCCTCAAGCCGATTTTGTCTCTGTCGTGCTAGCTGACACCGAAGATACCTGGAGTGAAATTTTTCGCCAGTCGGGTGAAACTTACGTTGAACCAAAGTTAGTGTTGTTTTCAGGGGCAACTGAAACCGCGTGTGGCTATGGTCAGGCGGCAATGGGTCCATTTTATTGCCCCCGTGATCAAACGGTTTATATTGACCTGAGTTTCTACAAGGACCTGCAAACCCGCCATCAAGCTCCGGGCGACTTTGCTCAAGCTTATGTGATTGCTCACGAAGTTGGACACCATGTACAGAAACTGTTAGGAGTCTCAGATCAGGTGCGATCGCTGCAAAGTCAGGTGAGCGAAGTTGAAGCCAATCAACTCTCGGTGCGGTTGGAGTTGCAAGCCGACTGTTTCGCTGGAATCTGGGCACACAATGCAGAGCGATCGCGCCAGATTTTAGAGCAAGGGGATATTGAAGAGGCGATCAACGCCGCCAGTAGCATTGGTGACGATCGTTTGCAACATGAGAGCAGAGGCTACGTCGTACCTGAATCCTTTACCCACGGTAGCTCAGAGCAGCGAGTGCGCTGGTTTAAACGGGGCATTGAGTCGGGTGATCCAAGCCAATGTAACACCTTTGATGTAGCAAACCCTTAAGATAGGAAACGAGTGCTGCGTCCTAAAGCGAAACTTTGAGACACAACACTCGACACTCAGCACAGGTTAAACTCGTGCGTTGGAGAAGTCAGGGTTTTCACAGAACTCTGACTTCTCACTCTCTCAACCCATCAAGATCACGTTATCGATTACGTGAATGATGCCGTTATCTGCCTCAATATCTGCCGCAACGACGGTGGCATTCTTCACTTCAAAGTTTTTGGCAGTGCGGACAGTGATGGGTGATCCTTCAACGGAAGTCACGGAATCAACTTTCGCTAAATCGGCTTGCTTGAGCCGACCGGAGACTACGTGATAGGTGAGAATTCGCGCCAACTGGGGTGGATTTTGTACTAGCGTTTGTACGGTTCCAGGGGGAAGTTTGGCAAAGGCAGCATCGTTGGGGGCAAAGACTGTGAAGGGTCCTGGGCTTTTGAGCACGTCCACTAAACCAGCGGCTTTGACAGCGGCAACCAGGGTTTCAAAAGAGCCAGCACCGACTGCAATATCAACAATGTCAGGCATGATTTATACCAAATCCTTTCACTTCGACTACACATGAACTTGGTTGTCAGGGCGTTTCGTGAAACGCCCCTACAGAACCTTCTACCGATAGTTTTGGTTCTGAATCTCCCGAATCCGTGATTCAGGTCGAATGAACCGATCGAGTTGTGCCTCAAAGAACTTACGGTTTGCCATCAGGTGGTCGGGGTTGGGGTCATCTAGTGGATAGAGCAGAGCCGTCCGCAATGCTTGAATTACCGCTGAGGTCACGTTGTACATCGATCGCTGGAAGCTCACAGCTAATTGGATCAGCATGTCATCTTCGCCCCGACAGTGCTTCTGGTAGTACTCCACGAGATAGTCAGGCAAGAAGTGCAGCATGTCCTGCGCCAACAATGTGGGCGGGATGCCTGCGGTGCCAACGGGGAATTTGTCAGCATAAAGCACGCCATAGTGGAAGTCTTTTTGTTCAGTGGGAACCTGTCCAGCTTGCGCATTGTAGGACTTGGTACCCCGGAAGGGAGACGTGCGGTAGAATACTGCTTCCACATAGGGCAGTGCCGCTTCGTACAACCAGGTAAAGCCTTTGGACTTGGGAATGATCTCGTAGCATTCGCCATCAATGTAGACGTGATGATAAATGGGACGTCCAGCGATCGCAAAAATGCCATTTACCAAGAAGTTCATTGCATCAGGAACGCCTTTGAAACCGCCCTCATCGTAGATATCCGACATTTCAAAGAACACAGGAGCCATCACTTCCCAGAACAAGCCCAGGTTAGCGTAGTAGGACATCTGGCGGCACTGCTCCAGGAACATGTCAGGAAATGCCTTGTACATTGCCGACATCAAAGGATTCTTTTTGAAATAAGCTTTGATGGCGCGATCAGCGTTTTGGCGATATTCTTCGCTATCGAGGTACGCATCAAACAGACCTGTGCCCATGTCACGACCATGCCAGAGCATTGCTCGCATACACTCTTCGGCAAATTCCATATTGATGCGATCGTGCCACCAGTGATGGAACAGGCGAGGCATTTTCTTGTTCACTTCGCCCTTTTGCATGAATGCCAGCAACTCTGGGTGAGCCGACCCAATGCCACGCCAGATCCGCAGATCGGCGTTGTCTCCAGAATAGTGGTTGTCGCGATCGAGATACTCCTGGGAGATGAAGTACTTGAAGAAAGGTAGCGGATCGAGAAACACTTGCTCAGCGATGTAGAGCAGATCACGCCAGTAAAAGTCCATTGGAACCGCATATGCCTTATACAACCCGATAATCTGCATCAAGTTTTCGGGTGTGTCAGGAAGCATGGAGCCACCTGCTTCCAGGCGATGAATAATATCGGCAAACTCGTGGTGGGATGGGGGAATCTTAGCCGGAGCCGGAGTGGGGATCTCTAAAGTGCTTGTCATAGGTTTAGTGGGGAGTAGAGAGTGAGGAAATTAAGATCAATTGTCAATCGTCAATTGTTAATCGTTGATGGCTATTGTTCTTGAGCAAGGTCAATCATTAATTGTTAGTTGCTAATTGCTAGTGTTAGTTGCTAATTCCTAGCTCTGCACCACCTGACTATTGACCATGAACCAATAACCATTGACTATTGACCATTGACTGTTGACTTATTTATTGATGGCTAACTGCACATCGTTAGAGGTAATCGCTGGAACCGCCGCGACCATCGCCGCAGTAGTTGGCTCACTCCAACGGACAAGCCAGGTCGGTTGTACGCCCAAGAAGATGATCAGAGCAGCGAGCACCAATGCAGGTGCTTTTTCACTCAAGGTCACCTTGGGATAATAAGCCGTGGCGTTGTCCAATTTGCCAAAGCAGGTGCGGTTCAGCAGAATGACAAAGTAAACGGCTGTCAAACCTGTTCCAACGACAGCCAACAAAGTTTGCACTGGGAATGCCGAGTAACTGCCCTGGAAGATCAAAAACTCAGCGATAAATCCAGCTAATCCTGGAATTCCGGCACTCGCCATACCCCCTAACACCAGCAACGCAGTCACCGAGGGCAAGCCTCGAATGGGGTTCATCAGTCCATTCAACACATCTAACTCACGGGTTCCCACTTTGCTTTCAATTACACCTACCAGATGGAACAAGATTGCCAGAATCAACCCGTGAGCCACCATCTGAGAGACAGCACCTACTACACTGAGAGCTGTCAAGGCTGCACCACCCAACAAGATGTAGCCCATATGACCGATGGAACTGTAGGCAACCATCCGCTTGATATCTTTTTGGGCGATCGCCGCCAGTGCACCATACATGATACTGATCGCTGCCCAAATCGCCAACCAGGGTGCTAACCGACCCCAGGCTTCTGGGAATAGCCCCAACCCAAACCGGAAAATACCGTAGGTTCCCAATTTTGCTAAAACACCACCTAACAGGATTGCGACAGGAGCAGAGGCTTCAACATAGGTGTCAGGTAACCAGGTGTGAAAGGGTACAAGGGGAATCTTGATGCCAAACCCAACCAGCAACGTTCCCAAGAGCAGGAATTGCAATCCTAACGGCAGGGTTTGCCCCAACAACGCTTCGTACCCAAACGTGGAGGATTGAGTTAGCCAAATCAATCCTAAGAAGGCTGCCAGAATCAATGCGCCAGAGGTCGCGGTGTAAATCAGAAACTTGACAGCCGCATAGTTGCGCTTGGGTCCCCCCCAAATCGAAATCAACAGGTAGAAGGGGACGAGTTCCAGTTCATAGAACAGGAAGAACAACAGCAGGTTTTGTGCTAGAAATGCACCTGCTACGCCTCCACTAATTAACAAAATGAGGGAGTAGAACAGTTTTGGGCGATCGGTCGTTTGACTGCTGCAATAGATGGCAATCCAGGTGAGGAAACTGTTGAGTACCAGGAGTACCATCGATAATCCGTCTACTCCAAGTTGATAGTTCAACCCTAGAGTTTCAATCCAGGGGAGATTTTCCTGAAATTGCATCCCCGGATTCGACAAATCAAACTGAGTCAGAATAAACAACGACCAGAGCGCGATCGCACCAGACAAAACTAGAGAAATCAACCGAACTCGATTTGCAGCTAGCCCTTTTGGCAAAAAGGCGACGATAGCGGCACCAATAATGGGTATCCAGATCAATGTGCTGAGCATAGCGATTAACCAAAAATTAGTTTGGTGAATGGGAAGGGTGGGTCAAGAGTCGGCGGTTAGTAGTCAATGGTTAATAGTCAGTGGTCAATGGTCAGTAGTTAGTAGTCAATGGTCAGTAGTTAGTAGTCAATGGTTAATGGTCAGTAGTCAATGGTTAATAGTCAGTAGTCAATGGTTAATGCTCAGTAGTTAAATACAGGAGCAATGAACGATTGACCATGAACGATTGACCATGAACAATTGACCATCAACAATTGACCATGAACGATTGACCATGAACGATTGACAATTAACAATTGACAGTTCACTAATCTCCAATGACTAAGGAAAGATCTGCGATTAAAGACCAACTGGTGAGAATGCCGATGATGGCAACGCCAAAGGCGATCGTCAATGCATACGCTTGAGTTTTGCCAGAGGTGCTGTACTTCAGCAATTCACCGCCCAGAATGGACGTTAGACCTACCAAATTGACCAACCCATCGACGATGTAGCGATCGAGCCAGTCTGTGATGCGAGAAATAATATCAACACTGCCGACAACGCTGGATTTGTAGATTTTCGGAGTGTAGAAATCGTAAGCAAAGAGGTTTTGTAACGCCTTGGAGGGCAATGCAATCGGCTTTGGAATGAAATTGCCAATGTAGACAATTGCGCTGATGCTAACGCCAAAGATGCTAGACCAGGTGAGCAGCAGAGCTACATCGCGATTCAACATTGCCCAACTGGGAAGCAGTGATAAGCTCTGCATGATCAGTGGCAAATGCAATGTAAACGCGGCTCCAAAGACCATTGGCAAGGTGATGGGCCAAAGGTTTTCGGGCGATCGCACCGCCATCGGTTTAGGTTGGTTAAAGAACAACAGTCCAAATACACGAGTGACTGCAAAGCCAACCAGCGCATTGATGACCAGTAATAGACCAACCAGTACAGGACGAGTCTCCCACAGTCCATCTGCTAATTTCAGCAGTGACCAAAATCCACCCAGCGGAGGTAATGCAATCAGTCCAAGAGAGCCAGCGACATAAGCTAGACCCGTTACAGGACGACGACCCCACAGTCCACCCAACTGCGTGACATCTTGAGTAATGTTATTCAGGATGATGGAACCACAACTCATGACCAGGGTCGCCATTGCCAGAGCGTGGGTCAACACGATTAACAATGCGGCTTCGGGTTGCTCTGTACCAACAGCGATGAAGGTCAGACCCATGTAAGCACTGACGAGGTAGGACAAAACTCGTTTGATATCAATTTGGGCGATCGCAATCAACGTGCCACCCAGAGCCGTCAACGCACCAACGGCGATCGTAGCTTGCAACACCAGCGGTGAAATGGCTAACACAGGTGCCATTTTGACCAAAACCCAAGATCCCATCGCAACCACAACCGAGTTTCGCAGAATCGTGCTGGGAATGGGACCTTCCATCGCTTCGTCAAGCCACAGGTGCAGGGGGAACTGAGCACACTTACCCATTGGACCTGCTAACAGAGCCAGACCCACTAAAGCGGCTACGGTTGGATTAACATCTGCCGTTTGTGCCCATGCAGCTAATTCGTTGAAATCCCAGGTACCTGCCAGAGGATAAATTGCCAAAACCCCCATGAGCAAGAACAAATCCCCTACCCGCTTTGTTAAAAAGGCATCTCTTGCCCCAGTCACCACCAGTGGTTGATTGAGCCAGAAGCCAACCAACAGGTAAGTAGCTAATGTCAAAATTTCAAGAATGACATAGCTGAAGAATAGGGAATTGCAGAGAGCCAGAGCACACATCCCCGCTTCAAACAATGCCAGCAGGGCATAAAACCGTGCCCAACCCCAGTCCATTTCCAGGTAGCCAACCGCATAGATCTGTGCCATGAAGTTTAATCCAGTGATTAGAATCATGGCTCCAACGGTGAGTGCCGAGATTTCAACCGGGATGGTTAAATCTAGACCTGCAACCTGTAACCAGGAGAAAAACTCATAATGAGGAGGTTGTTGCCAAACCGCAGGAAGGGCTGCAACAGCGTGAATGAAAGCTATAAATGTTGTGATGGCATTGACGTAACCTGCTGGCCTTGGACCCGTACGGCGAGTCACCGACGGAAACCACAGGATTGACAACACCATGCCAATAAGCGGATAGACCGGAATTAACCAGGCGGTCTGTGCAAAGAACTGAGTCATAAGGCTAACACCTTTGCAACATCAAGGTAGGGGAAGTGCAGGCAGCGATCGCTGTCTGTATTTGGGTGGCTATTTCAGGTGAAAAAAGCTGAATATATAGCAATAGAACTATGCTACATGAAGTGAACATAATAAAAAATCTATAATTTAATGATTTATTTAATGTTTTGATTCATTAAAACTTATAGATATAGATCTATGCATAGATAATTATCTATGGATTAAAGGGATAATTATCAATAGAAGAGTTGAGTGTGGGTGAAAGCGAAGGCAGGGTGCGGTTTACACAAAGCTCAGGACGTACCTGTGCCATTGTCAATCGTCATCCGTCAATCGTTCTGGTTGAGGATTTCTCGCCTCTACCCTTCGACGCTTCCACTCTTCTACCCTCTCCTCTGCAAAAGCCTTTATCCTCAGTGATAGGCACTTAGTTTGATGGCTAGAACGATGACTCAACCCTTTACCGCTCCTTATGGCTCATGGAAATCTCCTATTACCTCTGACCTGATCGTGGCAGGAACCATCAGCCTGGGGCAGATCATGCTGGATGGAGATGATATCTACTGGAGTGAGATGCGACCCACCGAGGCAGGGCGCAATGTTGTCGTAAGGCGATCGCCCGATGGCACCACAACTGATCTGACTCCTACCCCCTTTAATGTACGAACCCGCGTGCATGAATACGGTGGCGGTGCCTATGTTGTTGCAGATGGAGTGGTCTATTTCTCAAACTTTGCCGATCAACGGCTCTATCGCCAGGAAGCCGGACAGGACCCCCAACCGCTAACGCCAGCGATCGATCTGCGTTATGCCGATGCGGTAGTAGATCAGTCACGTCAACGTCTGATTGCAGTGCGTGAAGATCACACAGGCGAGGGTGAATCTGTTAACACCATCGTTGCAGTTTCAAGCATTTCCTCGGAAGCTCCCGATGGTGGTCAGGTGCTTGTGTCGGGCAGCGATTTTTACAGTTCTCCACGACTCAGTCCTGATGGGGCTTCCTTAGCCTGGTTGAGTTGGAATCACCCCAATATGCCGTGGGATGGCACGGAACTGTGGCTTGCCCCTGTTCAAGCAGACGGTTCTCTGGGAGCAGCCCAAAAAATTGCTGGGGGACTAACTGAGTCCATCTTTCAACCTGAGTGGTCGCCGGATGGCATGCTCTATTTTATTGGCGATCGCACGGGTTGGTGGAACCTCTACCGCTATCGGGTCGGTACTCCGGTGAGCGAAGTTGAGCCAATCTGTGAAAAATCAGCCGAGTTTGGTATGCCCCACTGGATTTTTCGCATGTCTACCTACGGTTTTGAGTCCAGCGATAGCCTGATTTGTACCTATGTCGAGAATGGCATTCAGTCTGTTGCCCGCCTCAATACACAAACCCTGGAATTAACCAAAATTCCCACGCCCTATGCCAGCATTGGTGGAGTCCGCGTTTCCTCAAAACATCTGGTATTTGCCGGAGGGTCGCCTACCGCTCCTGGGGCGATCGCTCGTCTTGATCTGGCTACTGGACAGTTTGAAGTGCTGCGTCGCTCCAGCGAGTTAGAAATTGATCCGGGCTATTTGTCAGTGCCAGAGGTGATTGAGTTTCCCACGGAGCAAGGTTTAACGGCGTATGGCATCTATTACGCACCTAAAAACAAGGACTACACTGCTCCTGTTGATGCCCGTCCACCCTTGTTAGTTAAGAGCCATGGGGGACCCACTGCTGCAACCTCCGCCAACTTCAACCTCAGCATTCAATATTGGACGAGTCGCGGCATCGCCGTGTTAGATGTCAACTACGGTGGCAGCACGGGCTATGGACGCGCCTACCGGGAACGGCTTAAGGGCAATTGGGGCATTGTGGACATTGACGATTGTGTGAATGGAGCCAAGTATCTGGTCGAGAAAGGGTTAGCGGATGGCGATCGCCTCTGTATTGATGGCGGCAGTGCAGGCGGATATACAACCCTCGCTGCTCTTACCTTCCGGCAAGTGTTTAAAGCGGGAGCCAGCTATTACGGCGTCAGCGACCTCGCTGCCCTTGCTGAAGATACCCACAAGTTTGAGTCGCGCTACCTGGATGGCTTAATCGGCCCCTATCCCGAACGTGCCGATTTATATCAGGCGCGATCGCCCATTCACTTTGTCGATCGCCTCTCTTGCCCGGTGATCTTCTTCCAGGGTGACGAAGACAAAATCGTACCTCCCAACCAGGCTGAGATGATGGTCGATGCACTCAAAGCCAAGGGTTTACCCGTTGCCTACGTGTTGTTTGAGGGGGAACAACACGGCTTCCGCAAAGCCGAAAATATCAAACGTGCTCTGGATGGTGAACTCTATTTCTATGCCAAAATCTTTGGGTTTGACTTGGCGGACATGATTGAACCTGTGGCGATCGAGAATTTGTGAATGGTCAATGGTCAGTGGTCAATGGTCAATGGTCAATGGTCAGTGGTCAGTAGTCAATGGTCAATGGTCAATGGTCAATGGTCAGTGGGTGATAAGTGATGGTCGTAAGGCATAGCATTCGGCAGCTTGGTTGTAATGTAAGACACAGGATAAACTGCCGAATGCCCCACGCGTACAGGGATTTTAGAATTACACGGTTAAAGATTAACCCCACCTAAAAATTGACTAAATTGACCCAAATTAATGGAACCATCCACATTTCCAAAGGGAGTCGTCAAATCGCCAGTCAATTGACCATTCGAGAGGGTAATCGTTCCTTCAATTGGACCCAACGGAGTCGTCAGATCACTCGTAATCTGAGTATCCGAGAATGCCACAATGCCTGCAATCGGTCCCAAAGCTGTATTGAGATTGACGGTCAATAAGTCGTCTGAAATGTTGAAGTTGCCCACTACTGGACCCAAAGGCGTCGCCAAGTATACGGCTACCTGATTATTGGTATAAGTCGCTGTGCCATCAATGTCGCCAATCGGTGTAGCAATATCAACGACCACACTGCCATCGCCGTAGGTCACATTACCAGTGATAGCCCCGTAGGGTGTGGTTAAATTGAGCAAAACTTGTTCATCGTTGATATCGACTGTGCCGTCAATATCGCCAACGGGTGTGGTTAGATCCACGACTTCCGGATCACCTGTCAGGTCAACTGTCCCTTCGATCGGACCATAAACTGTCGTCAGGTCAATGGTGACCTGGGTATCAATTACAGTGATTGTGCCGTCGAATGAATCGGCAATCGTGTCGATCGCCTCAAAAAAGGACTCTAGGGCAACCATGAATTCACCTCTGATCTAAAACTGCGTTGTTATTCAAGGGCTACTGGTCGGGGTTAAGCAGAATGGGAGCGTGTTCTAACACCGCACAACTAGCCACAAACATCTCCGTAGCTTAGGTAACGAAACTCCGTCTAACCTCACCCAAAAAGACTATATTGAATGAGCAACGTGCTTCTAATGTTGACTGACTCGCTGTGGAAACTCTGGCACCTAAATCAATCAAATTTCTGCAACACCCTACTTCAACCGCCTGGATAGAACAGGCGATCGCCAACCTTGACACCGTGTTGCTCGACCATTCTCACTGTGAGCGCAAAGCCGCAGGAGTGGCACTCAATCTGATTTTTCGCTATCCCTCCAGCACGAAGTTAGTACGACAACTGACCGCGATCGCCCAGGAAGAACTGGAGCACTTTGAGCAGGTTAACCAGTGGCTCGATCGCCGGGGCATCGCTCTGGCTCCCCTTTCTGCACCGCCCTACGCCGCTGGATTAAAGAACCAGATTCGGCGACATGAACCGGATCGGATGCTGGATTCGTTGCTGGTATCTGGGCTGATTGAAGCCCGCAGTCATGAGCGACTGGGGTTATTAGCGGCACATTGTCCTGATCGCGAATTGGCACAGTTTTATCGTGGCTTAATGGCATCGGAAGCTCGCCATTATGGCATCTATTGGGTATTGGCGACGACCTACTTCGATCGAGAAGCGGTTGAGCAACGGTTAGAGGAACTGGCGATCGTGGAGAGCGAGTTACTATCTACCCTGCATCCTGAACCAAGAATCCACAGTTAAGAAGTCAGGGAGCTTGAATGCACACTCAATACCGTGACGTTTTAATTCGGGATTGGCAACCGGGCGATCGCACGCCTGCTTTTGAGGTTATTTGTTCTGTTCTGGCAGAATACAACCTGGGTTGTGAGCCAGACGGCACCGATTGGGATGCCTTTCACGTTGAGGAAGCCTACTGGCAGACTGGTGGCGAATTTTGGGTCGTCGAACATCGGGGACAGGTCGTTGGAACTGCCGGATACTACCCCGTCGAGCGAGGCGAAAAAGCGGTTGAAATTCGCAAAATGTATCTGCATCCCAGCGTCAGAGGTCACGGCTTGGGACGTTACCTGTTACAAGCTTTGGAGGAGGCGATCGCCACTCGCCACTTTCGGCAAATCTGGATAGAAACCGCCAGCGTTCTTAAAGAAGCCACCAAGCTCTACGAAAGCAGCGGCTATCAACCCTCAAGCGGAGTTGAAACGGCACGGTGCGATCGCATTTACGTCAAGATTTTGGGGAATAGGGAGTAGGGTAAACGGTAAAGATGCGATTAATCGCGTCTCTCATACTCATCTACCCATCTACTCCCTTACTCCCTTGCCACCTAAAGCAGCACAATATCTGCGTTGGTAAGGCTGGCACGATTGGTCAGGCGGGCGATCTGCACCTGACGGGTTCCGCCTAGACCATCAGCATCGTAAAAGAGGCTTCCGGTAGCGGAGTTGTAGATAAAGCGATCGCTCGTGTCAGCCGCACCGCTGCCTAAGACAAATTGATCGGCTCTCACCCGACCCCGCCTGAGGCGACGGTTAAACCCACTTCGGGCAATATAAATCGTGTCTTGTGGGGCGTTGAAGTCAGTAATCAAATCTCCGCCTTCACGCCGATTGTTGAATTGGAAGCCATCGCGACCTGCGCCACCTGTGAGGCGATCGCCACCTGCACCGCCTGTGATGCGATCGTTGCCGACCCCACCTGTGATGCGATCGCGACCTGCATCACCTAACAGTGTGTCATTCCCCACGTCGCCAACGAGAACATTATTCAACCCGTTGCCAGTGATGCTGTTGTTCAGGGCATTGCCCGTGCCGTTGAGAGCGGTTCCGGTGAGCAGCAAGTTTTCAACGTTAGTCCCCAGGGTCATCGTGACGCTGGAACGCACAGTGTCAGTACCTGCATTCAGTCCCTCAACGATTGAATCGGTCAAGCTGTCAACAACATAGAGATCGTTACCGCCATTTCCAATCAGTGAGTCTGTTCCCAGTCCTCCATCCAATATGTCGTTACCGGCATTTCCGGTGAGGGAGTCGTTCCCACCACCGCCCATGAGGGAGTCGTTCCCCAAGCCACCAATAAGGCTGTCGTTTTGCAAGTCGCTGCCCATCATGGTGGCAGTACCACCAAAGCCACTGAAATCAAACCGTTCAAAGTTAGTGACCGTGGTGCCGTTGGAAATAATACCTGTGACTTGGTTGGTGGTGCTTCTGGCATCGACAATCGCCGTTCCAGTGCCATCCGTGAGGATAAAGGCATCTAACCCAATGCCACCGCTGATCGTGTCGCTCTGTTGCAAGTTTGCCAGGACGGAGCTTACTGCATCATCGGTTGTCGGTGCATCAATCACATCGCGATTGGGGGTTGTCACCAGAGAAAGTCCCGGACCGCCGCCGGGAAGCCCTCCGATGGCAAAGCTCAGGGTTGTGGTTGCGGTAGCACTGTCGTCTTCGCCATCGTGAACGCTAAAGCGAATGCGACGTGGCGTTGCTTCTGGGTCAAGGACACTGCTGCGGTAGGTGACGCTGCGGAGTACCTGTTGATAGGTCGCGACAGAAGCACTTCCCAACAGGTTGAGCACTCCGACATCGGGGTTGTAAGAAGCGATAATCCCTGTTCCTGTGGTGTCAACAGCAAGCTGTTCTTGCAGCAGGCGAATTGGATTTTCGATAAACACCAACGCCGACGACAGAGTAGCACTATCAACATCGCTCAGGGTAATGCCATCGGCAACCCGGGCAACTGCTCCCGGAGTCGCTGACATGGTCAGGTCGATGCCTGCGCTGGCACCATTTAAATCCACCGTTGGAGGCGTGTTTTCAAAGACAATTTGCAATGCGCCGATGGTGGGGTTACTGCTCAAGCTGCCGTCACTGACACTGAACTGAATCAGTTGGGATGGCGTATTGACCGTGGCGTTGGGATTGTTGTATGTGATCGTTCGCAATGCAGTCTGATAGGCATTGGCAGAGGCAACCCCGGTTAGCGTCAGCACACCAGTATTGGCGTTAAAGCTGCCCGTGATGCCGTTTTGGTTAGTAAAGCCCAGATTGCCTTGCCCTGGGGTGTAACCAACGATCGCGATCGCCGCACTGGTTAACGTGGTTGTATCCGGATCGACTACAGCCATACCCACATCAAGGGCGATCGCCCCTTTCGTTCTGTCATAGGGAATCACGCCCAGGGAAGTAGTGATGCTGGGGGCATCATTGACAGGCGCAATTTGGATCTGACGAGATGCCAGGTTGCCGCTGGAGGTGTTGTCGCGGACAGCGAATTGAATTGCCCGTGAAGTCGGCGGATTGTCGCTGTTGTTGGTGTAGGTGATCGATCGCAGCGCGTTTTGATAGTTAGGCAGGGCAGACAAACCACTCAGCGTTAAAACGCCGGTCGCGCTGTCAAAGGTTCCTGTGATGCCGTTTTGGGGGTTGAAACCGAGAAGTTCCTGGCTACCAGGGGTGTAGCCCACAATCGTCACAGTTGCACCCGTAAGCAGCACACTGTCGGAATCGCCAATGGTAACTCCCGTATCAATCAAGACGGCTCCACCATTTTCGGGATAGGCGAGGGGACTGCCCGTTGTCGTCACCAATGGAGCGGTGTCATCCGGCAGAACTTGAATAGTTCGGGTGGCAAAGTTGCTGGTGACGTTGCTGGTGTCTCTGACAGAAAAGCGCACCAGGCGATCGGCAAGATTGGGAGTGCTGCTGCTGTTGCGATAGGTGACCGATCGCAAGACGGCAATATAGTCGTTGAGATTAGCTGTTCCTGAGAAGGTGAGTGTGCCACCGCTGAGGCTACCTGTAATGCCTGCCTGGGGGGTGAAGTTTAACACATCCTGGGCAGGATCAAAGTTGACAATGGTGACCGTGGCACCGTTCAGTTGAGTGCTATCGGTATCGCTCAGCGTTAGTCCACTATCGATGGGAATTGCGCTGGCTCCCTCTGCGTAGGGAATGGGGGTAGCCGTGGTGGTGACAACCGGAGGGTCATCAATAGCGTTCACTGTGATATTGACGGTTGCAGCGGTTGCGGCATACAGGGTGCCGTCGGAGCCATTCCAGCCAAAGCTGATGGTTCCACCAAAGTTGGTGTTGGGGGTGAAGGTCAGGCTGTTGAGCTGAGCAACTGCAATTTCCTGGTTGATCGTGACGAGCGAGCCTCCCAACCGTAAGGTGCCGTTGGTTGGCAGCGATGTAATCTGAATCTTAACCAGGCTGTTGCCATCGAGATCGCTAAATGCACCGATAAAGTCATTGCTGGAAAAGTTGATAACGGTGTCTTCGTTAATAACCTTGCTGACGTTGGTTAGGGTAGGCGCGTCATTCACAGCGGCGATCGCCAGAGTGACGGTGCTGGCGGTGGCGGCAAAGCTGGTGCCATCGGAGCCTGTCCAGCCAAAGCTATCAGTGCCGTTGAATTGGGGGTTGGGCGTATAGGTCAGGTCGGCGATCTGCGCGACTGGAATCACCTGATTGACCGTAACAGCAGCACCGCTAAGGCGTAAGGTACCGTTCGTGGGCAACGATGTAATTCGGAGTTGATTGAGGGTATCACCATCAGGGTCAGCGAATCCGGCAGCAAAGTCAGTCGTGGCAAAGATGACATTTGTGTTCTCGGTGCCTGCCTTGTTGACCGGGTTCACCGTGGGGGGGTCAGCGATGGGCGTAACTACCACATCAAAGGTTTCAGTGGTTGTGGAGTTGCCATCGTTGACGGTGAGGGTGATGGTTGAAGTCCCGTTCTGGTTTGTGGCAGGAGTGACGGTAACCGTGCGGTTTGCCCCAGTGCCACCGATGACGATACTGCCATTGGGAATCAGGGTTGGATTGCTGGATGTAGCCGTCACGGTCAATGAACCGACTGGGGTATCTACATCCCCGATCGTGAACGGAATCGCTGTTGATGCGGTGTCTTCATTGATGGTCTGATTTGCGATCGCCGTGATGGTGGGTGCATCGTTGACTGCCCCTACCACTAAGTTGAAGACACGGGTGGTAATTGCCGTGCCATCACTCACTTGAAGGGTAATGACGGCTGTTCCCGATTGGTTGGCAACGGGGGTAACGGTGACGGTGCGGTTCGCTCCGGTGCCACCGATAGCAATGTTGCCCGTGGGAACGAGGGTGGTGTTACCGGAAGTTGCCGTGATGACGAGGGAGTCAGGCAGCGATTCTGCATCGCCAACGGTAAAGGCAATGGGAGTGGTGGCAGTGCCCTCTGTAGTGGTCTGATCCGCGATCACGCTGACGGTTGGTGGGTCGTTAACCGGATTCACCGTGACATCAAAGGTTTCAGTAACGGTAGTCGTGCCGTCATTGACGTTAACGGTGATTGTGGCAATTCCGGTCTGGTTCGCGAGTGGCGTAACGTTGATCGACCGATTGGCTCCCGCACCTAGGATGACGATGTTGCCATTGGGGATTAATGCCGGGTTGCTGGAGGTAGCCGTGACCGTAAGGGAATTGAGCGATGTGTCGATATCCGCCAGGGTGAGGGGGATAGCTCCGGTGGAAGTGTCTTCGTTAATCACCCGATCGCTAATGGGGGCGATCGTCGGCGGATCGTTAACCGAAGTCACGACCACATCAAAGGTTTCGGTGCTGAAGTTAGTGCCATCACTCACGCGAACGCTAATGGTGGCAGTGCCCGATTGATTGGTGGCAGGGGTAACGGTGACAGTGCGGTTCGCTCCCGTGCCGCTGATGATGATATTACTGTTGGGAATCAGTGCCGTGTTGCCGGAAGTTGCCGTGACGACCAAGGTTCCCAGCGGGCTGTCGATATCGCTGATTGTGAAGGGAATGGGGGCTGTCGCGGTGTTTTCGCTGGTGTTCTGGTCGGCGATCGCACTGGCAATGGGTGCGTCGTTGATCGGATTCACCGTGACATCAAAGGTTTCAGTGGCAGTCTGATTGCCATCGCTGACCGTCAGCGTGATAGTGGTTGTGCCCGATTGGTTTGCCGTTGGAGTCACGACAACAGTCCGGTTTGCCCCCGTTCCCGTGATTACAACATTGCCATCGGGAACCAGTGCCCCATTGCTAGAGGTGGCTGTGATGGTCAGGTTGCTGAGGGGAGTGTCGATATCCCCCACCGTGAACGGAATGGCGGTGGTTGGGGTGTCTTCGTTGGTGAGCTGGTTGTTAATGGTGCTGATCGTCGGTGGGTCGTTGACCGCTCCTACTACCACATCAAAGGTTTCGGTCGTAGTAAGTGTGCCGTCGCTGACGCTGACCGTGATCGTAGCAGTGCCAAACTGGTTAGCCGCCGGGTTCACAGTGACAGTGCGGTTAGCCCCACTACCGCCCAAAATGATATTGCTATTGGGAACGAGTGTGGGGTTATTGGAGGTGGCGGTGATGGTGAGCGAACCTGCTGGCGTTTCTGCGTCGTTGACCGTAAAGGCAAGTGCCCCGGTTGTTACCCCTTCGTTGACACTTTGATCGGCGATCGCAGTGATGGTCGGCGGGTCATTAACCGGATTCACCACAATGTCGAAGGTTTCGGTAACGGTGGTTGTGCCATCGTTGACATTCACCGTAATGGTGGCAGTACCTGTTTGGTTGGCTGCCGGATTGACGATGATAGTCCGGTTGGTTCCCGTTCCTCCGATGGTCAGGTTGCCATTGGGAACGAGCGTTGGATTGCTAGACGTGGCTGTAACGATAAGCCCAAGTGGAGAAGTATCAATGTCGTCCAGCGTAAAGGGAATGGCAGCGGTGGGGGTATCTTCGTTGGTGGTCTGATCGGCGATCGCACTGATGGTGGGCGGATCGTTAACCCCGTTGACCACTACATCAAACGTCTCCGTGGTCGTGGTCGTGCCGTCGCTGACATTGATGGTGATGGTGGCAGTGCCAGACTGGTTTGCCAGTGGAGTGACCGTCACCGTGCGGTTGGCTCCCGTGCCACTGATGACAATGTTACTATCGGGCACCAATGCCGGATTTGCCGACGTTGCCGTAACCGTCAGGGTATTGACCGGGTTATCAACGTCGGCAATGGTAAAGGGCAGCGCAGTTGTCGCCTGATCTTCGTTAATCGTCTGATCGGCGATCGCCGTAATGGTGGGTGGGTCGTTGATCGCGCCTACAACGACGTTGAAGGTTTCAACGGTGGTCGCTGTGCCGTCGCTGACACTGACGGTAATGATCGCAGTACCAAACTGGTTGGCAACTGGATTGACTGTAACTGTGCGATCGCTGCCACTGCCCCCCAAAATAATGTTGCTGTTGGGCACCAGAGCCGGATTGCTGGAGGTAGCAGTGACGGTGAGGACACCAGGAGAGGTTTCGGCATCGCTCACGGTAAAAGCGATCGCTCCCGTTGAAATCCCTTCATTCACCGTTTGATCACCAATTGCCGTGATAAACGGTGCGTCATTTACCGTGCCCACGACCAGGTTAAACGTCTCAAAACTGGTCGTGGTGCCGTCGTTGACCGCAATTGTGATCGTGGCAGTGCCCGATTGATTGGCTGCCGGAGTAACCGTCACGGTTCGGTTGGCTCCCGTTCCACCAATCACGATATTGCCGTTTGGCACCAGCGTTGTGTCACTGGAGGTAGCGGTCACGGTGAGCAAATCGGCGGTCGTCTCGATATCCCCAATGGTGAAGGGCAGAGCCGTTGTTGTCTGATCCTCATCAATGGTCTGATCGGCGATCGCACTGATCGTGGGTGGGTCGTTGACTGCTCCCACCACAACATCAAAGGTTTCGGTGGTCGTGGTGTTGCCATCACTAACCGTCAGGTTGATGGTGGTTGTGCCGGATTGGTTGGCGACTGGGGTAACTGTGACAGCACGGTTAGATCCGGTTCCTGTAAGCACTACATTGGCGTTGGGTACTAGCGTCGTGTTACTGGAGGCCGCCGTTACAGTGAGAGAACCGACGGGGGTATCTACATCGCCAATCGTGAAAGGAAGCGCAGCAGTGGGCGTATCTTCGTTGATGGACTGATCGGCGATCGCACTAATCGTCGGTGGGTCATCCACCGCCCCCACTGCCAGGTTGAAGGTTTCGGTGGTGGTGGTGTTACCATCGCTGACATTGACGCTGATCGTGACGTTGCCGGACTGGTTGGGTAGAGGCGTCACGGTTACGGTGCGGTTCGCCCCGCTGCCTCCGATCACAATATTGCCGTTGGGAACGATCGCCCCATCGCTTGAGGTCGCCGTGATGATCAGAGAACCCGATGGAGTCTCTACATCCCCAACTGTGAAGGGAATGGCGGTGGTGGCAGTGCCTTCGTTGGTGGTCTGATCGGCGATCGCACTGACTGTAGGGGAATCGTTGACCGCTGCTACCACCACATCAAAGGTTTCCGTGGTCGTGTTCGCGCCGTCACTGAGGCTGAGGGTAATGGTTGCCGTCCCAAACTGGTTGAGGGCAGGGGTGACCCTGATCGTGCGGTTCGCTCCCGTTCCCGTGATGACAATATTGCCATTGGGCACGAGCGTAGGGTTGCTGGAGGTGGCGGTCAGGGTGAGTGACCCCACGGGCGTTTCCACATCGTCAATCGTGAAGGGAATCGCTGTGGTAGGAGTGTCTTCGTTGACAGGTTGGTCGGCGATCGCACTAATCGTCGGTAGATCATCAACGGGTGTGACGACCACATTAAAGGTTTCTGTGGCAGTCGTCGTGCCGTCACTGACGTTGACGGTAATCGTGGCAGTGCCCGACAGGTTACTGGCAGGGGTGACGGTGATCGTGCGGTTGGTTCCCGTTCCACCGACCACGATGTTGCCGTTGGGAATCAGGGTTTGGTCATCGGAAACCGCCGTAATGACGAGAGAACCAATCGGCGTATCTGGATCCCCGATCGTGAAGGGAATGGCAGTCGTTGCCGAATCTTCATCGGTAGTTTGATTCGTGATCTCACTAATGGTGGGTGGGTCATCGACAACGCCCACCGACACACTAAAGGTTTCTGTCGTGGTCGTGGTGCCGTCACTGACGTTGACGGTAATCGTGGCAATGCCCGACTGTCCAGCGGCAGGGGAGACGGTAATCGTGCGGTTTGCACCACTGCCCCCAATCACAATATTGCCGTTCGGCACCAGTGTTGTGTCGCTGGAGGTGGCAGTGATGGTCAATGCTCCCGGTGCAGTTTCCACATCCCCCACCGTAAAGGGAATGGCAGTGGTGGGCGTGTTTTCGCTGGTGGTCTGGTTGTCGATCGCACTGACCGTGGGCGGATCATTCAACGGGTTGACGACCACATCAAAGGTTTCGATGGTCGTGTTGGTGCCATCGCTGATGCTTAAGGTAATGGTGGTCGTGCCTGACAAGTTGGCAACGGGGGTAACCGTAATAGTGCGATTGGCACCCGCACCCGTCACCACAACGTTGGCGTTCGGTACCAGGGTCGTGTTGCTGGAGGTCGCTGTTACCGTCAAATCATCTGCCAGCGTTTCCTCATCCCCAATCGTGAAGGCAAGTGCCCCCGTGTTGGCATCTTCGTTGATGTTTTGATCAGCGATCGCTGTAATCGTTGGGTTATCGTTGACCGCCGTAACTACGACGTTAAAGGTTTCTGTGGCGGTGGTCGTGCCGTCGCTGACGTTGATGGTAATCGTGGCACTGCCCGACAGGTTTGCCGCTGGCGCGACGGTAATCGTGCGGTTGGCTCCACTGCCCCCTAAAACCACATTGGCATTGGGAATCAACGTGGTATTGCTGGAGGTCGCTGTCACTGTCAAATTGGCGATCGGGGTATCGATATCCCCAATCGTGAAAGCAAGTGCCCCCGTGTTGGCATCTTCGTTGATGTTTTGATCGGCGATCGCCGTAATGGTGGGTGGGTCATCCACGTTGCCCACCGACACGTTAAAGGTTTCGGTGGTGGTGGTGGTGCCATCATTGACACTGACAGTGATCAGAGCTACCCCAGATTGTCCGGCTAGCGGAGTAACCGTCACCGTCCGGTTGGCTCCACTGCCCCCAATCAAAATATTGGCGTTGGGCACCAGCGCGGTATTGTTTGAGGTTGCCGTCACCGTCAACGCATTGGGGGGCGTCTCCGCATCTCCAACCGTAAATGCCAGGGCAGGGGTGGAAGTATTTTCCTCAATAGACTGATCGGCGATCGCCGTGATGGTTGGCAGGTCGTTGAGTGGAGCCACTACCACATCAAAGGTTTCTGTAACGGGAGTTGTCCCGTCGCTAACGGTGAGCGTAATGGTGGCAGTGCCCGACTGGTTAGCGACAGGGGTCACGGTTACGGTGCGGTTTGCCCCGGTGCCGCTGATGACGATATTGCCGTTCGGCACCAGAGCCGGATTGCTCGAAGTCCCGCTGAGCGTCAAGGTATTGATGTCCGTATCAACATCCCCAATCGTGAAGGACAGGGGTCCGGTGTTGGCGTCTTCGTTGATGGACTGGTCGGCGATCGCGGTAATCGTTGGTGGGTCGTCGATCGCTGTCACCGTTAAGAGAAAGTTGCGAGTTGTCGTTAAATCGCCATCCGTTACATCTAACGTAATCGTGGTGCTACCGGACAGATTTGCTGTTGGGGTAATGCGGACGGTGCGGTTGATGCCTGTTCCTAAAACCTCAATATTGGCGTTGGGAACCAGAGTCGTATCACTCGATGATGCTACTACCGTGAGGGAAGTAGCCGGAGTATCAACATCACTGACTGTAAAGGCAACATCAATCGGTGCATCTTCATTCGTGATTTGGGTATCAATAGCACTGACAATGGGTGGATCATTGACAGGGTTGATGGTTAAGCTGACCTGAGCCGGAGTATTGGCAAAAGACGTGCCATCTGATCCATTCCAGGTGAAGCTGTCAGAACCACTGAAGTTGGAGGCAGGGGTATAGGTAAGATTGGCGAGGTTAGACGCTAAAATCTCCTGATTTAGCAGAACATCAACGCCGTCGAGTTTGAGCGTACCTTGAGTCGGTAGGGCGAGAATTTGGATAGAGCCGAGACTATCGCCATCTGGATCGGTAAATGCCCCAACAAAGTCAGCCAGAGTAAAGGGGAAAACCTGATCCTCATCCAGGGTTTTGCCAAAGGTGCTAATGGTGGGAATTTGATTTGCCGCTGCGGCAAAGGCTTCGGCATAAACGCCCGCACCGCCCCCATCCTGAGTTCCGCTACTGCTTGTCCAGGCAACCACATAGTTGCCCGTAGGAGTCATGGATACGGAGGAATACTGCTGATCACCTGCGATCTCATCATTAATGCGAAACTCTGAACCCTGGCGATTCCCAGATGCGTTGAAGCGTTGACCAAAGACTCCCCAACCCGTGCCTGCATCTTGCCCCGCACTCGACCAGGTGACAATAAAGTTACCGGCACCATCCATTGAAACCGTTGGGTTTCGTTGTTGATTGAAGGTTGTGGAGTTAACGCGAAATTCATCCGTGCCCTGGGGTTGCCCCAGTGCGTTGTAACGTCGGGCATAGACCCCATCGTTGCTGCCATCCTGCCCATTGCTTGCCCAGACGATGACAAAATCACCATCGGCATCCATCGCCACACTGGGGTCAAGCTGGCCATTCGTGGTGTAGTTGTTGACGCGAAACTCGGTGGTGATGGGGTCGCCATCGGCATCAAACAAGCGGGCGTAAACATCGGCGGCGGCACCGGAGCCATTAATCCAGGTGATAACGAAGTTGCCGTTATCTGCCATGGCAATCCGCGAATATTGCTGATCGCCGCTGGTGATCTGAGTATTGACGCGAAACTCACTGCCCCAGGTGTTGTTTGTATTGTCGTAGCGACGGGCAATGATGCCATTGCCATTACCATCCTGTGCGAGCGATGTCCAGGTGACAACAAAGCTGCCGTTTGCGTCCATTGCCACATTAGAGGCTTGCTGTGTCCCTGGAAGGGTGGTGTTAACCTGAAACTCGCCATCGATGGGGTTGCCAGTTTTGCTATATCGCTGAATGTAAACCCCTTCATCCGGGTCACCGGGTTGCCCAAAACTAGTCCAGGTAACGACAAAATCACCATCGGCATCCATGGCGACACTCGGTTGCCACTGCTCATCTGTGGTGAAGGTGTTGACGCGAAACTCGGTCACCCCAATTTTGTTGCCAGTTGCGTCAAATCGCTGAGCATAAACGCCCCACGGTCTAATACCAGATGTGTCGTCTTGCGCTCGACTTGCCCAGACAACCACAAAGTTGCCACTGTCATCGGTAGCGATGGCTTGTGCAGCTGGAATTGGCACCCCAGCGGGAAACATCGTTTGGTCGTTGGTTGTAGTGGTATTAACCCGAAATTCTGGCATAGGAGTGGTTTTGGTGATGCCTACTATACGAAGAGACTACCCATTTCATGGGGAATAGATAGCAGATTTAGCGATCGCGATCGCAATGTGCCTTAACTTGGAATGGGCATGAGACTTGAATCGTGTTATCCATTCACTCAGGATGATCTGCTATTCCTTGAATCGATCTTTCAAGGGATAGTGTTTTTAATTACATCGATCTAATCCAAGCAAAACGTTATTAGTTTACTGGTGTTGGGGACACAAAATCATTACTTTGGTTGGGATGCCTGGAAAAAAATCAGTGTAATGAACCGATGCATCAGCAAGATTGAATGGTTAGGGAAATCACTCGCGTCGTCAATCGAAAAGCAAAAGGGCGATCGCCCAATGAAGCAAACTTCTAGCCAAGTCCAGATAAAATAGGAATTGACCTTATCGTATGCAGCAAGGGTGACTATTTAACACCGAAACTTCTCGTACTTCAGCTCAAGTTTTAGCCTAGATTTCTTAAAGATTTGAAAAGAAACATCCGAGAAATTATCTAGATTTAGTCAAGCTTGGCGAAACTGAAAGATTGAAAATTAATACAAACTCATACGAACCATAACGGTTGGGAACATTGCTGATTTGCTCCGGGTCTTCTAGATCTGTGCTTTCGTTCCCTGGGGGAATGGTAATAATGACAAGTTCAAAACGTTGGCAGTCTAAAACTGCCCTAATGATGGCACTTGGGTTGATGTCTACTGCGATGGTTCCGGTGGTGACAGCGACTCGTGTTGCTGCCTCTGAAGCAGTGGTTGCCCAAGTTTTTTCGCAACAATCTCAACAGGTCGGCATTCCATCGGGCACTGTGATTCCTGTGACCTACACTGAAGCTGAGCGAATTGTGCTCACACCTGAGGAAACCTCAGATGTCACTTTAACCGTAGAAACTGATATTCGATCTTCTCGTGGCACCGTTCTGATTCCACGAGGCAGCCAGATTGAGGGGCAATTGCGACCCGCCGATGGAGGCAGTCAATTCGTTGCAGACGAGGTCGTGTTGCCGAGTGGTCGTCGTTATAGCATCAATGCCGCATCCGATGTGGTTACTCGCACTGAAACCATTACCGAAGAGAGCGACCCAGACTTTTTACGGGGAGCCGCGATCGGGGCAGCAGCGGCGGCTGTGTTGTCAGAAGTGTTTGGTGACATTGACTTCATTGAAGTCTTAGCAGGAGCGGGTGTTGGGGCATTAGCATCCGTGTTGCTAGGTGGCAACGATAGAGAAGTTGAAGTGGTCGTGGTTGAACCGGAAACCGATTTAGACCTGACGCTGCAATCTGATTTTGTGTTGACTTCTAGCTTGTTGCGATCGCGCTAAATCTAACATCAGTTTGGTTTAGACCCAGCGAATCAATTCGTCAGCTTGCTGACCAAAGCTATAAATCTAGTACAGCAAAAAATAAGTTTTGAAAGGGGTGAAGGGGTGGAACCCCTGCTTGGGGGCGAAGCCTCCAAACCCCCTACATTTCAGAACTTTGTGTTCGCAACACTAGTTTTTGGCATCGGGGGCTTCTGGCTCGGTCGGTTCAACCGGAGCAGAGGTGACATTATCTACTGCGACGGTGAGGTTGTAGTTGATGGGCTGGTCAGCGATCGACACTACCACTATCTCGTAATAGCCGGATTGAGTTAAAGTCCCTGACCACACGACATCAGCAGAATCTTCCAGATAAAAGGGAGTTTCCACCGTTGGGCGAGGCACATACACCGACAGTTGAGTGCTGCGGGGTGGCACTTGCAAACTGAGTCGCAGAATTTGTTCTGCTCTCAAGTTGGCAATAAACACCCTGCCCTCACCGGGGTTGAGTGTGCCGCTAACATCCTGGCTAAAAGTGCCCGGTGCAAATTGAATGCGTTCTAGAGCGTTGTTACTTTGTAGAGCTTGCACCGCATCAAAAGCGATCGCGTGCCAGACTTGCCCGATCGGTTGCTCTAAAAAGTTTTCTTCGCGTTGTTCTGGGTAAAGATGGAAGAATTGTGCATCCGCTAAATCGTACAGGGCTCGGCTACTGACATACAGTTGATTCACCGTTTGCTTCCAGGCATCTCGATCCGTTTTGTCATAGCTGCCTAATTGGCGACGAGCTTCGGCACTCGTCGATTGCTCTAGCTGATCTAACCATTCGCTCGCGATCGCATCCCACTGTGCTCGCCACTGCGCATCACTGGGGTCTGTGGTCAGGGTGCGCCCCTGCAATTCGGGATGGCGATCGCGAAACGTTGCATCTGTCAGCCTTACCAAAAAACCTGCGTCAATGCCCAATGCTTCTCGGCGATCGCGCAGAGCAGCCTTGCGTGCCCGTTCCTCTGGGGAAAAATCAGAGCTTTGCGTATCGGGGTTCGTTGCCTCACCTGTGGCGGGAGCCTCCGTGATCAGGGGTAACCACTCATCTCTTGCCCACCAACCGACCCCAATTACGGCTCCTAATATTGCCAGGAAGACGACAATACCCGCGTTGATTCCTGATGATCGCCGGGGTGCAGGGGGAGAAGCGGGGCGATAGGCGACGGTGGCAGAGGAGGTAGGGGGCTGGGGTGCGGAGTGTGGGGTGTAGGAAAGCGGTGGAGAGGGTGGAGTAGCCGGGGGCAATGGAGCGTGGGATGTAAAGGCACGATTGACCAGATCTGGATTAAAAGCAGGTGGAGCACCCAGCATTTGCAAGACCTGGGCAGCTGACTGAAAGCGATCGCTCGGTTGGGGTGCTAGCATCCGGCTCAACACGGCAGATAACATTGGGCTGAGGGTAACAAACGCTTGCCAGCGAGCGGGGGTTGCTGCATCACTGATGAACTCTTGCGGTTCTCTGCCCGTCAATAGCACAAGGGCAGTCACAGCCAAAGCATACAAATCACTTTGGGGATAGACCTGTCCCGTTTGCATCTGTTCGGGTGGGGCGTAGCCGATTTTGCCGAGCCGAGTGGCGTGAGGCACCTGGTTAGCTTCCACAAATTGAGAAGCGATCGCTGCTGCAACTTGCTTAACTCCCCCAAAATCAATCAACACGGGGAGTTGGTCAGCCGAGCGCAGAATCAAATTATCGGGCGATATATCACGGTGAATTACCCCTATGGAGTGGATGTATTGCAACACGGGCAACAACTGCCGCAGAAGTTGAGCCACCTCCGCCTCAGAAAAGACCTGCCCTTGCTGCTTGCGAGCCATCAACAACTGGTTGTAGTTGCTGCCCTCGACAAAATCCTGCACCAAAAAGAGATGTCCCTGCTCTTCATAGTTGGCGCGAAACATCTCCCGAAATCGCGGAATTTGGGGATGCTGAAGCTTATAGAGCACCCCTGCCTCCCGCTCAAACAACTCTTCTGATTTTTGTAGCGCATAGGTGCCGCGTACCTGCGGTGCAAACTCTTTCAGCACACAGGGTTCATTGAAGCGGTTGATGTCTTCTGCCAAATAGGTGCGCCCAAACCCGCCGTGACCTAACTCACGAACGAGACGATAGCGATCGCCCAATAGCATTCCGGGATAAATGCCAACTCCTGCCACCGTGAGCTTTTCGCCACACAAACGGCAAAACCGACTGTCGGGTGGGTTCTGGTGCCCCTGGCTACAACGGTTGGACATGAATACGATCTCCTGGAATGGCTCCTGCTGAGGCGAATGGGTGATCAGTGGATGGTTGTATGACAATCCACCTCCCAACCCTGTACTTCTATCATGGCAACGGCAACCAGAACATCCGCAGTAGACAGTTCTATGGTCGGGTCAATCGGTTAAACATTGCCGTACACAGGCACAGCGGCTCCTCGGATATCGCGGGCTGACTCTGAAGCCAGGAAGCAGATGACCTCAGCTAGCGATTCCGCTTTGACCCATTGATCGGCATTTTCTGCTCCCATGGCAGCGCGGTTTGCTGGGGTATCGATGACGCTGGGCAACACCACATTGGCAGTAATGTTCGTGCCCTTTGTTTCGTCTGCGATCGCCTTGGTTAACGCCACCACTCCTGCCTTCGACGCGCAATAGGCTGCCAACTGTCCGCCCGGTTCCACCGCACCGCGTGACCCCACCGTGACAATTCGCCCATAGTTCTGCTCCAGCATTCGCCGCAAGCTGTGTTTGCACACCAAAAATGTGGTTTCCAAATTCAACCGAAAGTCTTTCTGCCACTGCTCGTAGCTGTACTCATGGGTTTTGCCCATTGAGAAACCCCCAACTAAATGGATCACAACATCCACCCGTTGCATTCCATCTACTAACTGTTGCACCGAGGCTTCATTGGTTAAGTCAGTTGATACAAACTTGAGCCGCACTGCATCCGCAGGGGAGATTCTGCTCTTAAGCCGTTCCACCTCCTGAGGATTGTGGTATGGAATGGTAATGGACTCTACGCCCTGTGCCAATACGGTTGGTGTCACTCCCAACCCCAGACCACCCGTACCACCTGTCAACAAAACCTGCTTACCCTTCATGCGATCGCCCATCGTTAGAGATACAAAAAGGATAATGGATAAAAGGGAGTAGAGGAGTGAGGTGTCTGTCAATCGTCAATCGTCAATCGTCAATCGTCAATCGTCAATCGTCAATCGTCAATCGTCAATCGTCAATCGTCAATCGTCAATTGTCAATCGTCAATCGTCAATCGTCAATTGTTGGTTGCTATCAACCCTGATTTTTAACCTATGACCCCTGATTTTTAACCTATGACCATTAACCATTAACCATTGACCATTAACCATTGACCATCAACCATCAACCATTGACCATTAACCATTGACCATCAACCATTGACCATCAACCATTAACCATTAACCATTAACCATTGACCATCAACCATTGACCATCAACCATTAACCATTGACCATTAACCATTGACCATCAACCATTAACCATTAACCATCAACCATTAACCATTAACCATTGACACTCTTATGAAACTCCTGCAATACGTTCACACCGCCGTTTTAGTCTCTAATTTAGAAAAAGCCGAACACTTTTATGGCGCGGTGCTTGGCTTACCCAAGGTCGATCGCGTCCTTAAGTTTCCGGGCGTGTGGTATCAACTGGGCGACATTCAGATTCACTTGATTGTGGATGAAGGCTTTTCCCATCAACCGCCTAAACCAGACAAGTTAGGGCGCGATCGCCACCTGGCATTTACGGTTGAGAACTTATCAGCCGCGAAGGAACGGTTGCTGACCGAAGGTTGTATGGTGCAAATGAGCGCGTCTGGTCGGGCGGCTCTTTTTACACAAGATCCGGATGGCAATGTAATTGAGTTGAATGAAGCGGTTTAGACAGGATTCTACTCAGCCATTTGACGGATTTTTGATGATTCAACTAATTTTTGTAATCATTACTATATCGATATAGATGGTTTGACTGTTAGAATCTTGGGGATCACTCTTCTCTAGGTTAGATTGCATGAAATCAGCAGAGTCTGTACCGCTCGAAGTTGTGCAGCAAGTGGCTGAATACTTCGGTGTTTTGAGTGAGCCGATGCGCTTGCGAATTTTGAACGTTCTTCGGGACGGCGAGAAGTGCGTTCAAGACTTGGTAGAGGAAACGGCTACCAGTCAAGCCAATGTGTCAAAACACTTGAAGGTGATGTTGCAGGCGGGGATTTTGACCCGTCGCACGGTGGGCACGTCAGCTTACTACAGTGTCGAAGATGACCTCATTTTTGAACTGTGTAAGTTAGTGTGCGATCGCCTTGCCACTCGAATTGAACAGCAAGCCCGGAGTTTTCGTTCTTTTAGCCTCGCCAGCAAGCCCTGAAGATCTCATCTTGACGGTTATATTTTAGGGACGCTCATTCGCTAACAGGGGTGAGTTGGGGTCGATGCGAACAAACGCTGCGATCGCTATCTCCTCTGCCTCAATGTCAAACTGCAACACCCGCACCAAAACACCCTCTTCCTCCAAACGCTGCAAATCTAAGCGGCGACTGAGTCCCGCTGCGAGTCGCTGAGTAAACTGACTGGGATTCGCCTCATCATTTACCTGAATTATCAGATTGGTCAGTTGTAATCGTCGCCCTGCCGTAAACCCCAACCCCGACTCAACTAAGATCCGTAGTTCTTCATCAGTTTGTTGCTGTCGTAGCGTGGCTTGAAACCGGATGCGATCTCCCTCTAAAAAATCCACTTGCGGACTCACTACGTCGTAGCGTCTCAACTCCGACTCCGACCCGCCTACTGCATCCAGGCTCAAGTCTCGCAGTTGACCTGCAATTTCGGGCGATCGCAATGCCTGATTTAAATCCTCGCGACTCAGCACCAATCGCACTCCTGCCTGTAACGGCTTCTCCAGTGCGGGTTCTCCCCGACGCAACTGACCCGGATCAACGGAAATGGGGTCAGTCTCTACCTCAAACGTGTCAATTCGCACCCCTTCTATTGGAAACGCTCCTCGTACCGCAATCCGGACTCGATCTACCTCGCCTTGCGCGATCTGATAACTGGGAGTATTGTCAATCCGAACCTGCACCGCTTCGGCATCGTAGAGGCGATCGCGAATGGCATCTTCAGCGACGCGATCGAGCACAAAGCCTGCTGGCGTGATGATGCCAATCAAGCTTGACAATAAAATTGTGATAAATTCCATAGGCTTCTGGGGTGGAATCCTTTAACACTGACGAGGATAGCGATCGTTTAATCGGTCGATTCGGTATTCAAGCGAGGAGAGGAGCGATCGCCCAGTTGCTTTAGCATGGCTTGATAGTCCTGCCAATTCGCCACAATTTTAACGACTGCTCTTGGCGGAAGTTCAATGACTTCGGGTTTGACCACAAGACTAATCATGGTGTGCCTTTGAGAGCGATCGCTTCGCCATCCCTACACGTTATTCAAAGCATCCGTCACCCACTGTTTCAGTGTAGATACTACCTCTTCCAGAGCAATCTCTTGAGATTCATGGTTGGCGCGTTTGACGACTTCGACTTTGCCTTGCTGGAGCGATCGCCCCGTCACCACACGGTAGGGAATGCCCACTAGATCGGCATCTTTGAATTTCACACCAGCGCGTTCATCGCGATCGTCCAACAGGGTTTCAATACCAGCTTGATTCAACTCAGTGTAGAGTTTCTCAGCGGCAGCGACTTGAGCCGCATCGTTAACATTGGGAATGACGACAATGGCATGGTAAGGAGCGATCGCCGGAGGCCAGATAATGCCGTCTTTGTCGTGGGATTGCTCTACAGCGGATTGCGCCAGACGAGACACACCGACTCCATAGCAACCCATGACCAGGGGCTTTTCTTCCCCTTGTTCATTGGTGAAGGTCGCCCCTAACGCAGCGGAATATTTGGTGCCTAATTGGAAGATGTGACCCACTTCAATTCCCCGTGCGCTTTGCAGCACCTGGTTGGGGTCATGAATGGCGCGATCGCCCGGTCTGGCTTTACGGACATCCACCACATCGGCAGGTAGGGGATACTGAGTGCCCCAATTGGCTCCGACGACGTGAAAGCCGGACTCGTTTGACCCGGTGACAAAGTTCTTCAGGTTAACAGCGGTTTTATCGACTAAGCGCAAAAAGTTGGGATGCAAGTTGTTTTGCTTGCTAATGTAGTCATCCTCTAAACCAGGGGAGATGTAGCCCAACGGCAAGGATTTGGCTGCCCATTTGGCTTGCGCTTCAGCATCCGGCACGGTCAAGGCTAACAGAGTTTTACCGCCAAAACGGCTTCCCAGTTTGACTAACTCGTTCGTCAGCTTAACCTCATTGACATCCTGATCGCCGCGAATGCTGACCAAAACCAGCACATTCATGCCGTTGTCATAGGTCGCTTGATACAGGACATTTTTGACAATCTGCGTGGGGGAGCATTTGAGAAACTTAGCTAGCGTCTCAATGGTTGGTGTGTTAGGAGTATCGAGCTTCTCAAACGTCGTAAAAGCTGAGGGTTCAGCATCGGGTGGCAGGGACACCGCTTTCTCAGTATTAGCTGAGTAATTGCCATCTTCGGTGTAGAGAACTTCGTCTTCGCCTGCCTCTGCCAGCACCATGAATTCCTGAGAGCCAGAGCCACCGATCGCCCCAGAGTCTGCCTCTACAGGAAGAAACCGCAATCCACAGCGGGTAAACATGCGACGATAGGCACGATCCATATCGGCATAGGTTTCCTTCAAGCTATCTTCGCTGACATGAAAGGAATAGCCATCTTTCATAATGAACTCGCGGCCTCGCATCAAGCCAAACCGGGAGCGAATCTCATCGCGAAACTTGGTCTGAATCTGATATAGATGCATCGGCAACTGACGATAAGAGCGGATCATGTCACGGGCGATCGCAGTGATCACCTCTTCGTGTGTTGGTCCCAGGCTCATCTCGCGTTGTTGGCGATCGACCAAGGCGAACATAATGCCTTCTGCTTTGGTGTAGGTGTCCCACCGTCCGGACTCCTTCCACAGTTCCGAGGGTTGCAGCGCAGGCAACAATACTTCCTGAGCACCTGTGGCGTTCATCTCCTCACGCACGATCTGCGAGACTTTTTGCAACACGCGCCACATAAACGGTAGATAAGCATAGACTCCACTGGCAATCCGCCGAATATAGCCCGCTCGCAACAACAGCTTGTGGCTGGGAATCTCAGCCTCTGCCGGGTCTTCTCGCAGTGTCACAAATAGCATTTGGGACAATCGCATTGCTCAGTCTTCCTTTCCGTCTGGGTGTTCGTTATCCCAGTCTAGAGCAATTCAACTCCTATCGCGTCTTTTAAGGGGTAAAGGGAGAAGCGCGATTAATCGCGCTTCTCCCTTTACCCCTAATATCCTTTCTGCAATGCATAGACTCCTTTTAATGCATAGATGCAGTTGTATTGTTACTCAAGTGAAAGAAATATAACAATTGCTTCACAATCTCCATTAGAATAGAATCATCGATTAGGTATTTATTCTTATTGCCTCTCCTCGCTCCCTTCAGACCCTCATTGAATGCCATGATGACAGACCAATTTCCTTGGCTGACTGCGATCGCCCTACTACCGCTTCTAGCGTCTCTGTTCATTCCGTTGCTGCCCAAAAAGGACGGCAAAGTTGTGCGGTGGTATGCCCTTGCTGTGGGTGTCGCAGACTTTGTTTTGATGTGCTACGCATTTTGGACGCACTACGATGTGAGCAGCGCAACCTTCCAAATGGTGGAACAGGTTGCCTGGATGCCGCAAATCGGCATGAGCTGGACGGTTTCGGTAGATGGGGTGTCAGCTCCATTGGTGTTGTTGGCTGGGTTGGTGACGACGCTCTCTATGCTGGCTGCATGGCGAGTCGATCGCAGACCGCGATTGTTCTTTGCTCTGATGCTGGTGCTTTATGCCGCTCAGATTGGTGTGTTCATCGCTCAAGACCTGCTCCTGTTCTTCATCATGTGGGAGATCGAGCTCGTCCCGGTTTACCTTCTGGTGTGCATCTGGGGTGGTCAAAACCGTCGTTATGCCGCTATCAAGTTCCTGATTTATACTGCTGCTGCTTCTATCTTCATCCTGGTAGCAGCGTTGGGAATGGCTTTCTATGGCGATAATGTCACCTTTGATATTGCTCAACTTCAACTTAAGAACTTCCCACTGGCACTCGAACTGTTGCTGTATGCTGGGTTGCTGGTTTCCTTTGGAGTCAAGCTTGCCATCTTCCCCTTCCATACCTGGTTACCTGATGCGCATGGTGAAGCCTCCTCTCCGGTATCAATGATTCTGGCGGGAGTACTGTTGAAGATGGGCGGTTATGGCTTAATTCGCCTGAACATGGAATTGTTGCCTAACGCTCACGTTTACTTCGCTCCCATCCTGGCGATTTTGGGTGTCGTGAACATCGTTTACGGGGCTTTGAACTCCTTCGCTCAGACCAATATGAAGCGTCGCCTCGCGTATTCCTCAATCTCTCACATGGGCTTTGTCCTGTTAGGGCTTGCCTCCTACAGCGATATCGGGGTTAGCGGTGCGATGTTGCAAATGCTGTCTCATGGTCTGATTGCAGCGGTGTTGTTCTTCCTGGCAGGTGTTACCTACGATCGCACCCACACGATGATGATGAATCAGATGGGTGGAATCGGTCAGGCACTACCCAAAGTATTCGCTCTGTTTACGATCGCGGCAATGGCATCGTTGGCTCTGCCTGGCATGAGCGGATTCGCGAGCGAGATCTCGGTCTTTGTCGGTCTGACTACCACTGATGTCTATAGCTCTGCTTTCCGCACCGTGACGATCTTCCTGTCGGCAGTCGGTCTGATCATCACGCCCATCTATTTGCTCTCGATGTTGCGTCAAGTGTTCTATGGAACAGGGGCGGAGTTGATGTGTGATGTAACTCCTTCCTGCGATTTGAGTGATGCAGATTTGAAAAATCAGGGCAATGAAGAAGCGGCTTGCTTTGGTACGAACTGTGTCCTGCCTGCGAACGCTATTTTTGAGGATGCCAATCCTCGTGAGTTGTTCATCGCGGCTTGTTTCATTTCGCTCATCGTTGCGATCGGTTTCTATCCCAAGCTGGCAACGCAAATGTATGATGCGACCACGGTTGCGATTAACAGTGAGGTGCGGGCTTCCTACTTCCAGGTGGCAGAGAGCAATCCTGAAATCTATGCCTGGAGTTTTGGCAAATCAACATTGGCGGAGTCAAAGCCTTCTCCAGTTTTGGGCATCGTTGAGTAATTGACGTCATACCGTTAAATCTCAGCTCCCCGGTTTTCTCAAGAAGCCGGGGATTTTGCGTTTAGTCCTGCTGACGGGGGCAAATTGCTGTGCGTCCTTGTAGTATGGGGTTTGGAGGAATATTCGGTTACACTCCCACATATAGATATGGCGATTTCTAGAGCAGAAGCAAAGCAATTGTTAGAACGGCTCATTTTTGAAGAGTCGAATGCCCAAGAGTGGGTGCAGGATGTGTGGGAGTTTAGCCCAACCTTGGGCGACGATGCGGCAAAGCTGATTGAAGTATATGATGCGTTGATTGAAAGTTGCTCTGAGGAGAAGTTGGAGAATTTGTTGCAGGGATTGTATCAGCGGTTTATGTAGTGCATTTGGAGCTGAATTTGAGGCGATCGCGCTTTATTGAAAACACACTACTATAAAAATACCTGAGCGACTGAGAGGCTAAATTCTGGCAATAGAGGCGACGTGAGGGTATCTTCTGGAAGGAGCGTAGCAACCAGTTGTAGTTGAGCGTCATGGCGACGATACACTTCGAGCGATCGCAGTTGCCAGTTGACGATCCAATATTCCTGTACTCCATGTAGGGAATAAAGTTTGAGTTTGACTTCCTTATCTCGCTGCTCGTTCAGTTCTCCAGGTGAGAGCACTTCAACCATCAACTCAGGAGCGACGATTAAGTGTCCTGCCTCATCAATGCCATTAGCCAAACGATCTCGGCTAATCCAAACGACATCAGGAATCACTGCATCGGTAGGGGTAAAAATCACTCCTGGAGCTTGGAAAGCACTTCCTGCACCAGTCAGTTCTGACCAAGTTTCTAGACGGACATGCAGTTTACCTGCTGCGCCTTGATGACGAATGTGGGGAGCACGAGTCACAAATAACTCTCCATCAATGATTTCATAGCGTTTCCAACCGCCATCGTCGGGCATCGCATCGAGATCACGAGTTGTCCACCGAATTGATTTGGAAACCATAGGATTGACCACTGAGCTTGTTTCTAGTGTAATTGATGGCAACAGACTTTCGAGAGCATAGTAAAGGCAAGGCATTGGACAAGAACCGCGATAATGGTCATGAGACTTTTGATCGAATACATCACCTTTACAGGTTTCAGTGCGCCGCATAATAAGGGAGAAGCCAACGCTACCTAGCGATCGCCACTACTCATGCCATAGCCTACAGTGCTTCTGTATTCCCCACACTTAAATTGCGTCTCTTAACAACGCCAACAGTTGGTTAGTCCAACCATGACATGATGAACATTGGAATTGATTTTGCAGAGTTGTGGCAACCCAACATCTCAGGAATTGAGCTATTTAGTGCTCATATCGTTCGCCATGCCTTTGCAAAGCACTTCCACGAAACTTATACCATTGGCATGAACGACGCAGGATTAGGAGAATTTTGGTATCGGGGGCAGACGTGCTGTGCGGTGCCAAACAGTTTTAATTTGATTAATCCGGGGGAAGTGCATACGGGGCAAGCGGCTTCCAATCAGGGTTGGACATTTCGCAATATCTACATCAGTACAGCACAGGTACACCATATTTTGACTCAATTGGAGTGGTGCGATCGCCCCCTCCCTGCATTCATCGCACCTATTGTCTGGGATCAATCATTGCGATCGCACTTTCACCGATTATTTGTGGCACTCAGCCAACCGACATCTCATCTCACGCGAGAGTCGTTGTTGTTAGAGGCGTTTTCTCAGCTATTGCTGCGGCATACTCAGTCCCATTTGGCATTGCGATCGCCCAAGCCAGAAACCAAAGCGATCGCCATTGTTCGAGATTATTTAGAAACGCACTATGCAGAATCCGTCTCAATTGATGTGTTAGCAAAACTGGCAGGGTTGAGTCCTTACTATTTGATTCGGACGTTTCATCAACAAGTGGGTTTACCGCCCCATCGTTATCAGCGGCACTGGCAACTGTTACAGGCGAAGCGATCGCTGTGTAGCACCAAGTCACTTTCAGAGATTGCGGTAGAACATGGATTTTATGATCAGAGCCACTTAAACCGCCTATTCAAACAAGCTTTTGGCATTACACCGGGGCAATATCAAAAGCGCAATTCTGTCCAATACGAGTCGGAAGTAGCTCTGTAGGATGCAATAGAGCAGTTAGCAATCTCTTGCTTCCTTCCATAGGTTTCAAAAGGGGACGCCACTGCTTCCCCACTTGGGTTGAGCTTGGCGAAGCCAAATCCCTACACCCCATTCCCCATTCCCCACTCCCCATTCCCCACTCCCCATTCCCCACCATATGCATCTCACTCTCTTCAAAGACTTCTCCATCTCGGCAGTGATTGCTGGCTTTGTTACCGTTCTGGTTGGATTTACCAGTTCGGCAGTGATTGTGTTTCAAGCCGCGCAAGCTCTGAATGCATCCCCTGCGGAGATTGCCTCCTGGATGTGGGCACTGGGATTGGGCATGGGGTTGACCTGCATCGTGTTGTCGTTGCGCTATCGCGTTCCAGTTGTCACTGCATGGTCTACTCCGGGGGCAGCGATGTTGATTACCGCAGCGGCAGGAGTCCCAATGGCGGAGGCGATCGGGGCGTTTCTGATCTCCGCTGTTTTAATTACCTTATGCGGATTTACGGGCTGGTTTGAGCGAGCGATGAATCGCATTCCTCTGTCGATCGCCTCTGGGATGTTAGCGGGCGTGTTATTGCGGTTTGGGTTGGAGGTGTTTACTGCAATGCAAACCCAGTTTGTCATGACCTTCGCCATGTTTTGTGTTTATCTGGTGGTGCGTCGGTTGAACCCCCGTTATGCGGTTGTTGCAGCGTTGGTAGTGGGCATTGCGATCGCCGCTATTCAAGGACTGCTACGCTTTGAAACCGTTCGTCTGGAACTGGCAGAGCCCATTTTTACTGCGCCACAATTCTCAATTGGAGCATTCATCGGTGTAGCGTTGCCCCTATTCGTCGTGACGATGGCTTCTCAAAACATTCCTGGCGTCGCTGTTATTCGGGCATCGGGTTACACGGTGCCCATTTCGCCTCTGATCGGATGGACGGGAGCCACAACGATTCTCTTAGCTCCCTTTGGGGCATTCGCTCTGAATCTCGCCGCGATTACGGCGGCCATCTGCATGGGACGTGAAGCCCACGAAGACCCATCGAGACGCTATGTTGCGGCGATCGCTGCGGGTGTTTTCTATATCTGCATTGGACTATTTGGCGCAACGGTGGGAGCCGTGTTTGCAGCGTTTCCCAAAGAACTGGTATTGGCGATCGCAGGACTGGCGTTACTCGGCACAATCGGCAACGGTCTAGCAACAGCACTGGCTGATGGCAGGGAGCGTGAACCTGCTCTGATTACCTTTCTTGTCACTGCTTCTGGAGCCACTCTGTTTGGAATTGGCTCTGCCTTTTGGGGATTGGTGGCAGGAGCATTCGCGTTGTTCGTATTGCATGTGAAAGGGAAAGAATGAAGAACAACGCGCTACCTTTTAACAGGACCTGTGGCTAGGTGCAAAACCATGGGCTGTCCGCCTTCCTGGTGATACTTATCTGCCCACGCTTGAATCAGTTTGTCTAACTCCTGTAGAGCTTCTTCCTTTCGCTCAATCGGGACTTCAAAGACCTCTAGCCCGCGTAACACTCCAGGCTCCTTATTCACCCAGGCCTGTAAAAGTTGAAAAAAACCATCCACATCCTCAAACATGGTGTAGATTCGTTCCCGCTTATCTTGAGGCGAGTAGGAGGTGCGTGCCAGACAATAAAAGGGAAATCCACGTGGGGATTGGATCTGAACCACGGTGCCGGAGTAGAGCAATCGTAGTTTGATGTGTTCGATTAACGCATCGCTGAGGGGAACACGATGAGCCTCTGACGAATCTTTTTGTGACTCCAAATGCAACAGCTCAATCAGTTCCATAAACTGAAATTCTGTCAGCACTAAAGCATTAGGCAAATCATTGGGTAGTGATGCTTCGACCTCCAACTTTTCCTCTCGGGTTAAGCCGATCATCGGCAATCGTGGCTGAGGCGGAGTCCAGGGATACTTTTTTAGCCACAAATGTGGGAGATAGATTAAGTAGTAGGGTTCTTGAGAGGCGAGGGTTTTCAGTAATTTGCCCTCTGTTAGGGCAGACTCTACCTCTTGAACAATGGTTTTGACACGCTTGGGTTCGACGTGATGCAATAACCCCGTTTTACGAAAATTTTTTCCTTCACTGAGATAGGTGGTATAGATCGCAAACTTAGCAGCCGTCATAGCCGCATCCAGAAAGGCACCATACCGATGCCCTCCACCCTGCATGATATTAATGGCTAAGCGGATCAGAATTTGATCGATCGCACAGGAATTAGGAACCTCAACAACCTTGAACTCAAGATCGTCATAATGGTTGGTGTTTTTTTTAGATAAAGGATTTGAATACGAAATTGGTTCTGACATGTCCAAACGCACGAGCAGTCTTAACGCTCACGAAAGAGTAGTACAGGCTGAGTGAACCCGCATAATTTTATCCTCAATGGTTTCCCAGGTTTGCGGTGAAACCCATACAGCCGATCGCCTGCACTGAACGATTAACAGGTTCGCGAAAAGATACTGATCGAGGGCGGTAACTTCACTACGCGATAGATTAATCCATTCACGGTTGAGATTGAGCGCATTTAACCAGGTTTGATGCACTTGCTCGATAAAAGCTTTACGCGATGCCAGTGTTTTCTGATAATGAGGAGCTTTTACTTTGAGCGCATCCAGCCAAGCAATGAGCACGTTGAACTTCACCTGATGAAAGATTTTGATCTCCTCAAATTTATGGGCGATGTCGATTACCAGATCCAATGCCCGCGATAGATTCAGCGCACGCACCAACGCCAGATCGAGTGCTCGGTTTAAGGTCAGCGTGTGATCGAGGGCTAAAGCCAGGTTGCGAGCGCGATCAATATCCAAATTTAGACTTCTCACTCGTGCCTGATCAAGGGCTAAGGCTTGCGCCAGGTCAAGTGCCAGAAACATGGCGATCGCCCTCTTCACAACAGGTTTGTAGCTTCCTTCAGATCCGGTTGTGATGTGGTCTGCCCAGGTCAGCAAGTTTCGCAAATTGGGAGTCTGGATCAAACGAGCCGCTTGTTTTTCCATGGTCAGTAGCAGGTCATCTGCTTGTTGCAACCCTGCCAACAATAAAAACACCTCCCGCCAATGGTGATCCACCAGATGTTGCACCACGACTTCCTGCACATTCTGTCGCGTATCAATAATGTGTTGAGCAGTTAAAAACTCTTGCAGCGTTAAATGGGAAAACGAATAGATGCCTTCAGCCCGTTCTACTAAAATGCCGTGTTGGACTTCAATCGACTTGAGAACCGCGTACCCGTCAACGAATGGTTCATCCGGCAACATTTCCTTTAGCAGATGCTCAATTTGGCTGGCAAGCTCTCGTCTCGACAAAAAGAAGCGATTGTTTTGAAACGCATCATAGGCAATTTTAGAAATCATTAACTCCTTGCGTTTCGTGTCGAGTCCGCGATAGAGGGATGCCTGGGGGAGTCCTTTTTCGCCAGACCACTCCTCCAACAGAGTCCGCAGGGCTTTTTCGTAGAGCGTAGCCCGATTCGTCGGAAACTGCCCTGCGCGTTGATACAGCAAACAGGTCAGGGTTAACAATAGAGGTGTATGGGTCAATTCTTTAGCGGCAGCATAGTCACTGCTGATCAGCTTGCTCCAACACTCTTGCCCTTTATAGGCATCATCGGCAAACCAGTGTTGAATAAACTGACAAATTTGTTCGTCGTCAAAGTTGGCAATTTCAACATCGGTAAAGCGACGAAAGTTGTGACGATAGGCGGCGATGCGACAGGAGATGATAAAGCGATTTTTGTCATAGCGATCGACAAAGTTGCGAATTTTAGCGATCGCCTCACTCATCCGTTCCGAAGGCACCTCATCCAACCCATCCAGTAAAATAAGCAGTTTTCCCTGTTCTAGAGCAGCACGGGTAAATTTTTGGTGATAGGGAAATCCACAAGTTTCAAACTCGTTAGCGATCGCGCCTTCGATGTCGATATCACCCGACCGAAACTCCTTTAACTCAATAAACACCGGAATGCAGTCATGCTGAAAATGGGGGCGATCGCTCGTCAAAATCTCCAAACCCACCTTGCGTAAAAAGGTAGATTTACCCATTCCAGGACCACCCAACACCATCATGTATTGGGTTTGATTCGCCACTTCTAGCCCCGACTTGCGATTGCCAACTTTGTTGTAGAAACCTCGCTGTTGTGACTGACGATAAACATTCTCTAACGCTTCAATGGTTTCAAACCGACGAACCGCGTTGTTATCTAAAAATTGCACCGCAATATACACCGATTCCAATGGAATGGGTTCTCGCATTCCCAATACTTTGAGTGTGCCGTGTCGTTCAGAGTAGTTTTGGTTGTACTGATTAGATGCTTTGAATACCTCGTGTTGTAGCGACTCATTGAGCTGATAGAGTACTTTGCTACTAGACTCAAACAGCATTTGAAAGATACTCAAGGCCAGTGTTTTGACCACATCTGCTCCTGATAACATAACTCGTTGAAATCTCATGGGGGGACTGGGTTAGTAGCGATCGCCCGACTCAATTAGGTTTATGGGCGGGTGGGGGTTGGGGTTTCTGCAACGTGAACTGCTTCTCTCATGCGGCGTTGAGCATATGCCAAATTCTTCGCATATTCCTCAACTTTGAGTGCGGCTGTGCTGTATCGAGGGTTGGTGGGGGGTGTCAAATTCATCAAGCGAATCGCTTCTAACCAACTGTTGACGACGGTTTCCCATTCAGTCGCTTGCGTGGCAGTTTGCGTTAGCTCGGCGGCTCGCATGGCTTGATTCACTGCCTCTCTAAATGGATCCTCGACAGGGGCGATCGCCTGTGGACTCGAAACGGTGTTGGGTAGCATTTGCATCGGTTGAGGGCGATGACCCTGCTGAGGAAACGGCTTCGCATTGCCAACTACTTCCATCACCTGGCTTTGAGCTTGCTGAAAACACGATGTTGCGCTTGAACACTGACTGTAATGGATGTACACCGGAAGAGTAGATGCAATCAGCCCGAAGGCAATAACTGAATGACGCAGGATTGCGGAAGGCTTAGAACCCCGTGGAAGTGTATCTGGATATCTGTGTTCAAATGGCTCAATGATATGAAAAGGGGCACTTTCAAGCTGTCGAGCCAGTAAACTCACTTCATACGCTGCTTGCTCCAAAGCAAGTTGACCGAGAGGGGTTTTGATCTCAGAGTGAGTCGCTTCATACACAGGTACAGGCAATTGAAAGCGGCATTCAGAATTGCTTGCTTTGATCAAATTAGTCGTGACATCCGCATCAGAGACATCGAAATCTAGCGTGTCAAAATAAGTGTCGATGTCAACATTTGATTGACTTACAGAACAAGTAGACATGGCATTACAGGGTTAGTTGAAAGTTAGTCAGAACTTAGTCAAAATTCAGTCAAACGAGTGTTCATCGAAGCGAGAACCTAACAAATGTTGGTAGACGCAGGAAGAGCCTGAAGTTGGTCTATGCAGCGGCACGCAGAGGCATTTGTCTCGCTCTCATTTTTTGTGCTTTCAATCTTGCTCGGCGTAACAAAACACGACAAACCAGGTCAGCAAACTCTCGATCAAAATGGCTATTGGGTTTTCCCCGAAGACGCCAATGAAAAAGAATTTTTTCAACGGATGTAACTTTGTAGCGTCCTTGATAAAGTGCTTCAACAATTGCAGAGAGAACCCATTTGGCAGGATATTCTCCTAACCAATTTTTTACGACTTCTTCAGTTGTCTGTTCTTCTAAATCAAAACAGTAATGCGTTAATAGAACTGAGATAGATGCAAATGGATTGTGCTGCATAGTGGGAATAAATTGAACTTCACTTGTGGACAAATAATACGTAAATCTTGGGTTAATAAAAAGAGGGTGACACCCCATATGAGTATCAACCCTCATGCTAATCCGGGATATTGACCCTATGTTTAAAGACGTCGTCAAGCCTTCAATAGAAATGGTTCACAAAGGTGGTATTTTTATTTCTTAATTAATAAATATTTCCTCGCAGTTTTGCATTTCATACTGAACTGTAGAATATTTAGATATAGAGTACTTCTGTCTTTAAAGCAACTTTTCTTCCATGGATTAAGCCGCATTGTGAAATAGTTACCTCCTGGGCTGATGCTCGAATCAGCCCAGGAGGTTTTCACAATACGGCTACTTTTATGAGTTAGAGTTTAGAGGATTAAGTGAGTGAATAAGGATGAGTTTCGATGGTTTTACTATTATTTAATATTGTTAACGTTAGGTCTCCGATTTGCTTTGAAGTCGGAGACCTAACATAAATACGTTGCTTAAACCGAACTGGTTTGATTTTGATTGCTGACTCGAACACAGTTAGGGGTAAATAGAAAAATTCCCTCGCCAATGCGTTCACAATTTCCATCCATGGCATGCGTCCCACCTGTGATAAAGTCGATCGTCCGTTGTGTGTAGTCTGGACTCATAGCCGCTAGATTGAGCACAACTGATTTGTACTCTCGTAACGCTTGAACGACATGCGGGATTTCTTCGAATGAGGTCGGCACGATGACCAGCACCTCAGGAACTCGATGTCCTGCATCGGCAATGTTAGTGACTTTGCTGGCTACACCGGAATGGGCATTCGCTGAGTACCTTGGATCGGTGGAATTTGAATAGTAGGGATGTGGTGGACGGTTGCCCCTGGTGTGGGCATTTACATCATTGGATGAATAGTGCTGCCTATCTGGATAGAAGGAACCATCCGTGTAGCGATCGCCATGTCCATTGTCGTAGCTGTCGTAGCCAGTACGGTCGTAATGAGCACCGTAACCATGACCATAGTTTCTGTTGTAATCAGTGCTGTAACTTGCATCATCACTGTAGGCAGCATCTTCATATTCGTAGGCATGGTGGGGATGGGAGAAGTTGCCAAGACGGTTCAAAAAGAATTGCACTGTTATGCTCCATCACATGTGAAGGGTTGAATCAAGTGAGGGTCGAATTCGGTAGACGACTTAATCGAGGTTGAGGCTTGTGATCCAGGGGTGGGGCGATCGCAGCGTTAGAACGCTCATAAATTCTCCAGGGTTGGGACCCCGTTGCAGTTTGCTCCAATTCCCAATTTCGGCATATCTCAACATATGGAGCATCTTCATGTTGTTGATCAACGTTTGCCGAGAACCAATAGCAATCAACCGGAGTGAATTATTTTCTGTAGGTGGTTTGCCCTTAGAGGCACATGGTTGAGACTCCGCAAAAGGTTTTACAAGTTGAATGCGACCTGAGCCACGATCCTCTCCCGAAGACATGAGATGAGATTGAGTTCCAGCATGATGGTTGGTTACTTCAACAGGTGCTGAGGGGGCGATCGCCATCGTTGCATCACCACACGCAGACGTTTGAGCAGCAGAAATTTGAGCAGCAGACTGGGTAGCAGGCTGAGCAGAGGTCATAAAAAGCTCCGTTGAATATTGATTGAGTGAAAGGTTGAGTGAAAGGGCGGTGTGAGTGGTGCAGAGATGAGGAACGTCGAACCACTTCCGCCTGATGCTCATTAATCTACGTTAGACGTAGATTAATGTCAACACTTAATTTGCAAAAATCGTCTTCTAGCGTAGAGTATCTACTTAAGGCTTAGAATAGTAAACTTGAATCGTACTTCTATGCAGCAATTTGACGTGATCCGCTGGAAGCTCAATGAGGTGATGGCTCGCAATCGGGTGCGGAACAAAGACCTTGCAGAGGCGTTAGACATTACGGAAAATTCTGTCTATCGGCTTCGCAAGGTGGATGAAATGCCTCGTCTGGCTCCCGATCGCCTAAATGGGATTTGTGCTGCCCTCAACTGTCAACCGGGCGACTTGTTGGAGTGGGTGCCTGATGATGTCAAACCTGCTGTGGTGGAGGAGCCATCAACCAGTTCAGCCCCACAACACCTGATGCAAAAAGTTGCAAAGTACTGCGATCAAATCCTGGCACTCTCCTGGAAAGGCTATAAGCACTATGGTCCTGGAGCCGTTGTGTTTACGGAAGCTGAAGACGGACCAGAGATTGCTTACATTGAGCGCAAACGGTTACTAGACCCTGATTGCGTTACAGCGATCGCCAATAATCGTCCAGAGGAGTCAGCCGTTGTGTTGTACTATCCCGATCGCAACTATGACCAGAATGACTACGATGTGTTTACCCTAACGGGACCTCAATCTCCACCAGAATGTTATGCGATGTTGTATGACGAATAGGAAGTGGGGAGTAGGGAGTGGGAAGTGGGGAGTGGTCAATGGTCAATAGTCAATGGAGAGTGGGAAGTCAAGAACAATAAACGATTAATACTTGGTACTTCATTCTTCACTCTTTATTCTTCGTTCTTCGTTCTTCATTCTTTATCGTTTATCCTTCAGCCTTCAGAAGTTATGTCTAGAAGTCCTGCTGCATCTATTTCTACACTCTTGACCTACTACAGCTTTGACTTGGGTGGATATGACGTTGATCAGATTGTGCAAGGCTGGCTAGAGGAATATCCGCCGAAATGGGCGATCGCAGCGGTAGTAGAAGCGATCTTTCAGGGACGCTATAAAGTCGCCTCAGTCGATAACATCTTGTTGAACTGGTATCTCAACGGTCGTCCCCAACATCACTTCGACAGTGAATTTGCCGATCTGGTGTGCAGCAAATTATTCAAGACGATTCCCCCTGAGCCAACGGCATCCACCGCATCGACTCCACCAACGGCATCTAATGCAACGCCAGGGCAATCATTTATGACGGTTTTGAATACTCCCCTGAAACCTGAACCAATCACAAAAGCAACTCAGCGGGAATCATACTCGCTCAACCCAATCAAGCCGCGATCGAGAGGCTTGAATAAAGGAATACAACGGTGGTTGCGGTTCACGACAAAACTCTAAGGGAGGGGAGTAGGGAATGGGGAATTGACATACCCCTTTTATCCTTCATCCTTCATCCTTTACCCTTCATCCTTTACCCTTCAGCCTTTATCCTTCAGCCTTTATCCTTCATCCTTTATCCTTCAGCCTTCAGCCTTTATCCTTTATCCTTCATCCTTTATCCTTTATCCTTCATCCTTTATCCTTCATCCTTTATCCTTCATCCTTCACCCTTCATCCTTTACCCTTCATCCTTCATCCTTCATCCTTCATCCTTCTCTCTTCTTTTTTCCTTCTTCTCTCTTCTCCCCATATCCTCCACCGCCTGGAGTTTCGATGATAAAGCGATCGCCCGGTTGCATATGAACTTCAGCATTGCTGCTCAACACCTCGACAGTACCGTCTGCCCGTTCAACCAGATTACGCCCGATCGCCCCTGGTTCTCCCCCGTTTAAGCCAAAGGGTGAAACGACTCGATGACTGGAGAGAATCGCAGCGGTCATGGGTTCGCGAAATTGCAGCCGACGAATTACACCGTTGCCCCCGTGTCGTTGTCCTGCGCCACCGCTATTGGCTCGAATTTCAAAACTTTCTAGAAGGATGGGAAATCGCCATTCCAGGATTTCTGGGTCAGTCAACCGAGAGTTGGTCATGTGAGTTTGCACGGCATCAGTTCCATCAAACTCGGCTCCTGCGCCTGATCCGCCGCAGATGGTTTCGTAATATTGGTGGCGATCGCTGCCAAAGGTGAAGTTGTTCATTGTACCCTGTGAAGCTGCCATCACACCCAACGCACCATACAGCGCATTGGCGATCGCTTGCGAGGTTTCGACGTTTCCGGCAACCACCGCCGCTGGATATTGGGGATTGAGCAAGCATCCCTCTGGCACAATAATATCCAGAGGTTTGAGACAGCCCGCGTTCAAGGGAATGTCGTCATCAACGAGCGTCCGAAATACATAAAGCACAACGGCTTTACAGATGGCGAGGGGTGCATTGAAATTAGTTGGTTGCTGTGGGGAAGTGCCCGTGAAGTCGATTTGGGCAGAGCGGTTGGGGCGATCGATCGTAATCTTGACTTGAATCTGCGTTCCTGCGTCAGTGGGGTAGGTGAAGTTGAGGGAGGAATTGCGCGTTTCTCGACCAATGGCATCAATGGCACGCCGCACTGATTCTTCAGCGTTATCCTGCACACGCTGCATATACGCTTGCACGGTTGCTAAGCCGTAGTGCTCAGTCATGCGGCGCAACTCTTGCACACCCCGTTTGTTGGCAGCGACCTGCGCTTGCAAATCGGCTAAGTTTTGCGTTGGATTCCGAACGGGATATATCCCCGTGGTTAACAAGTTCAAGATCTCGGCTTCTCGGAATCGTCCCCCTTCCACTAACAAGACGTTGTCCAGCAAAATTCCTTCTTGCTCGACGGTAGTGCTGTTGGGAGGCATGGAACCAGGGGTGATCCCACCAATATCGGCGTGATGTCCACGAGAGGCGACATAGAAGAGTGGTTGGTTAGAGACGTGATTAATCACGTCTTTACTTAAGTTGTAGCCCTCATCCTTGAGAAAAACCGGGGTAATCACAGTGATATCAGGCAGGTGGGTGCCTCCGTTGTAGGGGTTGTTAGAAACGTAGACATCTCCCGGTTTAAGAGACTCACCTCGTGCCGCAATCAGACTACGAACACTTTCGCTCATCGATCCCAGATGCACGGGAATATGGGGCGCATTCGCCACTAACTGCCCCTGCTGGTCAAAAATCGCGCAAGAAAAATCCAACCGCTCCTTGATGTTGACGGAATAACTCGTGTTTTGCAGCGTTACTCCCATTTCTTCGGCGATCGCCCGAAACAGGTTATTAAAAATCTCCAACAACACTGGATCAGGTTTATGATCGTCGCGATCGGGATCAACGCGATCGGGATCAACGCGATCGGGATCAACGCGATCGGGATCAACGCGATGAATCGCGTCTCTACCAGTTCCTTCCCTTTTATCCTTTATCCTTTCGCCTTCATCCTTCTCTTTTTCCTCCTTCCTCCTCACCACCAACTCATTCGCCGCTGTCAAACTCGCTTCCCATCCGGGTTCAATTACGTTGGTTCCAGTCGCTTCAATAATCAACGCCGGACCGGAGATGCGATCGCTCACAGACAAAGCCTCTCGTTGAAAGACGGGTGTATCCCACCAGCGACCTTTGGTGTAAATCGGAACGGTGGCGATCGCGGTTGCGGCTTCAGCGGACGGAGTGGTGTTTACAGCGATTTGGGGAGATGGGGTTTGTCCAATGACTTCGACCGATGCGGCTTCTACCAGTAACGGCTTTGCTGCCATGATGAAGCCATAGCGTTGCTCATAGGTCTGCTCAAACTGGGCAGTCATCGCGGTTAGCTCAGCCCAATCTGCGGTCAGAGCAGAATCCGTTCCCTCATACCGCAGGTGCAGTTTGGGCAAGACGCGAATCTGAGTCTCGGTAATGCCCTGTTGTGCCAGTTCTGCCCGTCCCTCGGTTTCCAAGCGGTTCAGGTGTTCCGCCAACTGGGGCAACAGGGATTCCTGCAATCGGGCTTCGATCGCCTGCTCCCGAATGGTGCTGATATCTGCCAAACCCATGCCATATGCTGACAAAACTCCTGCATAGGGATGGATAAAGATCTGCGTCATCCCCAATGCCTCAGCAATCAGGCAGGCGTGTTGCCCTCCGGCTCCACCAAAACAGCAGAGGGTGTATTCTGTGACATCGTAGCCTCGCTGAATCGAGATCTTTTTAATGGCAGTTGCCATTTTGTCGATGGCGATCGCCAAAAATCCCTCTGCTACTCGTTCGGGCGATCGCTGATCCCCGGTTTTGTCATAAATCTCAGTTGCCAGAGCTGCAAATTTCTGGTGTACAACGTCCGCATCTAACGGCAGGTTTCCCTCCGTCCCAAACACGCTAGGGAAAAATTGGGATTGCAGCTTGCCTACCATCACATTGCAATCCGTGACGGTGAGCGGACCGCTCCGACGGTAGCAAGCGGGACCCGGATACGCTCCAGCCGACTCTGGACCAACCCGATAGCGGGAACCATCAAACTGGAGAATCGATCCCCCACCCGCCGCAACCGTGTGAATCGCCATCATGGGTGCTCGCAGTCGCACTCCGGCAACCTCGGTTTCAAATGCCCGTTCATACTCGCCATTGAAATGGGAGACATCGGTGGAGGTGCCGCCCATGTCAAAGCCAATGATCTTGGGGAATCCGGCTTGCTGACTGGTGCGAACAGCCCCAACGATCCCCCCGGCAGGACCCGACAAAATGCTGTCTTTACCCTGAAACAGTTGGGCATCGGTCAACCCCCCATTGGATTGCATAAACATCAGTTGAGGGTTTGACTCCTCCCTTTTGAAGGGGGGCAAGGGGGGAGCTAAATCATTGCCCCCTAAATCCCCCAATTCTGGGGGACTTTGAGCCGTTTGGAAGCCCCCCAAAGTTGGGGGGTGGGGGGGCTGCTCGGCATCCTTCTTAACTGAAGGGATTGAGGAGGTGGGCTGCAACTCAGCCGCAATGCGATCGACATACCGCCGCAGTATCGGTGAGAGATAGGCATCTACGACCGTGGTATCGCCTCGGCTCACCAGTTTCATCAGCGGACTGACCTCGTGAGACACGGACACTTGAGTAAAACCGATTTGCCGTACCCGTTCCGCCAACTGTCGTTCGTGATCGGGATAGCGGTAGCCATGCATCAGGGCGATCGCACAGGAACGAATGCCACTATCATACGCCGCTTGTAGCGCAGCCACGAAGGACTCTGAGAATTGTAATGGGATCAACTCCTCACCCTGCGCCGAGTACCGTTCCTCGACCTCAATCACCTGCTCGTACAGCATCTCCGGGAGAACAATGTGACGCGCAAAGATGTTGGGACGGTTTTGATACCCAATTCGCAGCGCATCCCGAAAGCCCTTGGTAATGAGTAAGAGAGTGCGATCGCCCTTTCGTTCTAACAAGGCATTGGTGGCAACTGTAGTGCCCATCTTCACAGCGGCAATCTGCTCCGCCGGAATGGGAGCATCGGTGGGAATGCCTAAAATCTCCCGGATTCCCTGCAATGGAGCATCAACGTAGCGTCCTGGATTCTCCGATAGCAACTTGTGGATCACCAACGTTCCGTCGGGACGTTGCGCCACGATGTCAGTGAACGTGCCACCGCGATCGATCCAAAATTGCCACCGTTGATCGCTTGCTGTCATCTCCAATCCCTCAAAGCCTTAGCTATCAGGATAGAGGATCTCTCAGCCCCCCGGATGCTTCAAGCATCCGGGGGGCTGAGTTCAGTCTTGTACCCAAACCGAGACAGAGCCACCTTTGCAGCGAAACTCACCCCAACCCCACTCATTCGTTTGCACAGGTTCCTTAATGTGCTCCGTGATGTCGCGGAACGTGGCATTGGGTTTGCCCACCTCCATCCACTTGTGACCCGCCGGACCATCACTCATGATCACCGCCATTGCCTTGGGATAGCTCTTGTTGCCCAACCGAGTCCAACCGATAGTGTTGAAATGATCAAAGTAATCGTATTGATCCCCATAAGCATAGTTTTTGCGAGCAAAGAGGAATTTATCGATCAGCCAGCGATGAGACGTCAGGTGAATACCATATTCGTTGCCATCTCGTCCGCGATCGCGATAGTCTGCCCCGTAATAATCGGCATAAAACACACAGGGATACCCCTCTCGCCGCAACAAGATCAGCGCATAAGCTAGCGGTTTAAACCAGCTTTCGACCACGGACTCTAAGGCCTGCAACGGTTGAGAGTCATGGTTGTCAACAAAAGTAACGGCTAACGTCGGCTGTTTCTGCATCAGCGTGCCATCCAGAATGCGGCGCATATCGTAGTGTCCACCCGATCGGCTCGCCCGATGGAAGTTGTAATGCAATGGCACATCAAACAGGGAGATCTGCCCACTGGTTTCGCGGATAAACCAATCCAGCGATCCCATGTCTTCTGACCAATATTCTCCAACGGTAAACAGTTCCTTTTGCGCGTAGTGGCGGACGTGACCCAGCCATTCCTTAAAGAAACTGGCACGGACGTGCTTCACGGCATCCAGACGAAATCCATCGACTCCGGTGGTATCTAGAAACCACTCTCCCCAGTACTTCAACTCGCCCTGCACCTGATCCACGCTGGTGTCCAGATCACATGCCATCAAAAAGTCGTAGTTGCCGTGTCGGGGATCGACCTGGGTTTCAAACTGCTTGTCTTTGAAACGATAAACCGTGCTGTCGCCTTGCTTATACATGTTGTGGTTCACCGAGTCAAAGTGCCACCAGTGCCACTTCATGCTGGAGTACTTCTCACCTCGACCGGGAAAGGTGAAATGGGTCCAGATTTTGATACGCTCAACCCCACCCGTGTTGTAGTTACGGTTATCGGACGAAACGGGGTAGGCATCAACTTCCTCTTCCTCGTCTCCCCCATTCTTATGGTTGAAGACACAATCGGCATAGATTTGAATTCCTGCCGCTTGAGCCGTCTTGATCGCAGCTAACAATTGGTCGCGGGTGCCGTACTTGGTTCGTACCGAGCCTTTTTGGTCAAACTCTCCCAGGTCAAACAAGTCATACGCTCCATAACCGACATCAAATCCTCCGCCACTGGCTTTATAGGCGGGAGGCAACCAGAGTGCGGTGATCCCTGCTTTGGCTAAATCGTTTGCCTGATGTTTAACCTGCTCCCAGAAGGTGCCGTCAGCAGGAATGTACCAGTGGAAATACTGCATCATGACGCCGTTGAGGTCTGCCATACGGGTTTCTCCTGCAAAAGAATAGAAGATGACATCACCACTATGGGACGCAATCTTGGGTTTGCCATTCCCCACTATAGGTGCTTCTGTTCGGATTCTCTGTTAATGGAAAATAAAATCTGTTGGGTGGGGAGTAGGGACTGGAGAGTGGGGAATTGGGTGTGGGGAATGGGGAGTAGGGAGTGGGGAGTAGGGAATGGGAACAGGATCAGGAAAACTTACTTCTTTTTTCTCTCTTCTCTCTTCTCTTTTCTCTCTTCTCTCTTCTTTTTTCTTCTTCCTTTTTATCCTTCATCCTTCATCCTTTAGCCTTTATCTCCCATCTCTCCACATATCAAAACGGGATGGCGCAATCTAAAGCGATCGCACCATCCCCTTGCCTGGTTATTAATTTCGTCTCGCCTATCGCGTGGGCCGTCGCCGTTGCAAGAACTCAGGAATATCCAGCCCGTTGGGCTTACCCCTGGGATCAGGAGCCGGAGTCGGGGTTAGGGAAGGACCGGGCGATCGCTTCAGAGGCGATACTCGGGATGCTGTACTGGTTGCAGGAGGCGCAGAGGCTTCAGCAGCAAAGCCAGTGGCAATCACTGTGATTCGCACCTCGCCCTGGAGGCGATCGTCAATCACCGCACCAAAGATGATGTTGGCATTGGGATCAACGGCTTCGTAGATAATTTCAGCCGCTGCGTTGACTTCATGCAACGTGAGGTCACTGCCGCCTGTAATGTTGAACACGACCCCTCTTGCTCCATCGATCGAGGATTCCAGCAGAGGAGATGAGATAGCCGTCATGGCGGCTTCGCGGGCTCTGGACTTGCCAGAGCCAATCCCGATGCCCATCAAGGCTGAACCTGCGTCTGCCATTACCGCTCGCACATCGGCGAAATCGACGTTCACCAAACCGGGGATCGTAATGATATCGGAGATGCCTTGCACACCCTGACGCAGGATATCATCCGCAACGCGAAATGCTTCTTGAACGGGGGTCTGCTCTGAGATAACAGTCAACAGCTTGTCATTGGGGATGACAATTAATGTATCAACTCGACTCTGTAGAGCGGCGATCCCCTCATCGGCTTGAGCGGTGCGTCGTCGTCCTTCAAAGGTAAAGGGACGAGTCACTACCCCAACCGTCAGGGCACCAACCTCTTTAGCAACTTCAGCGACGATTGGAGCCGCTCCTGTTCCAGTGCCACCGCCCATACCAGCGGTAATAAAGACAAGATCTGCATGTTCTAACGCGGCTGCAACTTCATCACGGGACTCTTCAGCCGCCTTTTGTCCAATGGACGGATTACCGCCTGCTCCCAAACCGCGTGTCAGCTTTTGCCCCACCTGCAACCGATTAATGGTTGTGGCATGGGTCAACGCTTGAGCATCGGTGTTGATTGACCAGAACTCGACGCCAGACACCTCGCTGGCGATCATGCGGTTAACGGCATTGCACCCTCCACCGCCAACTCCAATTACCTTAATTCGGGCTACGCTACTCGGCACGATATCATTACTCCTGGATTCTTCAGCCAGTGAGTCTCTTGTATCACGAACTTGACCTAAGTGTAGCCCAGAGTTTGTAAAAGGATTTGCCGTGTTCATCGGTCGTTAAAAATGGAGGTACTTTCCGTCGTGGATTTTTATGTGGAATAGCTATCAATTTAATACTAGATGTTGTTTGAATCGGAAACGACGGATACTAAAGATTTTTCAGATTCTAAAGCTCTAGCAACTCTAGTTCAATATAGAGGAACTTGTTCCAAAAACCAATCAAATGTTTGATTAGGCTCTGTACCACTAGTAGGTATGGATGCTGTAGCACTCCATATTTAGCGTGGTCAGAGTATCTCGGCTGGGGGTTGATAACTATAGGGGTTACTTTAACATTGCATTTCCGGAATCGCACAACTGATTTGCATCTTTATGCTAAGAAATGAGAATTAATTCACTTCTATTAGCACATCTCGCCTCAGTTGAGGTTGCTTTCAAATTAAGTTGCTCTCAAAAGCCACAAATCTCTAACAGCTTAGGTTACGCAATGATGTAGGTTCCGCTATGCTAACTCATCCGACAAAAAACTGCCCGTTGTCAGATCCGCAAGGTCATTGTTCATCAACACCACTTCACTGATCCACGTCTGTAGGGTCAGACTCAACTGCCTCTGATGGAGCACCAGTCGAGGGTTGCACAGTTTGAACAAGTGGGGTCGCTGGATTTTTCAAGTCAATATAAATGATTTGCTCAGACCCGGTTTTTTCGGTGATGTAGCGCATTTGATCGAGCGTGCGGAGTTGGATTGCAAATCGGGATGAGTAGGGACCAAAATGCACCACCCCTAACTCTGTGGTCAGAATTAAATTGCCTGGGTCTTGCCAGTTAACTTCTGTTACCTTGACCGGGCTTTGAGTCAGCACCTGATAAAGCTCTTTCCAGTGAGCTTCATAGTCAGACGGTGTGCCAATGACTCTTAAAGTCGGCAAGGTGAAGGGTTGGTTTAGAGAAGTGTAGCTTTCCAACGGAGTCCAGGTGCCTTCTGCATCCAACACGCCGACTTGAGATGCCGCAGCAGGTTGAGATGCAACTGGAGACGCATTTACCGGGTAGATCAGGGCAACCGGATGCCGCTCTTTGACCCGTACGGTGAGACTGGGTGGAAATAAATGGCGGGTGACGATCGCATTTTCAATGGGGGACTGTGTCTCCAGTTGTTGGGCGATTGTTTGGGGTTGCAGGGTTAACAGCGACTGAGGATAGGCGATCGGCAGGAGGGATTGTACGGTTTGAGTCGAAAGTAACTCATTGCCCTCTATCTGAATTTGGCTGGGGTGGCGAATAACCCAGATGGGTAGGGTCGTGACCCAGATGGTGCCCCCCGCTAGACCACACACCAGGAGCGATCGCCAGAGTGCTCGCAAGGCTCTGAGGCGGCGTTGTCGGCGCAACCAACGGCGGCGATCTGCCAGGTTCGCTGGAGAAATGGGTGCAAAATCAGTCATGCAACTCTTATACCAAATCCCGTTGTGGCGTAGTGGTATCGACTAAATTCAAGCCTTTTCCAGTCATCGGAGGATTCTTACAAGCCCCATCCTTTTAGTAAAGACACATTTTTTAGGAAAGACACACCATTGTAAAGCAACTCCATCGACGTGAGCAGATTTTTAGAAATGAGACTTAAATCAGTTCGATATTGGATAGGGATGAGATTTGTCGTCGAATCCAGGCGGGGTGAAGATTGGTCTGCTAAACCCGCCCGTACAGTTTGTGGATTTATTAATCCACAATCCTTAGTACTGCTATTCATAGATAGGTTTTGGAAATAAAACCAGGGGGGTGTGGGGCTGCGCCCCCAGCCAGGAGTTCCACCCCTGCACCCCAAATTCCCACCCTTATTTACGACGAGTTGTACTTAGGATCGCGAATTTATGAAGGTGTAATTCCTGGTGTAGGGGCGTGACATTCGGTCAAAAGCCCTTGCCATTGGTTCAGAACCCTCTGCTGAATGCCGCGCCCGTACAGGGGGTTGTCGTTTTTCAGGTTATTTAATTCACGATCCTTAGTGGTAGGGTGACTTTTTATAAGAGGAAAATATCTGCAAAAAACAGATTAAAAGCTGGTCTTATTTTGAGTCTCATATTCCATTCAAATGGGTTAAATGAGACTGCCTAAACGAAATGAAATTGAATTGTAAAGAACGATAAATCACCATTGAAAGCGGCGTCATGAAATATAAAGAGAATGTTATTTTTTTATGAAGTTTTGATGAAGCTCAAAAAATGGGCAAAGCCCTTCTTTCCTTTACTAGAAAAGACTTTCAGTCAAAAAACAAATATGAAGTTTGTGTGAAGTTATGGAAGTTTTGCGTACGACCCTGATCCCCAAATCAAAAACTTCGTGTTAGTCTGTTGCAGTTCCAAAACCAAAAGTGAATACGTAACGAGTACGAGTTAGGGAATTGGGATCAGGCTTGTGTTTTAGGCATTTGCTTGATGAAATTCTTGCCTCAACCGCCTTGGTTGAGTCCAACGTTCCAGTTCAGCAAGACACCTGATAACGGCTCCTAAGTCTTTTTCACGATTGATTTATGAATCACAAACTTTGGAGCGGTTTAACTACTGCTGCCCTTATTCTCACGACTGTAGGGAATGCTGCATCTAGTTATGCAGGTCAACCTACCGCCAGTGACGATTTATCAGATACGAATGTTTCCTCAGAGTTGGATGATTCTGAGCCGACCACCTTCTCGCTTGCTGTTCCCTCACCCGCAGCTTCCCCTGAACCTGCTTCCGCTGAGGATTCTGCAAGCAACCCGGTCTCCCCTGAGACGCAATCCTCTGATGTGGCAACCACCCTGCCCACGACAACTCCTGACTCTGGGTCGTCAAACGAGGTGGCAAAAGTGGGTGAATACCAATCTCAGGAGGACTCTGAGCCTGAGGCGATCGCTGAGATTCAACCTCACCTGATGAGTGGACGACAAGCGGCTACTCTATACGTCCAAAGCATTCCAGTCCTTACGTTTCTCGGTTCGGCTGCCCCCAGCACATCTGTCCCCGATTCCGCCGAAACTGCTCTCGCTAACTCGAATGCCACGGGTTCAGAGATTAAGGTAGGAACCACCCAGGCCGATGAAACAGCAGAGCTACTCGCTGTCCAACCCCTCGAAGCGGCACCTGCTCCTGTCCAAGATGAAAACGACCCAACCTGGCGAGCATCTGCACTAGCCGCTCAGATTAATCAGCTCTATCTCAACAACATCGATGCATCTGCCATTACCGTGCGCTGGAATGGCGATCGCGAACGGTATGTCATCGAGGTCAATGGCGAAGAACTGGTGGAAATGAACCCTAACACCATTTTGCCTGACAGCACAGATGATCCCGCTGAAGATGCACTACAAGCAACAAATCGCTTGCGCCGATTGCTTGGTGATGCCGAACCTCTAAGAGAGATTGCTGGCAGACCTGAACCCACTCGTGCCTCTCAACTTTCATTCAGCACCACTCGCCAATTTACCGGAGTAGCCTCCTGGTATGGACCGGGTTTCCACGGTAACCGTAGTGCCAGTGGTGAGGTATTTAACCAAAACGCGCTTACCGCTGCCCACCGGAGTCTGCCTTTTGGGACTCAGGTACGAGTGACCAATCTTCACACCGGACAATCTGTCATTGTTCGGATTACAGATCGGGGACCGTTCTCCCGAGGTCGAATCATTGACCTCTCGGCGGGTGCGGCACGGGTCATCGGCTTAATTCGCTCTGGGGTCGCTCCAGTGCGGTTGGATGTGTTGCGGACAGTTACCGCATCCAATTAAATCGTTTAGCCATACAAAATGTATAAATAGAGGCGTTGCATTCAGCGTCTCTATTTTTTTGTTTTGCGGAAAGCGGCAATGTTCAGCTAAGCTCGTGCCAAAGCTCAATATTGAACTCCCCAACCCCTTTATCCCTGACCCGTATAGGAGATTGTTGTGAATCCTAAAGAAATCAAACGAGAAGCCAATCAACTATTTAAAGTGCTCTCGCCACTCTTGGAGTTAGGGGATCAGTTTGCAGAGTGTATTTTGATTGATTTAGCGAAAGTCATTCAAATTTGTGGGCGAAGTAATCAGGAGATTGGCTCCAACGAGTTGCTAGCTTATTTGGTGGTGTTTGCGCTGGTGCGGCAAGACCGGGAAAAGCTGGCGATCGCCCTTAACCGTTGGGAACTGGGGGGAAGCGATCGCATTCAGGCGCAAAAAGACATTTTGCAAACGCTTCTGGATCTCACAAAAAAGACGCCTGGAGATCAGCTTTTGTTGCCCTCAATCTTAAATCGCTATGACGAACAACATGGCACTTATTTTTTAGGCAAAACAGTCAACGCCATTTACAAATTTGCTCAGGTCATTATCAAAGCCGACGGCAACATCACCATGCAGGAGATGGAAGCCCTGTCGCTGGTCTGGCGGCAGTTGCACACTTACGAAAAATTGGACAATTACGAACAGGGGCTTGCCAAAATTCCATCCAGTAAGCCTTTATCCAGCCAAACCACTTCACCCAATGCACCGACACCAGAGAGTGCAGAGCAAGCCTTGAGTGAACTCAATGATCTGGTAGGGATGGAGGAGATTAAGGAAGAGGTTAAAACGCTGACGAATTTCCTTAAGGTACAAAAAGTTAGAGCAGAACGAGGACTCGCCAAAACTCCAGTTTCGCTGCACTCAGTTTTTTGTGGACCTCCCGGTACAGGTAAGACGACCGTAGCTCGCTTGATGGGCAGAATCTTTAAAGATTTGGGCTTTTTAGCTAAGGGACATCTGGTAGAAACCGATCGCGCCGGAATGGTGGCGGGTTACATTGGTCAGACCTCTGCCAAGGTGGATGAGTTGGTGAAATCGGCTCTGGATGGGGTGCTGTTTATCGATGAAGCCTATGCGCTCAAACCCGCCGGGGCAGGACATGACTTTGGGCAAGAGGCGATCGATACGTTGATTAAACGCATGGAAGATTATCGCGATCGCCTCGTGGTGATCGTGGCGGGTTACACCGATGAAATGGATACGTTCATTGAGTCCAATCCGGGCTTGAAGTCGCGATTTAACCGCTACTTTTATTTCAACGATTACACGCCGGATGAGTTGTTAGAGATCTATATCAAAATGGCTGCCAAGAGTAATTTCAAACTCACGGATGCAGCAAAAGAAACCTTAAGAGATGTGTTGTATAGCTTTTACACCGATCGCGATCGTACGTTTGGAAATGCTCGTTTAGTTCGCAATTTGTTTGAGAAAACCGTCGAGCGACAAGCCAATCGATTAGCGGTGATGTCGTCGTTAACCGATGAAGTATTAACGACGATTTTGCCAGAGGATGTTCCACCCAAAAGCACTTCGACCTAAGCTACATCCCGTTCGATCGCCATCCAGGTTTGTAAGACCTCTGCCACCGTCCATGCCTGAGCAAAGGCTCCGCGTGGAGTCATAGGAGCATCACCATCAAAAATTTCGCTCAACGTGCCAATGCCATGAGCATAGAGATGGTTTGCCATTGGCTCCAGGAATGAGTGAGCGATCGCCCGATCTCGATAAACGTGCCAGTGGGCTCTGACAAACTCACCCAACAGCCAACCCCAGGCTGTGCCCTGATGATAGGCAATGTCGCGTTCTACCTGATCGCCATAGTAGGTGCCGCGATAGTCGGGGTGGTCGGAGGGGAGCGATCGCAATCCGTAGGAGGTCAACAACTGCTGAGCACAAACATCCACCAGCGATCGCCGTTGCTCTGGGGTGAGTAATGCCGGAATGTTGGAGTCTGATGCTGGTAATGACACCGCTAGAATCTGGTTGGGTCGCAGCGTGGTATCGTGCCCTTTGGGGCCATCCAGCACATCAAAGCAATAGCCCGTTTGGGGATTCCAGAAGCGATCAAAACCTTTTGCCGTTTGTGCTGCCAACTGCTGATATTCCTCAGCAGCTTTGCCCAACCGTTGGGAGAGGTGGGCTAGAGTGGCGATCGCGTTATACCACAACACATTCACCTCGATCGCTTTACCAATCCGGGGAGTCACCACCCATTCGCTGATCTTGGCATCCATCCAGGTCAACTGCGCTCCCACCTCTCCGGCATAGAGCAGCCCATCCTGCGGATCGAGATGGATGTTGTAGCGGTAGCCCTCCCGATAGTGCTGGAAGATGGTTGTCAAAACGGGAAATAACTCCTGCACCAGGCTATCGTCCTGAGTCGCAGCGTGGTAGGCACGAATGGCTTCAAAGTACCACAGGGTGGCATCGACGCTGCCGTAGTCAGGGGTTCCGCCCAGTTCAGCGAAGGAGTTGGGCAACATCCCCTGATCCATATAGTGAGTATAGGTGCTGAGAATGGCGCGAGCTACATCAGGGCGACCTGTTGCCAATGTCAATCCCGGCAAGCTGATCAGGGTGTGACGACCCCAATCGCCAAACCAGGGATAGCCTGCCAGAATGCTTTTTCCGCCACTGGAGTTAGTTTTGTCATTGGAGGATGAAAGACCTGGGCGATCGCCTGGAATAGGACGTGACACAACAAACTGATCTGCACTCAGAGCCAGATGATGAATCCAGTCAGGGGCATGGGTTGACCAGGGTTGCGATCGCCACTGGTGTTGCAGGGTTTGCTCATACTGTCGTCGCTGATTTAGAGCAACGTCCCCATCTAACTGGGCATCGGGTTCGGTGCTGGCAACGACTGTCAACGATTGCCCCGGTTCCAACACTGCTTCAATCGTGGCAGCGTGTAAATGATCCTCCTGCTCATCTAAACCGCGATCGTGCTCTGCGGTCAGTTCAAAACCGTAATACCAATCGTGGACAATCGACATCTTGCCGGGATGTGCCCACAGATAAAGCGGAGCACTGTTAGGAAATCCCTTGACCCGAATGCCCCGTTCGGTGGCTTCGACCTCCATCTGCCAGTTTTGCGATTGGGTACTGCCGTGATGATCGCGATCGTTCACCAGAGCTTTGAGTTTGAGTGAGAGGGACTGACTGGCTCGCCGCAAATGGTATTGCACATAGGTTGTGTTGCATCCGGGGTGCATCCACACTCGCTTTTCGAGGAGTGCATCGGCACAGGCAAATCGCCACACGGGAATTAAACCCTCCAGCGCGAATTGCTCAAGGTGGTGATAGCCCTGAGGATCAACAATATCCTCTGTCCAGCGATTGGCATAGAGCGTGTAAACCTTGTGGTTGTAATGTGCTGTTTCATCCAACTTGGTTAACATCAGTGTGCGTTGGAGGGGCGGGTTTAATGCAGCGACGAGTAACCCGTGATAGCGTCGAGTCAGAGTGCCTGCGATCGTGCCACAGGCATAACCGCCAATGCCGTTGGTAACCAGCCATTCGCGGGATTCTGCGGCTGACAGTTCGCCACAAATGTCACGACCAAATTGAATACTCATGGATCTGAAGATACGAAAAGTTGGGGTGAGGAGATAGGGAGGAGCCGAAAGCTTCCTCTCGTATTAGAGCTACTGTGTATACATAAAGGGGATGCTTGACAAGGATTCTGTATTCAGTAACCTGAGTTCGAGATAAGAATCTTGGCGGTTGAAACCGCAGCTACGAGAGCAAAACCGACCTGCGTCGGTTCGGCAAACCTTGATTTTTCCAGTCCGTGCAGACGGACTTGGTTCTGATAGCTGCGAATTGATTCGCCAGGTGCTTAACCCAAATTGACGTTAAGGAGTATTTCCTCCGGAATGGGCAACAGGTGCACCCTCAGGTAGGATAATCCCTCCAGGTATGAGTTGAGGATCATTTATTAAGTCTTCATTTTTAACCCATCATGGCAGAATGAACTATTACGACCTAAGGAGTTTCAAAACACCCATGACGATTCATCCCTCACTTCAAACCGCTTTTCAGCAAGGCACTGCCCTCAAAGTCATCAGTGGCTTGACTAACTTTGATATCGATCGCGTTGCGGCTGTGGTGAAAGCTGCCGATCGCGGTGGTGCCACTCTGGTGGATATCGCCGCAGATGCTAATCTGGTGCGCCTTGCTAAGCAATTGACCTCGCTGCCCGTGTGTGTCTCAGCCGTTGAGCCAGAGCAGTTTGTAGCGGCGATCGCGGCAGGTGCTGATCTGATTGAGATCGGTAACTTTGATGCGTTCTACGCACAGGGTCGGCGGTTTGAAGCGGCAGAAGTGCTGGAGTTGACTCACCAAACTCGCGCACTGTTGCCCCATGTCACGCTGTCTGTGACCGTTCCCCACATTCTTGAACTCGACCAACAAGTACACCTGGCAGAAGCTCTCGTTGCGGCTGGAGCCGATATCATCCAAACCGAAGGTGGCACCAGTAGTGCGCCTGCTCATGCTGGCACGCTGGGCTTAATCGAAAAAGCGGCTCCTACCCTGGCAGCGGCTTACGAAATCTCTAGAGCGGTAACCGTTCCCGTGCTCTGTGCATCGGGTCTGTCGAGCGTCACGGCTCCGATGGCGATCGCGGCTGGTGCCTCTGGAATTGGGGTGGGTTCTGCGATCAACAAACTCGACAACGAAGTCGCCATGATCGCTGTTGTTCGTAGTCTGGTAGATGCGTTGGCAACGGTTAAGCGCAATGCTGCGGTAGTGCGTTAAGCCATGATTGAGAGGTTGGAGTTCTTGAGGAACTCCAACTTCTGCAAGCTACAGCACTATTTTCTACAAGCACCAAGAATGGCAGCGTTCATTAGTTCTAAGCCCTGAGCTGATAGTTGCGAAGAATTCACAGGTCTTTTAGGATTAGATTGTAATTCTTCCTAAGGATTAAAACAATGGCTGGATTAACACCAGAATTTAAGCGTTTGCTTCAGGACTATCAAAAATCTCTGAAGGATTTACGGGACGCTTTAGAGGAAATTCCACAAGCTGACAATGCTAAAAAATTGCTAGACAGTATTATCAGTCGCCTTAACTCAGATATCGATAGATGATCTGAGAGGCACTTTTTATACCTCTCAGATTTCTCTAGTTGATTTCTTAGTCTATTACTGAGAGAACATTTGAATCTCTACTGCGGTATTCAAACTTCCTACATTCCTCATCTGTTTGGACAGGTTGGAATATAACTTAAACATTTTGAGGATGGGTTGGATGAAGCAGATCTTTATTTTCTCGGGATAAATTTGTCATTACAGTACTCTCAGAAATCTTTTCCAACCCTCGTAGCAACTCTTCAAGTCTAGATTCCACATCAATATCACCCAAATCTACTTTCTTCTCTAATTCTGCCTTCATGTAAGCAACAGCAGTTTTAAGAGATTTCTCGTAGAGGAAGAATGAATTAGAAAGAAGTTGCATAGTAGAGGCATGTTTTTCTGGAGTCAAGTCGCGATAGATTGGCTCGATAAAACTGAAATATATCCAGTCAACACAGTTACGTATATCCTGCTCAAACGCACGTCTTTGTTCTCGCTTCAACTTAAGCCTTGGCAGGCTCTTCAAAGCATGGTTGATCATCTGCTGCTTATTTCCAAGGTTGAACCATTCTTCAACTTTCTCAAGCTCTTCCAAAGTCTTATTAAATCTCCAATTAATCGATTGAATATTATCAAGCAGATATTCAATTTCTCTTTGCTTATCAGAACTCATTGACCCACAAAGAATGTCAACTTCTTGACGTAAGTTTTCCAAATCATTCCGATACTGTTCCTGATATAATCTCAGGTAATTATCCAGAGAAATTCTCACTTCTTCTTTCACCTGCTTTGCTGTTTGTTCATTTGCCAATTCATTTGTTTTAGTTGCGATCGCCTTTGAACCTAACAAAATGGAAACTGCAAGTAGCCCTACATCTTCAGCGTAAGGAATGGGTAATTCAAGTAGAGGCTCAGACCAAGCTAGTAGATCTTTGAGTGGCTTTGGAAAGGTTGAGGATTGGCTGGATTGATAGCCAAACGCAAAAGCAATCATTCCACAAGTAACCAAAATGATAGGTGATGGGATAACAGCACAAAACTTCTTCCAGGTCATCGTTGTCTCCTCAAAAATTCTGTAGTGTAGTTAGTTAGATATGGGTTAACTCTCACTCATCTCTAACTGCTACCAATACATTGTCTTAAATTAGAGAAGATGTCGATTCAGTCTTATTCAAGCTTTTTAAGCTTCATTCAGCCAGTATCAGCTTGCTATCAGTTGAAGTAACTCAGAAAAATTCAGTCAAGTTCAGTTAATCGTTGTTCGTTATTCGCATCTAACATATGAAAATCATTGAGACAGTTAGGACAGAAGGTTTTGGAACTGTGTCTCCAGTTAGGAATTCCATCCCTGTAACCCGTCCTAATCAACTCTTCGATTGCTTCACGCCGAAATCTGTGCTTCAGACCGCTAGAACCCCCACCTAAACTAAGTTAGGCATGCTTCTGGTTGTGTTACTGAGAGGGGCAGGCAACACAATATCTTGGCACTGTGCTTTGTCGGAAACTTTGGAACCACAGTAGCAATAGAGTTCAGTAAATCTCCGGTACAAAGAATTGCTCGTTGCGGGGTGGACGCACGTAGTCCTTCGGAGCCTTCTTACGCGGCGGTAACTCCAACGGTTCGGGAGTCATATCCACATAGGGAATTTTGCTCAAGAAGTGGCTGATGCAGTTGAGGCGAGCGCGCTTCTTGTCATCGGCTTCCACTGTGAACCAGGGAGCTTCGGGAATATTGGTGTGGGCAAACATCACGTCCTTTGCCTGAGAGTATTCTACCCAGCGATTGCGCGATTCGATGTCCATTGGGCTGAGCTTCCAGCGACGAGCCGGGTCAGTCGTACGCGATTGGAAGCGTCGCTCCTGCTCCTCGTCACTCACTGAAAACCAATACTTCAGCAAAATCATGCCCGATCGCACCAACATCCGCTCAAACTCTGGGCAGGTCTGCATAAACTCCTGATATTGAGCATCAGTGCAAAAGCCCATGACATGCTCGACTCCCGCTCGGTTATACCAACTGCGATCGAAACAGACGATTTCCCCAGCAGCAGGTAAATGAGCCACATAGCGTTGGAAATACCATTCTGTTTTTTCGCGATCGCTCGGTGTCCCCAAGGCTACCACTCGACAACCCCGTGGATTAAGGGGTTCAGTAATCCGTTTAATCGTGCCGCCTTTACCAGCGGCATCTCGCCCTTCAAAGATGATGACAATGCGGGTTCCAGTGTGCTTTACCCAGTACTGCATCTTGACTAGTTCAACCTGCAACCGGGCAAGCTCTTTTTCATAGAATTTGTTAGACAGCTTAGAGCTACCTTCTGCTTCAGAGATGTGATGAAAGACTCTCCGCTCAGTTTCTTGAGGCTCAGCTTTCTGCTTTTTCTTATCTTTCTTCTTTATTTTTTTCTTCTTTTTCTTGTCAGGATCTGTCTGTAAAACATAGTGATCTGCGATCGCATTTGTAGAACCGTTTTTATGTTTAAGTTTAGCTTTCATTGTGTAACGTCATGCAAATGAGTGTTACTAATTAATATGGGGTCTTCCCTGAGCCGTTAGCAAAAGCTCATGCTGATTGGGGTTGCTACTATTTTCAGATAGCAATTCTAACCATTTAGCACAGTCATGGGTCAGATTAGCAGGAATCTCTAAAGATTATTGTCATCAATGAGTCCTCACGTTCTTTTTCTAACCTTCTTTTTCTAACCTTACTCAGATTTAGCGAAGATAACCTGACTGCCTGACAAATCTTTTATGCCTGGAAATTGAAATCGCAGCTATGGAAGCAAACCCGATCTGGGTCGGTTCGTCAAATCCTGCATTTTCCGTAGCCCGTGTCGGTGGACTTCGCTTCAATAGCCGCGAATTTATTCGTCAGGCTCTTAACCCTCTTCTGTCACTCTCTCTGCGAACAAATCCCAGACAAACCTCGTTTCCAAGCAGGTGCAATCAATGTAAACGGTGTCGCCAGGTTGCGGGAGGCACTCCCAAATGACGCTTAAAGGCTCGGTTAAACGCTGCTTCTGATTCATACCCTACTTGGGTTGCAATCTTTGCCATGCCTGCATCGGTGCTTCTGAGTAAGTTGATTGCCAGTTGCAGTCGCCACTGCGTTAGATATTGCATCGGTGGCTGTCCTAACAGTTGAGTAAAGCGAGTTGCCAGGGTCGATCGCGACACTCCCACCTGTCCTGCCAGTTCTGTCACAGTCCAGTTATGCTCAGGGCGAGCGTGTAGTAATTCTAAAACCTGGCTCACGGTTGAGTCGCTCAACGCTGCTAACCAGCCAATCTGGTGTTCCGAGATTTGCTGCATCTGGTTTCGCAAAATCTCTACAAACATTAACTCGGTTAACCGTGACAACAAGCAATTGCTGCCTGGGCGATCGCCTAAGGTTTCTTCAATAATGTAGCGAACGCCCATTGCCAACAGTGGAGAGGTTGGCTCTAAAAAAACTGGGATGTGTATTAACAGAGGTAAGCTTTGCAGAAATGGATTGAACAATGGATCGTCACACAGCAAGAAACCACAGATAAGCTGTGTTGCGGCTCCATCTCCGCCATATTTCAAAACGGGCATATCAGTCCACGGTTGGGGAGGCAGGAGATCAGTGACGGGAATAGGTGGTTTACCAGGCTGATCAGCCAAAATGTGAGCACTGCCATAGGGAAAAACGATAATGTCTCCCTTAACCAGTTGCCTCGTTTTAGTGCAGTTATCCAGTTCTACCCAACAGGTTCCTTCAGCGACAATGTGAAATGAAACAACCCGTTGTGCAGGAGCTTGCAGCAACACCGCCAGTTGAGCAGGAGGCGGCGTTTCAATACTCCACGGGGCGGCATACTGGGTACGAAACCGAACACCACCTGACAAACGAATCACTCGCAGTACGTCAGAGAGAACATCCATGGCACGTTTAAGAATTCTGAAAACCGTTCAATTCAATGCAATTTGGCATCCTCATGAGTTCTAGCAGTCTCGACAGTTGCTCTAATTTGGCGTTTTAGTCAAAAACTCTAGAGTCTTAGTCATTGCACATCCTATGTTTATAGTCAAGTATAGAATCATGCGCTGCGGTATTTGCGGAGCATTATTGCAGCTAACTGTAAGTTGCAGCTAACTGTAAGTTGCAGCTAACTGTAAGTTGCAGCGAATTGCATTTGACAGTATAGCTCTCCTAGAGGTCGAGACAGGTTTCGTGGCTAAGACAGCGGTATATCAATCATCCGCCTCCTGCCCTTTGCCGTCACCTTTTGCTATACATCATCAGTCGTTCAAGCGTTTCAAATTGAATAGCCTCTTAATTCACCCGTTTCTATAGCGGTACTCGTTTGGGTGAAGTACGGGGTGTGGGGGTGGAATCCCCACGCAGGAGGCAGTGCCCCCTGCATTCCCTGTACTGAACCAACTTGCACACCGTTGCCAATCTTAGAGACGAGTACAACTCCCATGGGTCATTTAATCGTGGGGTCGTGTCTGGTAATTTGCCTTACCTCGACTCTCCTATTGAATTTGCCCATATTTGACATCAATTCTCATGAACTCGAAGGACGACACCATGTTGGAATTACAATCCCCCACAGCCTATTCACCCAATCAACCCTGGTTAGAGCAGGCTAAATATTTAGGTTCTCAATTTGCAGAACGTCGCACTCAAACGAATGAGAGCGATCGCTTTGTAGCCGAAAACTTTGCAGATTTACGACGGTATGGCTTTGCTTCAGCAGGAGTGCCTACCGAGTTAGGGGGTGGTGGGGCAAGCTATATCGAGATGAGTGGAGTATTGCGTGAACTCGCTCATCATTGCAGTTCAACAGCACTTGCCTTTGCCATGCATACCCATCAGGTCATGATTCCCGTGTGGCGTTGGCAACGTCAAAATGCTCCTGTTGAGGGATTGTTGCGACGCATAGCCATGGAACAGATTATTCTGCTCAGTAGTGGTGGCTCTGATTGGTTAGATGGCTCTGGTACAGCAACCCGTGTTGAAGGTGGATTTCGGATCAATGGCTGTAAGGTGTTTGCCAGTGGTGCACCCGCAGGGGATCTGCTGATGACCAGTGCTGTGTATAACGATCCAGATGCAGGTGCGACTGTGCTACATTTTGCGATTCCAGTGCAGGCGGAGGGAGTCAGGATTGATCCCATCTGGCACGCAATGGGAATGCAGGGCACAGGTTCGCACAACATCGTGTTATCGGATGTATTTGTGCCTGATGCAGGCATTGCCCTAAGACGTCCCCAAGGAGAATGGCACCCTCTGTTTCACATCATCTCTATGCTGGCATTTCCGCTGATCTACTCGGTGTATGTCGGTGTAGCAGAAGCTGCACGAGACTTAACCGTGCAACTGATTCAAAAACGACAAGCCAACGGTCATATCGCCTATTTAATGGGTGGCATTGAAAATGAACTGATGGCTGCACGGTTGGCTCTGCAACACATGCTAACTGTGGCGGATAGCAGTCAACCGGGATTTGAGACGACCAACCAAATTATGATGGGGCGTACGTTAGCCGCACGTGCAGTGTTAAACGTGGTTGATCTGGCGATGGAGGCAACAGGTGGGACTGCCTTTTATCGTTCCGTAGGGTTAGAGCAATTGTTTCGCGATGCTCAAGCGGCTCGTTATCATCCTCTGCGGGAGGGTGACCAACGCCGACTGGCAGGGCAACTCGCTCTAAATTGGACCGTTGAAACTAAGCATTAACGCCTTTCCGTTATCCATGATTGGTAGGGACATAGCACGTTCCCTACCAATGCTTTTTAGTGTCAGGTGAAGCACCTGGCAGATCAACTGGTGAGCTTCGGCAGATTCAACTGCCAAAATCCTTCTCTCAACTCAGGTTAATGAAGATTGAAGTTGTCACTGCAATCATTGCAGCGATCGTCGCCATCATGAGTGCCATCTTAAGTGTGTATGGTCAAATGCGGGTCGCACGATTGTCTGATCGGCTTGCCCAACAGCGCGAAGTTGCATCGCGAGAAGCTCAGACAACTGCCTTAATGTCGAAATATCGAGATCCATTGCTGCGATCAGCGATCGATCTTCAGAGTCGTTTATTTAACATTCGCCAAAACTACGTTTTACACAATTTTGATCAACGCAGTTTATCGGAACAGGAGTATTTAATTAACAATACGTTGTATGTTTTTGCAGAGTATTTTGGATGGGTAGAGATTCTACGACGAGAAATTCAGTTCTTAGATTTAGGAGATCTTGAACTCAATCGTCGTTTGAGCGAACTGCTTGTGAATATTACCAAAGCGTTTGGTACAAATCACTTTAACGGTCAGAGTAATTTTGATTCAACCTTTCAACTCTTTAACGGAGAACAGCGGGCGATCGGAGAAATTATGATGCAACCTCGCTCTACTGATCAAACACTGGGTTATGAGTGTATTGGATATGCAGCATTTGTTCAAAAGATGAGCGATTCAGAGTTTGCTCGATGGTTCATCAAGCTCAAAGCTGATCTCAATGAGATAACAACGCAGTCAACCCTGAGTGGAGAGCGTCTTATTTTGATTCACAGTCGGTTAATCGATCTGATTGATTTTCTCGATCCACGCTGTGTACGTGTGCCGTTAAAGTATAGAACTCGAATTAAATAACGCTATTTGGGTTAAACGCCTGACGAATCAATGTGGCTGTTAACCCGAACTCGGTTAAATCGATTTAGCCCTTTTGGAGGCTTGACATTTGTTAGAAATTTGCGTTAGAGAAGATATAGTTGTCGCAACATCATTTTCCCTAATCATGAAAGCCGCGATCGCCCTTACCACCACCCCTTCAACCATCCACTCTGGAGGGGCGTAGGCTGCTGTACTGAAATCAGTCTTACTCCGCTAGCCCTCCAGTCAAACCCTGGGGGGCAATATTTTTGGCATTTACGTTGGTTATGGGGGTTTGTAGGAAATGCTCATGTCACACCCGTTCTCTCAATCTGAACTATCCATTTGTGGTTTGGTCAGCGCACTTTGCGAAACGTCCTTGCCACAAATGTCTCTTGCAATGACTACTGCTACCACCGCTACCACCACCATGACGCTAGGAGGGACGTGACGCTTGAGTGCGATCGCCATTTGTCTGCCCTCCAAACCTGAATTGGAGGGTTTTTTATTGCCCGCCCATGCACACATTAAGGAGAAACCAAGATGTCGGATCATCGTGAACTCGCCAGGGATATGGATTTGTTTCATTTTGAGGAGCACAGCCCAGGCATGGTGTTTTGGCACCCGCAGGGGTTACGGCTTTTTCACAACGTTGAAACTTTTATGCGACAGGTTTACCAAGCCCATGGATTTGAGGAAGTGCGATCGCCTGTTGCCCTGAGTCGATCGCTATGGGAGCGTTCTGGACACTGGGCAAAGTTTCGCAAAGGGATGTTTGTCGTCAGTGATGGAGCCGTTGATGCTGAGGCTAAATCAGTCCGGAGTAGTGATCCTGGCTATGCTTTGAAACCCATGTCGTGCCCTGCTCACATTGCGATTTATCAATCCCACAAGCGTAGTTATCGTGAGCATCCCATCCGGTTCATGGAGTTTGGTATGTGCCATCGCAATGAGTTGTCTGGTGCGTTGTCGGGCTGTATGCGACTGCGACAATTTGTCCAGGATGATGCTCATATTTTTTGTCGAGAAGCAGACGTGCAGCAGGAGATTAGCCGCTTTCTCAAGATGGTGCAGCGCGTGTATGTTGCCTTTGGTTATGAGCAGTTTTCGCTACAAATTTCTCTGCGACCGGAGCAACGGCTTGGCTCTGATGCCCTGTGGGATCGGGCTGAAGCTCTATTGATCGGGGCCGTTGAAGCGTTGGGACACAGCTATCAGTTAGCACCCAATGAAGGTGCATTTTATGGTCCAAAACTCGAAATTAGTTTGCAAGATCAATTAGGGCGATCGTGGCAGTGCGGCACATTTCAAATTGATTTCAATCTCCCTCACCTGTTTGAGTTGGCGTTTGTCAATGAACGGGGAGAGTTAGAACGCCCTGTGATGCTGCATCAGGCCGTGTTAGGGTCGTTAGAGCGTTGGATCGGCATTTTGTTAGAACACCATCGCGGAATTTTGCCCATTTGGGCTGCGCCAACACAGGTCGCGATCGCCTCAATTTCTGACAAAGCCTCTGATTAGGCAGCAGTAATTGTGGCTCGACTCAAGCAGTTAGGGATCAGGGTAGAATTGCACAACCCTGATCAAAGAATTAGCAAAATAATTCGAGAACTGGCGAGACGTAGAGTTCCATTAGTGGCGATCGTGGGTGAACAGGAAGCCATCCATCAAACGCTGAATCTTCGGCGTTTAGGCGGTGGAGAACAGCAGGAAATTAACCTGGCTCAACTGGAGCAGTTAGCACAGGTCATGCCTAAAGCCCTTTGATTCTCCCAATTCAATGGGGCTACGGCTATGCTAATTTCCAGAAACAGGGTGGTTTCATACAAGTGAAGAATTTTTGCTTCGCCCCCCTAGCTCCCCAAAATTGTGGGGAAATTGGTCTGAAGTCCCCCAAGAGTTGGGAATTTAGGGGACAGATTTAAGGGGATTAAACTCCAATTCACCTTTCTTTGTGTATATGAAACCAGCCTGCCATTCTAATTCTCATACCAATTTGAATTGGCTTCGCTGCCCATGATTCCGTAAGGGCGTTTCGCGAAACGCCCCTACCCAGTGATCTGCCACAATCAAACATTAAATCGGTATCAGAAGGGGAGGGTAAAGCCCCTTCTGAAAAGTGCGATCGCCCCACGGTTGATTACTCAAATTGCAAAATGCGTTGCAACGGAATTTTGATTTGTTCTGGGCGGTTATTTAATTCATAACCCAGGTCTTGAATGGTGCGTTCTAGGAGGTAGTGGTCTAACAAAATTTTTAGCTCTGATTGATGTCTTGGCAGGAAGGAATCCCGACTGGCTACCGCTAAGTAGGAATGCAAAAAGGCAGCACTGACCCAATACTCCCAAAACTGGCTCCATTGCTGCATTCGAGCCCTTTGGTCGGGGTGAATCATGCCACTTTCAATTTCACGTTGCAACGCATAACTGGTGGCGTAGTGAAAGGATTGCAGCATTCCGGCAATGTCTCGCAGGGGCGATCGCTTCATACGGCGTTCGTTGAGGCTGCGGGCGGTGTTGCCTTCAAAGTCAATGATGATGAAGTCTTTTCCGGTATAGAGCACCTGTCCCAAATGATAATCGCCATGATACCGAGTGCGTTTGGCGGTGATCTTTTGGTCCAGGATTAAGCGGAATCGCCCCAGATATCGGTCATGATGGCTCAAGGCTGCCTCAGCTAAAACACGAGTGTCATTGGGTAGGGTGTGGAGGCGATCGCGCAACCTCAAAAAGACCTGTCCGGTGAGGTTGCGACAATATTGATAGATCGATCGCTGGTAGAACGAGGTGAAAAGCTCTGGGGCAAAGTTAGGATCATTTGGCTCGGATGCCAGTGCTATGTGCAGTTCAGCGGTTCGTTGTCCCAACAGTTGCACATTTGCCAGGTAAGAGCCGATGGTCTGAGAGGCAAACAGTCTGCCCATTTGCACATCCGACAGGGCTAAGGCGTGCAGCGAATGAGCCGCTGAAAGTGTGCCCGTATCGCCGTGCCCTCGTGCGCTCGTTTCTTCTAGCTTCACATCTTCTGAAAATGCTGCCTGCAACTCTAACAAAGGCTGGGGTGGCACTGGAACATCGGATATATCGCCTCGCTGCATGACGACATATTCAAAGTAATCCCGCAGGCTATCCAGTGTGTAATCCCAGGTGTTGCGAGCGTCGGGAATGTATTGTTGCAGGATGCCGACCGTGACAGGTGCTGCTTTTTCGCGACGATATTCTAGATATCCGGCGATCGAGGTGATATTTGCAAAGCGTTGATTGGTGTCCAAAAATTGCCGCATTTCCAGGTCGGGGTTGATGCCTTCCTCAATCTTGCGGAACAGTTTCAAGATGAGTTGGGGCGAGGCAGTCCCTTTCGTCGGGTCGCAGTAAATCACGGAGATATTACTGTGATCACCCTTGGGCAGGGTCGGATCGACGGAGTCATCACTGCCACTGAGGGACTCAAACAACGTTGTAGGTACCATCACCAACTCGCCTATTTTGCCAGGATAGACGTGGTTTTGAGCGACTCGATCGGGCAGCGATCGCAAGAAAGATTTATCTGCGATCGCATCAATTAACACTGACACCTCATCGTGTCCTGCAAAGCGCAATCGAGCGACAACCGCTTGTGGATTGTCGGTCAGCAACTGGAGGGCTTGTTCCCCTTCAACAGCCGTTAAAAACAGCAAATAGATTTGGGGGTCACCCTGGGTGTACTCAACCTGAAAACCGACAATGTAAGCGGTTTGATCTTTGTAGGGAAGGGCGATCGCCTCAATCATTTGGGCATTTCGGACCGTTCGGGTTCTGCCACCAAACCACCAAAAATTGGACAAATACTCTGGCAACAGCGACTCTAACTTGCTTCTCAAGTTTGCCTGCGTCATGACTGCCTGCCACTGGCCTGCGTTTGCTCCGACAGGGGAACTGCTTTGCACCGCCAGTGTCGGAATCTCGGCATGAGTCTTCGATGGTAGGGCACTATATTGTGGCTTCAAGGTGAACCAGTAGACCGCGTAAGGACCAATGCTGAGAAAATAAGGCATCTCCCCAACCGTAGGAAACTCCGTTCGCCCGAAGATCTCTTCAGGGACTCGTCCTCTAAACCCAGACAAATCAAGTTCAACCGTCTGCACAAAGCGGGACAGGTTTGCCACTACTAAAATTTCTTCATCTTCGTAGGTGCGGGTAAAAGCAAGCACTTTGCGATTGCTGGGATGCAGCAATTGAAAATCGCCCCGACCCAATGCCTGAAAGCGTTTGCGAGTGGCAATCAATCGCCGCATTGCATTTAACAACGAGTTAGGATTGGCGCGTTGTGCTTCGACGTTGACGGTGTTGTAGTGATATTCAGCATCGACGATCAGGGGTAAGTATAAGCGTTGTGGATTGGCTCGACTAAAACCTGCGTTGCGATCGGGGCTCCACTGCATGGGAGTGCGAACCCCATTGCGATCGCCCACGTACACGTTATCGCCCATGCCAATCTCGTCGCCGTAATACAGCACCGGGGTTCCCGGTAACGAGAGTAATAAACTGTTGAGCAACTCAATCTGGCGGCGATCGTTCCACAACAGCGGAGCTAAACGTCGTCGAATGCCCAGATTCAACCGCATCTCCGGGTCTTGAGCATAGACCCGATACATGTAGTCACGGTCTTCATCCGTGACCATCTCCAGGGTTAGCTCATCGTGGTTTCGCAAAAACAGCCCCCACTGGCAGTTATCGGGAATAGGAGGGGTTTGTTGCAGGATATCCATGATGGGAAAGTTGTCTTCCATCCGCAACGCCATAAACAGACGCGGCATGAGCGGAAAATGGAAGTTCATGTGGCACTCGTCGCCATCACCATAGTAAGCGGCTGCGTCTTCGGGCCATTGGTTCGCTTCTGCCAATAACATGCGGTTGGGGTAGTTTGCATCTACCTGTTTGCGAAGCTGTTTCAAAAAGTCGTGCGTTTCAGGCAGATTCTCACAATTCGTTCCCTCCCGCTCATACAGATAGGGCACCGCATCCATCCGCAGCCCATCCACTCCCATATTGAGCCAGAAATCAAGCACCTCAAACACAGCTTCGCGGACGGCTGGATTGTCGTAGTTCAGGTCGGGCTGATGGGAGTAGAACCGATGCCAATAGTAGGCTTTGGCGATCGGGTCCCATGCCCAGTTAGATGACTCAAAATCTTGGAAGATGATGCGAGCTTCCTGATACTTTTCTGGGGTGTCACTCCACACGTAAAAGTCCCGCTCTGGGCTACCTTTCGGTGCTCTGCGGGCGCGTTGAAACCAGGGATGCTGGTCAGAGGTGTGGTTGACGATTAATTCAATAATGACGCGGATATCGCGCTGGTGTGCTGCTTCTAAAAATGCTTTGAAGTCGGCGATCGTCCCATAAATTGGGTTAACGCTGGTGTAGTCGGAGATATCGTATCCATCATCTCGCAGCGGCGATGGAAAGAATGGCAAAACCCAAAGGGCTGTCACTCCCAATTCTTGAAGGTAATCGAGCCGTTCGGTTAACCCTTGAAAGTCACCGATGCCATCCCCATTACTATCGGCAAATGCACGAACAGGAACTTCGTAGATAATGGCGTTCTTGAACCAGAGCGGATCGTCTCTCAAAATCACAGTTAACAAGCCGAGTATACTTCCGTTAGGAGAATAGCTGAAATTCTCGAATTACCCATCTGACGCAGGTAGGAAACACGGTAATTTGCTTTGAACTCTAATCCGTCTTACACCTATTCAATTTGAGCAATTACCTGTTGGCAGAAAATAGCCAACAGGGGGTTGAAAACCTGTCAACTTAGAATCGTGGATTTAATAAATCCGCAAACTGTGCGGGCGGATTTAGCAGAATAATTGCTTCCTGTAATAGATTTGACGGCAAAACCCGCCCCTAACAAACCTCAAACTTATTTAATTCCCGCGTTGCTGATCTAATGTGTGAATTTCGTATGGGCGTTTCGCGAAACCCCCTAAAGCAGTAAGCTGGGGTCTAAATCATCTAACGCTAAGGAAATGGCAGATGATAACCCACATTAAGCTTGAACTGGTTCGACCTGAGCCGCAGTGGTTGAATGCTTAAAGAGGCGATCGCACGTTTGCGCACTTGCCATATACACCAGTTTTAAGGTAACAATGATCGCGCTGGTGACCACTAAGGATCGTGCATTAAATAACCTGAAAAACGGCAACCTCCTGTACGGGTGCGGCATTCGGCAGAGGGTTCTGGAACAATGGCAAGGGCTTTTGACCGAATGCTGCGCCCCTACGCCAGGAATTACACCTTAATAAATTTGCGATCCTAAGAAGCCATTGTTGATCAACACCGCAATATCACGCTGAACAATGCCATAGCCGCTCCAAAGAATCCCTTCTGCCATTGCAAGCAACCACGTTACAAGAGACAAACTGGTCAAGTTTTTTCTTTATACGCCACCCAAACCTGGGGAACATTTGCAGCCAGGACGCTGACGAGCAAGATCAGGCTCAATCCCATCACACCACCAATGCTTCTGAAGAAGAGTAGGACCACCAGCCACACCGGGGCGATCTTTAATTCCATGACTTGGCGACCAAAGCATAGTGCCGCTAACGTGATGAGGGCGAAAATGGTGGCAGTGGCACTTGAGGCGAAACTAATTGAGGGTTGGTCTGTCCATAGACCGTAAACTGCCCACCCCGAACTGATGAGTGCACTGGTCGCGCTCGTGTCAACGGACACACCGTGGGCGTGCTGCGTCCGTAGGAGGCGAACTCATTGGACGGAGATAGTATCTGAAACTCAACAGCTTGGTTATACTCTGTTCCGGCGCAGTCATTGGTTAGGGTGCGATCGCCCCTGTTACAGATGATCTTTTGGGTATTGAATACGAAAGCCTTTTCTGCTGCCGTTACACCTTTTGACATGGCACACTCCGTCACTTTCACGAGTACACAGTGGCTGTGTCTTTATTGCATCGGGTGTTTTTGAAAGAACTCCCACATCAAATTATTTGCCAAAATGTCCTCGGTTGATTTACCCAGTATCTCAAACCCTGGTAAGGGTTCGCGTCCCGGCCAAGTGTGCCCGCCGCCTTCGATCTCAATCAACACGACTTCAGAATCTGCCTTTCCACCGCCGTGAGTTTTGCGAATCACTGTAGTGCCGTCGTCCGCCTTATCCGGTAAAGCTTCTACAATCGGCTGTGTATTACAACCGTTCGCTTTGACCCATGATTGGATTGAGTATTCTACCGAGTAAAAATCCGTTCCTGATTGATCCAGTCTGCCTTTTCCACCATTAAATGGCACCGCTTCATCCTCTGTACCGTGGAAATGAATCACTGAGACGGGGCGTTGCGGATTGATCCGCTCCGTTCCTATTGAAGCGGCGATCGGTGCGATGGCGGCGATGCGGTTAGAGAGTTCCGAGGCGAGACGATAGGTCATAATGCCTCCCGCCGATAGTCCGGTGGCATAGATCCGTTTCTCATCCATCCTCACCACAGTAGCGAGATCGTCCAACAGTGCTTCAGTGAATTCTACGTCGTCAACGTTGGTAAGGTTTGGATCAGTTCCACCCGGTTGGCGAGAACCGCCATTCCAAAGAAATACCCCATACCCTTGAACCGTCTCACCCGTGCCATTCGGATAGACTGCAATGAAATTCTCTCTGTCTGCTGTTTCATTCAGTCCCGAAGAAAAAACGAACTGTTTGGCGTCGCTGCCACCCCCATGAAACCCAAGCACAATTGGATAAGGCTGATTGCCGTCATAGGATCTTGGAACGTGGACTAAATAGGTGCGCTGCAAACCTCCCACAGTCAGTGTGCGATCGTGATCACCGCTGCCGAGATTGTTCGTCTGAGTCATCGGTTGATCCGGTGGTTGCGTAACAGGGCGATCGGCTGTCTGTGTTGGTTTGAACAATAGCCACAGCACTCCCACTAAGGCAATCGTTATAACGGTAGTAAATACAGTTTTTTTCATGACCTCAACATTGGGTGAAGCTTCAGACCAGATGAAGCAGTAGAACGACAAAGATAAGCGGCGGCAGATAACCTTGGCAACCCCACTAAGATCTCTCAGCCGACCGCTTCATCGACTTGCTAGGCTGCTGGCAACTGCTCTGATTTGCAAGGACTTGATTTGCACTGACAACACTAGCAAACTCGTAGGGTAGCCTCGCAAAGGTGGTTTCATAGATTTCTTCTGTTATGTGATGCTTCCCGTCATAGCTTGTCTATTGCGGGAGCAATCGCAGATCCAATCTTCTCTAACTTAAGCTCAGACTTTTTCCAACCTTTTCTGACTGACAACTTCGGAATCACTATTTATTCTGAGCATAGATGAAAACATTCTGATTGAATGGAGTAACCTTCATGATTCACCATATCTCGATCGACGCTCACAATCCATTGCGAGTTGCTAGCGTTCTGGCAGAAATTTGGAACGGTAAAGTTCATCAATTCTTCTATCCCGGCAGTTACAACGTGATGCCCTTTGACAGCTATGGCACTGCCATTGTAGTGCTTCCTCAAGGGACTGTCTGGACTCCAGGCGATGATACCAAATCAGCCCAATTGCTCCCATCCACATCTACCGATTTGGTGGCTATTCATGCCGCAATTTCGGTTCCCGCGACTCAGCAGCAGATTGAGCAGATTGGGCAACGGGAAGGGTGGCGCGTTTTGACTCGCAATCAGGGAGACGGTGCCTTCAGGCTGGTTGAGTTTTGGGTGGAGAATCGAATCTTGTTTGAGTTTTTGCCGCCAGGATTTGAAATTCAGTATTTACAGACCATGCAACCAGAGATGATTGAGCAAATCTTAGGACAGCCAATTCAGCCCTTAGCCGTTTAGGCAAGGTCTAGGCGATCGCTTGAAATGTCTTAGCACCCTTTATGTTAACTACTACCCCAACCCAAAACTCAAGCAGCCTGGCGGTTCAAATCAGCGGCGGCAGATAACCTAAAACTCAGCACCAGCACTTTCGTCCGTCCGCTGTCATGACATGTTAGGTTGCGACAGCTACTTCACCTAAAACCTTGAAGCTGAGACAGATAGTTTCCATGTCTCGTTGGTCAGTCCAAACTGGTCAAATATCGCCTTCGCCTCCTCAAATGTCCATTTCTTCCATTCAGGATTGAGGTGATCACCGTACCAAACTTTAGCGAACTCCCAAATCTTCTGGATAGGCTGCACATCTCCTTTCTGGATTCGATGCTTTTTTGACCATGAGTCGATTTGGCTCTCACTTTCAAACACAAGCATCGTACTACATGTATAAATGACGTTATCCCAAGCATTCACCATCCGGATTGGAAAATGCACGTATAGATCCGTTTCCATAAGCTCTCCGTCTTCAACATGCAAATCTATTTGCCTGCTGTTAGCTCCTAATGTTGTAGTGATGATGACATCTTGACCCAACAGTGCTGCAATACCTAATGAACACCAAGCACAATTTCCCCACCACTCTCGATCGCCACAACGAACCAAGAAAGGAGTAGGAGCCAATGAAAATGGATGAATTACCCAAATTTTTTCGCTATTAGGATGCAGTACAACTCCGTGATCGTCCTGAAGATTTCGCAACCTAGTCACAACCTCAGCTTCTGATACTTTCAAGCATTGTGCAAGCTCATTTACTTCTGGTGCGTACCCGTAATCAATAATGAATTTGATAATTGTGTAGTGCAGTATCGAGTTGTTAACTTGTTTACTCTGCATATTCAATCACCCTCAGACACTTCACAAACAATACTTTAAATACTATCCACCACTATATCCTGAGCAGGCTAACGACCCCGTTCACCCGCCGCCAAAGTTTTTAGGTTCCACCGATCGCCTTCTTCGGTCGATGTGCAACGGGCTTGTTAGATGTGGTGTCGGAAGTGCCCTCAGGCCCGCCAATAATACTTCGGCTCTTCGGCATCTATGCTATCAAAATACTCGCACCCGCTCTGAGGCATTCCTTCTGCATTTTGGCAATTGTCTAGCGTGATAGGGCACCACTGCTCATCACGCCTATAACCTTTCGCTTCTTTCACGGACAGTGGCAAGTTCTTGAGCACTTCCTGCTGATACTCGAACAAGTTCTCTCCATTAGCACCGCCTCTCATCGTGGGGAAGCGTAGCTGCACACCATCATCTTCCCAATTGCAAACGGCGCATAGATTATAGCTGCCGGACGGCTCATCAAACGTCATGAAGCCGCAAGCGGGACACGGATATTCCATACTGGATATTCCATACGATTAGCGAAAGCATCTAACTATTATATAGACTGAAAATTTCCACTTAAGATCCCAATTTAGGATAGTTAGGCAGAATACTTCAGCCTAAGATCAGATCCCAAATTTATTTGCTGCTTAGGTAGATTATTTCCGCACAATACGCCGTTTAAGCTGATTAGCGAGAATCTTTCCGCATATTTTCAGATTCCTGACGAAGGCGAGTAAATCCAAAGCAACGCTTCAATTCTCATCGTGCTGCTTTTCAGATACCGCAAGGGTTGCCAATTGCTTATGACGGTGTTAGAGCGATAGGGAATGGGGAGTAGGGGAGTGGAGAAGTAGAGGAGCCATGAGTTATTCCTTTGCCACTCCTCTACTCTCTGATCCTCTGTTCTCTGCGCGATCGCTGCAATGCTTAGGACGTTTAATTGTGTTATCACGGGCTCTTGACCATGATCGATAAATCTCCCCGCAACAGTCGGTACGGGGAGAGAGTGTTCTAAACGATGAGACGGATATCGACTGCCACTATTGAGCCTGGAAAGAAGGAGGTAAAAGCACCTCGTCGATCCCATGGACTACACCGTTGCTGGCGATAATGTCTGGCTCTACAACCGTTGCTTCGCCTACGGTAACCTCACCCGCATCCGTATTGATGTTGACTGGTGATCCTTCTACGGTGGTGACTTCACCAGGCGTAATGTCAGCAGAAGTTACATTACCAGGAACGACATGATAACTCAGCACTTGTTGAAGTACTTCTCTGTTTTCAGGCAGCAAAAGTTGATCAACGGTTCCTTCAGGAAGTGCCTCAAACGCTTCGTTCGTAGGAGCAAAAACAGTGTAAGGTCCAGGTTCGCTCAAAGTTGTCTCTAAACCTGCTGCCTGGATAGCTGCATTTAACGTGCTAAAAGATTCATCGCTTGCAACCACTTGATCCAGAGTCGTGTTAGCAGAATCCTGACTAGCGATCGGGCTTTCTGGCACGCTTTCAGCGATCGGCGATTCGGTAGGAGCGGTAGATGTAGATTCTGGAGCCGCACAAGCTCCCATCGTTGTAGCCAGACCCAATCCTGCTAATCCAACCAGCAGTTTTCTGAAGGTTACGTTTGTCTTAGTCATTAGAAATCTCCTGGCAAAGTTTAAAAAGAGAGCAAACGGAGCATCTAACCAGCTCTTCACATTTGTTTACTCAGTAGAGGTTAAATAATATCGCTAACCTTAAGCCTCACTCATTCGATAGAGATTCCCAAGGGTCAAAATCTGCCCAGAGTTGATGCAGTTCGGCAAGAAAACTTTTATGTCATACCCGTTTCAGGAATTGAAATTAAGACTACACCTGTTATGAGGAACCATAGGTAAACCCTTTTTACCTCTAGATAGATTGCTGTTAATCACAACTGACCCATACTATTGGCATCGCTATTTATCTATGAACTGGGAGAAATCATGGGTTTTCAACGTGCTAGCGGAGTGCTGTTGCATCCGACCTCATTACCCAGTCCGCATGGCATTGGTGATTTGGGAGCATCTGCTTATGCGTTTGTCGATTTTTTAGAGCGGAGTGGTCAACGATTGTGGCAGATTTTGCCACTGGGTCCAACGGGCTACGAGCATTCCCCCTATACGATGAACTTCAGTGCGTTTGCTGGCAATCCGTTGATGATCAGTCTGGAGCAACTGGCACAGGAAGGATTGTTGAATCGTGATGAATTAGTGCCACTGACAGACGCGAATCCTGAACAGGTAGATTTCGATCGCGTCATTCCCCATAAGTTTGAGTTTCTAAAACGAGCCTTCGATCGCTTCCAAACGTCTCGCAATACCGATCAACAAGCTGAGTTTGAGCAGTTTTGTCAGCAGCAGTCGTGGTGGTTGGATGACTTTGTGTTGTTCATGGCGTTGCTCGATGCGAATGGAGGTAAACCCTGGAGCCAGTGGGAACCTGCGATCGCCCGACGTGATCCTGCTGCGTTGCAAGCGCAATCCGAAAAACTGGCGGAAAACATTCAGTTTCAGCAATTTTTGCAATTCAAATTTTTTGAGCAATGGTCGAGACTACGAGCTTACGCCAATCAGCGCAACATCCAGATTATCGGAGATGTCTCGATTTACGTCTGTCACAACAGTTCCGATGTGTGGGCAAATCCAGAGCTATTTAAGCTCGACCCTCAAACGCTAGAACCCGCTTATATTGCCGGAGTTCCACCGGATTACTTCAGCGAAACGGGGCAACTCTGGGGCAACCCGGTGTATGAATGGGAGCGATCGCAACAGACGCAATTTGACTGGTGGATCAAACGCTTCAAGGCAACACTGCTATATGTTGATCTGGTTCGGGTAGACCACTTCCGGGGATTTGAGGCGTACTGGCAAGTCCGTGCCGGAGAACCCACTGCGATTAATGGGGAATGGGTCAAAGCACCGGGACAGGAGTTCTTTGAAACCCTTCAGGAACGGTTAGGTAGCTTGCCGATCCTGGCAGAAGACTTGGGCATTATTACCCCCGAAGTTGAGGAACTGCGCGATCGCTTCCACTTTCCCGGAATGCGAATTTTGATGTTTGCCTTTGACGGTTCAGACAGCATTCACTTGCCACATCACTACATCCAAAATTGCATCGTCTATTCGGGGACGCATGACAACGATACGGCGATCGGTTGGTGGGAAAAAGCGAGTTCTACTGAGAAAAACCGTCTTGCAGATTATCTCGGTTATGCCAGTGCAGATGATATTCATGACATCAATTGGGTGTTGATTCGTGTGGCATTGGCATCAGTGGCAAATTCTGCCATTTTGCCTTTACAAGATCTGTTAGGTTTGGATGGTCGCGCTCGCATGAACGACCCCAGCAAAATTCCTGGAAACTGGCGTTGGCGATATACCAATTCAGATTTGCTAACAAATGAGTTAAGCCAACAATTGCATCATTTAACGCAGTTATATAGCCGGGTGTGAGAAAGGATTCACTGCCGTTGTCAGGTGCAAATGGTTGTAGGTTGTCTGGGCAGGGCTTGCACCAACCGTATATCTCATGTGAGAGGAAACGGAGCTTATTTCCAGGAGGAGATTGGAAGCGAGATCTGTAATGGACTACTGGGGCGGACTACTGGGGCAACATTCCCGCAAACTGTTTTTCAACTTCTTTCAGAGGTACTTGCAGATTGGCAAAGAGATTTTGCGACACTGCATCGGGATAAACGTCCTCAATGCCCTGTGCGATCGCCTCAAGAGTCGCGTTAGCCACTTGAATCGGGGCAACTTTGTCGAGCGGAACCCCTTCTGACATGGCTGTATCCACCGGACCCGGAAACACCCCAATCACTTGAGTGCCTTGTTGAGCTAACTCGGCACGCGCTCCCTGGGTCAGGGAATAGAGGGCTGCTTTAGACGCACTGTAAGAACTAAAAATGGGAACATTGGCAACGGAGGAAATCGACAACAGATTGATAATGGCACCGCCACCATTCTTTCGCAGAATCGGAGCAAATGCGCGGATCATGTAGAGTGTGCCAAAGTAATTGGTTGTCATTTCTCGTTGAGCAGTTTCCACACTGGTTTCTGTAAATAACCCTCCAGACCCCAATACACCCGCATTATTGATCAATATCGTGATGTCTTGAGCCGTTTGGGCTGCCGTATTGACCTGGTCAGGTTGAGTCACATCTAGGGCAATTGGAACCACTCGATCAGGGGCGATCGCCACTACATCTTTGAGGGTTTCTACAGTCCGAGCAGCAGCATAAATGCGCTTTGCGCCTGCTTGTATTAGAGCCTCAACATAGGCTTTCCCAATTCCTCGATTTGCCCCTGTGACAAAAGCAACAGATTCTTGAAGGTTCATATTCATCTCCTGGATAGTCACGAAAGTTTGTGTAGAAGAGCGTTTGCTTTAGGTTGGGTTGCTTTGCTCTCCACACTCCTATCTTGATTGATGCGAATTTCTTTGAGAAGTCAGCAGAATAGAATATGATTTATTCAAATTTGGAATAAACAGAATGATGGATCGCCTCGACTGTATCCAAAGTTTTGTGCGGGTTGTCGAAACGGGAAGTTTTTCTGCGGTTGCCCGCGAACTCAACACGACTCAGCCCACCATCAGTAAACAAATTGCTGCATTGGAAGACTACCTGGATGTGCAATTGTTGACCCGCTCCACTCGCAAGCTGCAATTAACCCAGGCAGGAGAACGATTTTTTGAGCATTGTCAGCAGGTTTTGGATGCTGCTGCTGCTGCTGAAGCGAGTGTCGGGCAACGACAAAAGCCAACGGGAACGCTGCGGGTCAGTTGTCCTATAGCGTTTGGGCAACATGTGCTCATGCCTTACCTGAAAGATTTTTTAGAAAGGTATCCCGATATCAAGCTGGATTTGACCTTGAGCGATCGCTTTACTGATCTGGTTGAAGATGGCACCGATCTCGCCATTCGGATCGGACAGGTGAATGATACAAGCTTAATTACTCATCGCATTGGCATGACTCGCCGAGTCACTGTTGGCGCGACAACTTACTTCAGTAAATATCCAGAACCTCAAACCCCTGAAGATCTGGTGAATCATAACTGTATTGTTTATACGCGCCTGACTACAGGCAATGAGTGGCATTTTCAACAGCCAACAGGGGACATAATCCGTGTTCTGGTGACAGGTAAGCTGCAAGTCGATAATTCTACAGCGATTCGAGAAGCTGTGCTTTCAGGGATCGGAATTGCCGTTTGCCCCGTCTGGCTATTTGGTGATCTGTTGCAATCTGACCGCCTGAAGGTTGTTCTAAAAAGCTATCAACCTGTCCCACTACCCATTCATGCGATTTATCGACGTGGGCGATTTATTTCAGCAAAGGTACGTTGTTTCATCGACTATCTCACAACTGAATTCAAACTCAACCCATGGGTTTCAGATGATGGCGTGCAGTAACACAATTGAGTTTGGTCAGAGCCACAGTTCAGCTAAATGCCTACATCATCTTGTTATATAGAGATCCTAAATCGTTTGTGAAAGTGCCCTCCCTTTGGGCGGGCACTTTCACAAACAGCTTTTTTCACAAATCAAATAGGATTGCTATAGCAGTACTCACTAAGGTTAGAACGGGGTGCAGGGGTGGAACCCCTGGCTGGGGGCGCAGCCTCCACACCCCCTTTTGTCCTAATGCATATGCGTAGGGCTATACGTGAGACGAATTCGTCTCAATTTATTGCTCCTCACATTTCCTCACAAGTTCCTCACAGTATTGCCTTATACCAAAAGAAGTGGAGATGGGATTAACACTACTAATCCTTTTCCCCCAACGCTTTTGATCCCATGTAGGGTCGGTACTTCTATAGACAGCCTGTTTTTGCAGAGCTGCGATCGCCACTAATTGCACGGTTTTGGTTCTGTAATTTCTCTTCAAACTCTGTGCCATCCCTACTGCAACCCATGTTTTTTAATATGTTGTCAGGAGCACATTATGTACATCGCCAACAAACCTGAAATCAACTCATCTTCACAATCAACCTTAGATCAAAACTTCAAAGAAACGGCTCTCGTGCTCTGGTTTGAGCAGGTTGGAATTGCAGACATTCCTCTCGTGGGTGGTAAGAACGCATCTCTAGGAGAAATGATTCAGCAATTGACCGCAAAGGGCGTAAATGTGCCGACAGGGTTTGCGACCACTGCTTATGCATTCCGTTACTTTATTCAACGGGCAGGTTTAGATGAGCGGTTGCGTCAGTTGTTTGAAGACCTGGATGTAGAAGATGTGCGAAATCTGCAAGAACGCGGTCGGCAAGCCCGTTCAATGATTTTGAATACGCCCTTCCCTCCAGAACTGGAACAAGCGATCGTGGATGCTTACATTAAACTATGTGAGCGGTATGGTGTGACGACCGATCTGTGCGATCGCCTCGATGCCACCAATTCAGAGGAATGCCGCCGCTATAGCAATGAAGTCGATGTAGCGGTGCGATCGAGCGCAACCGCTGAAGATTTGCCCGATGCGAGCTTTGCTGGACAGCAGGAAACTTATCTAAACGTCCACGGCATTCAAAGTGTTCTGGAATCCTGCCACAAGTGCTTTGCGTCTCTGTTTACCGATCGCGCCATTTCCTACCGCACGATCAAAGGCTTTGATCACTTTGGCGTTGCGCTGTCAGTGGGTGTGCAAAAGATGGTGCGCTCTGACCTGGCATCCTCCGGGGTGATGTTCTCCATCGACACGGAAACAGGCTTCAAGAATGCGGCTTTGATCACCGCAGCCTACGGTTTAGGTGAAAACGTGGTGCAAGGTGCTGTCAACCCCGATGAATACTTTGTGTTCAAACCCACGCTCAAACAAGGTTTCCGTCCCATTCTAGAAAAGCGACTGGGCAGCAAAGAAATCAAAATGGTCTATGACCTGGGTGGCAGCAAGCTCACCAAAAACGTTCCTGTACCTGTACATGAGCGCAATCAATTTGCCATCACCGACGATGAGATCCTGAAGTTGGCAGAGTGGGCTTGCATCATTGAAGACCACTACTCGGCTGTGCGTGGCACCGACAGCCCAATGGATATTGAATGGGCAAAAGATGGACTGACCAACCAACTGTTTATCGTGCAAGCACGCCCAGAAACCGTGCAATCGCAAAAATCCGGTAGCGTCCTCAAATCCTACAAGCTGAATGGCACCAGTGATGTTGTGGTGACGGGTCGGGCGGTCGGTGAAATGATTGGTCAGGGCAGTGCCAGAGTCATTTTGGATGTCCACAAGATCACAGAGTTCCGCGCTGGTGAAGTGTTAATCACCAACAAGACTGACCCTGATTGGGAACCGATCATGAAGAAAGCCAGTGCGATTATCACCAACCAGGGTGGACGCACCTGCCACGCGGCAATTATTGCGCGTGAAATGGGAATTCCGGCGATCGTGGGTTGCGGCAATGCCACAGGTCTCCTCAAGACAGGGCAAGACGTAACGGTATCCTGTGCCGAAGGAGAAGAAGGCAAAGTCTATACCGGACTGGTTCCCTTTGAAATTCAAGAAACTCAGTTGGATAGTCTGCCCACCACTCGCACCAAAATTCTGATGAATGTGGGCAATCCCGAAGAAGCCTTTGGGCTATCCTCCATTCCCTGTGATGGAGTCGGCTTGGCACGTCTGGAGTTCATTATTGCGAACCACATCAAAGCCCACCCATTGGCATTGATGCACTTTGACGAACTGCAAGACAAAGCGGCGAAGTGGGAAATTGCTCAACTCACCGGACTGTATGAAGACAAAGCCGACTTCTTTGTCGATAAGCTGGCAAACGGCGTGGGCATGATTGCAGCGGCATTCTATCCCAATCCGGTTGTGGTTCGCATGTCTGACTTCAAGAGCAATGAATATGCCAACTTGCTCGGTGGTCGTGAGTTTGAACCTAAAGAAGAAAACCCGATGATTGGTTGGCGGGGTGCGTCTCGCTACTACGACCCCAACTATGCAGAAGCCTATGGGCTGGAATGCAAGGCTCTGAAGCGGGTTCGCGATGACATGGGATTAACCAATGTGATTCCTATGATCCCCTTCTGCCGGACTCCTGATGAAGGTCGCAAAGTGCTGGCTGAAATGGCGAAGTATGGACTCAAACGCGGCGAAAACGGACTGCAAGTTTACGTCATGTGCGAGATTCCCAGCAACGTGATTTTGGCAGACGAATTTGCTGAAGTGTTTGATGGCTTCTCGATTGGTTCTAATGATTTGACTCAGTTAACGTTAGGACTCGATCGCGACTCGGCATTGGTGGCTCACATCTTTGACGAACGCAACGAAGCGGTGAAGAAAATGGTGCGTCAGGTGATTCAACGGGCACAGGCGACAGGTCGCAAGATTGGCATCTGTGGTCAAGCTCCCAGTGACTATCCTGAGTTCGCACGGTTCCTGGTGGAGTTGGGCATCGACTCGATTAGCCTGAACCCAGACACGGTGATCAAGACTCGTCTGGAAATTGCCGATACTGAACGGGCGATCGCTCAATAGTGGTTGATTGAGGGAGAGTTCTATTCAGAGCTCTCCCCTCATATAGCAGTCCTATCTGATTTGTGAAAAAGGTGATTTGTGAAAGTGCCCGCCCATCGGGCGGGCACTTTCACAAATCATTTAGGGTTGCTATACCGATTCTCAAAATTACGGCTACAGATCACACCCCACCGCCTGCGGCACCTCCCCTTGGTAAGGGGAGGTTGGGAGGGGTCAGATGTGTAGCCTTAAAAAATTGAATTGGTATCACTCCATTTAATACCGACTTAAAGAGGTTTGTGGGCAAATCAGAGTTGCGGAGGGGTTTGGCACTGCCAAACCCGTACAAACATTCGTCGCCTTTTCAGTTCAAATTGGTATAACGCCTCAATTGCATCGCCTCAAACACTCGCTGCGATCGCCTCTTTTCTTCTGGGAATTCTATCAATCAGGTGCATTGGTAGAACGTTGTGAAATATAATCCAGACAAACATCACAGGCGATCGATTCGGTTAAAGGGATATGATTACTCATCACCTGGCTTCTATTTCGTCACGCTTTGTGTGCAATGCAGAGAGTGTTTATTTGGTGAAATTGTGAATGGCGAGATGCAGTTGAATGAATTGGGGCAAGTTGTCAAACAGACTTATCTATGGTTGTCAACGCAATATTCTTATGTTGAGTTAGATCGATGGGTTATCATGCCCAATCATTTGCATGGGATTTTGGTGTTGACCAATACCCCCCGTAGGGGCGTTTCGCGAAACGCCCCTACCGAGGACGCTACAAAACGTAAGTCCTTGGGGCGTTTAATCGGGGCATTTAAAACCGTTTCTACAAAACAAATCAACCTCATTCAAAACAGGGTTGGTGTCTCCCTTTGGCAGCGCGACTATTACGAAAGTATCATTCGCGATGAAGAAGCACTGAACTACATTCGCTCATACATTCATAACAACCCGCCTTTGTGGGAACAAGACCAGTTACATCCCGACACTCCATCAAAATGGTAAAGGTGGTTTAGCCAGGAAAATATTGGGTAAACCCACAAATATAACGCCGACCCGATAAAGTCATGTGTGTTCTCAACCGAATTATAATTTAATGTTCATCTCTCACGGAGGAGTGAGATAATTTAAGTGGTTGGAGCATTCGCATCACACCATCTTCTCTAACCGTTCACTGCATCACCCTTAACACTTCATACATAAAAAAGGGGGCTGGTTATGTTTCAGAAGATTCTAGTTGCCCTAGATAATTCAAACATGGGAAATCGCGTATTTGATGAAGCCGTTACTCTGGCAAAAGCAACGAATGCCAGTTTGATGTTGCTGCATGTGTTGACTCCATTTGAAGATAACTATCCAACCATGCCTGTTGCTCCAGGGTTAGACTCCTACTATCCAGCGATGTATGGAGAGGCGATCGAGGAGTATGCAAAGCGGTGGCATCAATATGAGGAACATGCTCTCGATTTCCTGCGGAATCGTGCAGCGAGTGCATTAAATGAAGGAGTAACAGCGGAATTCTCACAAAATGTGGGTGATCCGGGTCGTGCCATTTGTTCCCTTGCTGGAACGTGGAGTGCAGATTTGATTGTGATGGGTCGGCGGGGTCGTTCTGGGTTGAGCGAATTTGTGTTAGGTAGCGTCAGCAATTATGTGTTGCATCATGCTCCCTGTTCAGTGTTTGTCGTGCAAGGACAGGCTGATGCTCGGCCAGCCGATACAACGGAACAAGAAGCGATCGCCACTCCTGTTTAGAGGTCTACCAGATGCATCGATCGAGCATTGAGTATTGAATTTTGAGAGAGTACAATCACCGACTGTTTAGCCTAAACAGTCGGTTTTTTTGTAACGATATGGCTGTGAGTTTGGTATCTGGTTTAACGCTTTTGATAACAATTCACTTGCTAAACTCACCCAATCTTTGCTCAGGAGTCAGACGATGGGGATCTTCAGGAGATTGGGGTTGCGCTGGCGATTTGTCGTTGTTAGTTTGGTGACCTTGTTAGCGATCGCCGCTATCACCCTTATAGGTATGGGTCCTGGTTTTGTCGGTGCTCCCGTGCTGGCTCAAACTCCTCTACTTCACCCAATGGATGCGCTCACAGCGGAGGAATATGCTGTGGTGAAGCAGGTGTTGACCACGGCAGGTCACATCAACGCCGACAGTCGCTTTCCGTTAATCACCCTGCACGAGCCACCGAAACCGCAGGTGCTGGAGTGGCAACCGGGCGATGCAGTGCCGCGATCGGCGTTTGCCATTGTTAAGCAGGGGGCAGACACCTACGAAGCGGTTGTCGATCTGGTGGGGCGATCGCTCACATCCTGGGAGCAGGTTGAGGGTGTGCAACCCAGCCTGTTGTTAGAAGAAATCATTGGCGTTACAGAGCTAACGATTAGCCATCCCGAATGGCAAGCCGCGATGCAAAAACGGGGCATTACAGACTTCACTCAGGTCTTCTGTGCGCCACTGGCGGTGGGCTATTACGGGCAACCGGAAGAAGAAGGACGCCGATTACTCAAAGTGCCTTGCTTTGACACACGCGGCACGAAAAACAATATTTTTGGGAAGCCGATCGAGGGAGTGTTGGCGATCGTTGATTTGAATCAAAAAGAAGTGTTGCGCGTGATTGATCAGGGCATTATTCCCATCAGTCCCGACTCCCATGCCTACGATGAGGCATCCGTCGGTCAACTCCGTCCTCCTCTCAAACCAACCGCGATCGCCCAACCCGAAGGCAGCAATATCACCTTTGACAACCGCCTGATCAACTGGCAAAAGTGGTCATTTCACCTGCGATTTGATCGGCGGTTGGGCACCATCCTTTCCCTCGTGAATTACGACGATAACGGACGCAAACGCCCCATTCTCTACCAAGGTGCGCTGTCTGAAATCTTCGTTCCCTATATGGATTCCGGTGAAGCCTGGTATTACCGCACTTATATGGATACGGGTGAGTATGGCTTTGGCTTGTTAGCCACGTCACTCGTTGCCGGGATTGATTGCCCCACCACAGCCACCTTCATTAGCCCGACGCTAGCCGATGACGAGGGCAATCCCTACACGGCAGAGAATGCAATTTGTGTGTTTGAGCGATCGCAGGGTGATCCAGTGTGGCGACATAGCGAAGTGATCAACCAAACCTACGAAGGTCGTCCCCAGGTCGATCTCGTCGTGCGCATGATTTCCACCATCGGCAACTACGACTACGCGCTGGATTGGGTGTTTAGCCAGACGGGCACGATTCAAGTGATGGTCGGTGCAACGGGGATGGATGGCGTCAAGGGAGTGTTAGCTCAATCCATGTCAGACCCCACGGCGGCGGATGATACGACCTATGGCACTCTCCTGGCTCCGGGATTGGTGGGCATCAACCACGACCACTTCTTTAGTTTCCGGTTAGATCTGGATATCGACGGGACGACCAATCGCATTGTCAAAGATGCGATCGCCACTCAGTCTCTTCCGACTGATCATCCCCGTCGTAGCCTCTGGCAACCCACCACACAGGTGCTCACAACCGAAAGCGATGCCAAGCTCAACCTGAGCTACGATCGCCCCTCTCGCTGGCGAGTGGTTAGCTCGGATCACCAAAATTTTGTCGGTAATCCAACCAGCTATCAGATCATGCCAAAAGCCAATGGTGTAAATTTGCTGATGCCGGAAGACTATCCCACCCGTCGTGCCGGGTTTGTGAAACATCAACTGTGGGTCACGCCCTACAATCCTGATGAAATCTATGCGGCTGGGAAGTATCCCAACCAGAGCAAAGGCGACGATGGACTGCCGACCTGGACAAACCAAAATCGGGCGATCGCCGATACCGACATCGTGACCTGGTATACGCTGGGATTCCATCACGTCACTGTCTCGGAAGATTGGCCGATTATGCCGACAGCATGGCATGGCTTTATGCTCAAACCCGTTAACTTTTTCGATCGCAATCCTGCCCTTGATCTGCGAAAACCTGCTTCATAAACGGAACATTGCTGTCAGGGCGTTTCGCGAAACGCCCCTACCGTACTCCTCACTTTTTATCCTTCATCCTTTATCGTTTATCCTTTTCTCCCTTCCTCACAACTTCCTCAAAACTTTTACCTATAAAGAACATATAGAACACATCAACCCCAACAATCCCTTCAATAATTGGGGAGCAGGTCTTATGTTTGAACAATGGAACGGATTTTTACCGGGTACATGGACGGATGAAATTAATGTTCGAGATTTCATTCAAAAAAATTACACTCCCTACACAGGAGATGAAACCTTTTTAACGAGTTCCACAGAGCGAACTCGTTCTTTATGGCAACAAGTTTGCGAACTGATGCGGCAAGAGCGGGAAAAAGGAGTGCTCGACACCGATACAAAAGTACCATCAACTATCACGGCTCATGCACCAGGCTACATCGATCAACCGTTAGAACAGATCGTTGGCTTACAAACTGACAAACCGCTGAAACGTGCCATTATGCCGTTTGGCGGAATTCGCACTGTAGACGCTTCCTTAAAGGCATATGGCTATGAACTGGATTCTGGCACTAAAGAGATTTTTACAAAGTACCGCAAGACCCACAATGACGGTGTGTTTGATGCCTATACCCGTGAAATGCGATTAGCACGGCACTCTGGCGTCATTACTGGACTGCCCGATGCCTATGGTCGCGGACGAATTATTGGAGATTATCGGCGGGTGGCGTTGTATGGGGTCGATCGCCTGATTGACGATAAAAAAGATCAATACGTTGCGTTAGAAGGCGATGTGATTGACGAAGATGTTATTCGTCTACGGGAAGAGTTGTCCGAGCAAGTCAGAGCTTTGTTTGAGCTGAAAGAAATGGCAGCCAACTATGGCTTTGATATTGGTCGCCCTGCAACTACCACTAAAGAAGCCGTTCAGTGGCTCTATTTTGGCTATCTAGCCGCTGTGAAGGAGCAAAATGGTGCAGCCATGTCGATCGGGCGCATCTCCACCTTCCTGGACGTTTATGCGGCACGCGATCTGAAGAATGGCATCATTACTGAAACCGAATTGCAGGAAATCATTGATCACTTCGTGATGAAACTGCGGATGGTGCGGTTCCTGCGGACTCCCGACTATAACGAGTTGTTCTCTGGTGACCCCACCTGGGTGACCGAGTGTATCGGTGGTGTGGGTGAAGATGGCAGACCGCTCGTCACCCAAACTAGCTTCCGCATTCTCAACACCCTCTATACCTTGGGGCCTGCGCCCGAACCCAACCTGACGGTGTTGTGGTCAGAGAAATTGCCAGAAAACTTCAAGCGGTTCTGCGCCAAAGTCTCTGAGCAAACCAGTTCCATCCAATACGAAAACGACGATCTGATGCGTCCCTATTGGGGGGATGACTATGCGATCGCCTGCTGTGTCTCTGCGATGAAGATTGGCAAACAGATGCAGTTCTTTGGCGCACGGGTTAACCTTGCCAAGACGTTGCTCTATGCCATCAATGGCGGTAAGGATGAAAAATCTGGCGAACAGATTGCCCCTGCCTATGCCCCGGTTGTTGGGGATTATCTGGAATACAACGATGTGCTGGCTAAGTTCAAGTTGATGACGGCATGGTTAGCCAAAACCTATGTCAATACGTTGAACGTCATCCACTACATGCATGACAAATACTGCTATGAGCGGATTGAGATGGCATTGCACGATCGCGATATTGTTCGCACAATGGCGTGTGGCATTGCTGGTTTATCAGTGGTAGCGGATGCGTTGTCGGCAATCAAATTTGCCCGGGTGCGGGTCGTTCGGAATGAGCAAGGTTTAGCCACAGACTACGAGATTGAAGGAGACTTCCCCAAATACGGCAACAACGACGATCGCGTCGATGAGATTGCCATTTGGCTTGTGAAGAATTTCATGACCGAAATTCGCAAACATAAGACCTATCGCAATGCGGTTCCAACCCAATCGGTGTTAACCATCACCTCCAACGTGGTGTACGGCAAGAAGACGGGCAACACCCCCGACGGACGCAAAGCCGGGGAACCCTTTGCTCCCGGTGCCAACCCGATGCATGGACGTGACACCAAAGGGGCGATCGCCTCGCTCGAATCCGTCGCCAAACTGCCCTATCAACACGCGCAGGATGGGATTTCCAATACCTTCTCTGTAGTGCCAGGGGCATTAGGTAAAACTGACAGCGATCGCATCGATAATCTGGTACGGATGTTAGATGGCTATTTCCACGATGGGGGGTTCCATCTCAATGTCAACGTGCTGAACCGCGATATGTTACTCGATGCGATGGATCATCCCGAACTGTATCCGCAACTCACGATTCGAGTATCGGGTTACGCGGTTAACTTCATCAAACTGACTCGTGAACAACAGTTAGATGTGATTAGCCGCACATTCCATGAACGGTTCTAAGTTTCTCTCGACTCCCGTGTAAAAGAGGGTTAGGGGCGATCGTCTGTTAAAGGGGCGATCGCCCTTTCTTTTAACCCTATTTCTGTGCCTCACAACTTCCTCAAATTGTTGCCTTATAACTCAAAGTAGAAACGAATTTGAGGACTGTGAAATCTCACGACTCCATTCATTTCTCGTCTACAGCAACCCTCTCATTTCTGTCTTTATGACAACTACTGGACGCATTCACTCGATTGAAACCTGTGGTACGGTTGATGGTCCTGGACTCCGCTTTGTGGTTTTCACTCAAGGATGTCCGCTGCGTTGTCTGTATTGTCACAACCCCGACTGTCGCCATCCGTCCGATGGCAAAGAAGCCACCGTAGATGATCTGATGCACGAGATACAGGCTTACGCCTCCTACATTCAGTTTCCAGGAGGAGTCACGGTGAGCGGGGGTGAGCCATTGATGCAACCGGAGTTTGTCCGTGAGTTGCTGAAACGATGCAAGGAAAGCGGCTTTCATACGGCTCTGGATACTTCAGGTTATACCGATTTAGAAGCTGCTAAACCCGTTTTGGAATATGTCGATCTCGTCTTGTTGGATATCAAATCCTTTGACCCTGACCTTTACACGACCGTAACTCATGTCTCCATCGAACCCACCCTCAAATTTGCTCGGTATTTGAATGAAATTCACAAACCCGCCTGGATTCGGTTTGTGTTAGTGCCCGGTTTGACCGATCCAACTCCCAATGTTGAAGGATTAGCAGATTTTGTAGCCACACTGAAAAACGTTGAAAAGGTTGAAATTCTGCCCTTTCACAAAATGGGTGAATACAAGTGGGAGCAATTGGGCTATGACTATCAACTCAAAGATACCCAACCTCCAACATCAGAGGTAGTGGATCAAACCATTCATATTTTTGAAAGTCGAGGACTTAAAGCTGCCTGATTAATTAGAGCGACGTGTTTCAAGGTTGACAGAAGCGATCGATTGTTGACTCAAAGCCCAGAAGAACTCAAGAAAGGAAAACTATCATGACTGTTACCAACATTCAAGAACTTGAAGCACTAATTCAGCGAGTGAAAGCTGCACAAGAGAAGTTTGCTACTTTTTCACAAGAGCAAGTCGATGTCATTTTTAAGAAAGCAGCACAGGCTGCTAATAGTGCTCGAATTCCATTAGCAAAAGCGGCTGTTGCAGAAACAGGAATGGGGGTTGTAGAAGATAAAGTGATCAAAAATCACTTTGCGTCAGAGTATATCTACAACAAATACAAACACGAAAAAACCTGTGGTGTGATTGAAGAAGATAAGTCATTTGGTGTGCAAAAAATTGCTGAGCCTGTGGGCATTTTGGCAGGTATTATTCCCACCACAAACCCGACTTCAACAGCTATCTTTAAGGCGTTGATTTCGCTCAAAACGCGCAACGCCATTATCTTTTCGCCTCACCCCCGTGCCAAAAACTGCACGATCGCGGCGGCTCAATTAGTCCTCGATGCAGCTGTCGCCGCAGGTGCTCCAGCAGATATCATCGGCTGGATTGACGAACCTACTGTAGAGTTGTCACAAGCCTTGATGCAGCACTCCGATGTGAAGCTGATTCTGGCAACGGGTGGTCCCGGCATGGTACGAGCGGCTTACTCTTCGGGGCACCCCTCACTGGGTGTGGGGGCAGGCAACACCCCGGCGGTAATTGATGCAACGGCAGATATTCAAACCGCAGTTAGCTCCATTCTGTTGAGCAAGACCTTTGACAACGGCATGATCTGCGCCTCTGAGCAATCGGTGGTCGTTGAGGATGCCGTGTATGAGCAGGTGAAACAGGAGTTCTTCGCTCGCGGTGCCTACTTCCTGACGCCTGATGAAAAAGAAAAAGTTGGCAGTTTAATTCTCAAGAATGGACGCTTAAATGCGGCGATCGTCGGACAAACGGTCGCTGACCTGGCAAAACAGGCTGAGATCACTGTTCCTGAAGGAACGAAGGTGTTGATTGGGGAAGTGACCGACATCAGCGTTAATGAGCCTTTTGCCTATGAAAAGCTCTCTCCCATTTTGGCGATGTATCGAGCAACCCAATTTAATGATGCGGTTGGCAAAGCAGTGCAGCTGATCAACTTTGGGGGTCCCGGACACACGGCAGTGCTCTATACCAATCCTGCCAATCTAGATGACATCGCCTACTTCGAGAATACGATGAAAACCGCGCGGGTGTTGATCAACACGCCATCGTCGCAAGGGGCGATCGGCGATTTGTATAACTTCAAGCTCGACCCGTCGCTGACCCTGGGTTGCGGTAGTTGGGGTGGCAACTCGGTGTCGGAGAACGTAGGTGTGCATCACCTGCTCAACATCAAAACCATTTCGCAGCGGCGAGAAAACATGCTGTGGTTCCGGGTGCCGCCCAAGATCTACTTCAAGTATGGGTGTCTGCCTGTGGCACTGCGGGAGTTGGCAGATAAGAAACGTGCCTTCATTGTGACGGACACTCCGTTGTTTAAGTTGGGTGTGCTTGACCATGTCACCCGCGTTTTAGAAGAAATTGGGGTGCAATATGACATCTTTCACGATGTCGAGCCTGATCCCACTTTCGCCACCGTCAACAAAGGATTGGCACTGCTGCGGAGCTATCAACCCGATGTGATTATTGCGATCGGGGGTGGTTCTCCGATGGATGCTGCCAAAGTGATGTGGCTGATGTATGAACAGCCCGAAGTGGAGTTTGAAGGCTTGGCGATGCGGTTTATGGACATTCGCAAGCGGGTATATGAACTGCCAGCGTTGGGACAAAAAGCCATGATGGTGGCGATTCCTACCACATCGGGCACGGGTTCAGAAGTCACTCCATTTGCCGTTGTGACCGATGAAAAAGCCGGAATCAAGTATCCCCTTGCCGACTATGCGTTGACCCCCAACATGGCGATCGTTGATCCGGAATTGGTCATGAATATGCCCAAAGGTCTGACTGCCTTTGGTGGCATTGATGCCCTGACCCATGCGCTAGAAGCCTATGTGTCAGTAGTTGCGAGTGAGTTCACCAATGGCTTGGCACTGGAGGCGATCGCCCTGTTGTTTGAATACCTGCCCAGTGCCTACGCCAACGGAGCCAAAGACCCGATCGCACGAGAGAAAGTCCACTACGCCGCAACGATCGCCGGAATGGCATTTGCTAATGCTTTCCTGGGAGTCTGCCACTCGATGGCCCACAAACTGGGATCGACCTTCCATGTGCCTCACGGCTTGGCGAATGCCCTGATGATCTCTCATGTGATTCGCTACAACGCAACCGATGTGCCCTTCAAGCAAGCCATCTTCCCGCAGTACAAGTATCCCAACGCCAAAGATCGGTATGCCCAAATTGCAGACTATCTGCGATTGGGAGGCAACACCCCCGATGAGAAGGTGGAAAAACTGATTGAGGTGATCGAAACGTTGAAACATCAACTTGATATTCCTGCCACGATTAAGGAAACGCTCAAGGGCGAAGACCGGGAATTCTACGAAAAAGTGGAAGAGATGGCAGAGCAGGCGTTTGATGATCAATGCACCGGGGCAAATCCTCGCTATCCGCTGATTAACGACCTGAAAGAGCTATATGTGTTGGCCTTTCAGGGATGTAGACTCGATGCCGCACTGTTTAACAGCGAGTCCGGTGAGGCTGAACCTGAATTGGTGACGCAGTAAACGTTTGAGAACCTAACCTCCTATCCTCGTTCCCTTTGAGGGAAGGAGGAACCACAAGCCTCTCTCCTATAAGGAGCTACGGTGCATATAAATCTCTGCTTTTCTCCAAATTATGTGAGAACCAGGCATTGGGGGAGTCTCCCCCAAACCCCCAATTGGGGGACGCCACTGCCTCCCCCAAACCCCCTAGCAGAAGGTGTGTCGGTTAACCCAAAAGCGTGCTTCGCATCGGTTCCAAGTACGGGTACTTCGAGTTGTGACACGATGCTTGGCGAGGACTCAAAGTCCCCCAGAATTGGGGGATTTAGGGGGGCTGAGAGAACCTGTGTATACTCGGTAGCTCTTTATTGGAAGAAGGGATGGAGGTCGAACTATTGCAGAGGGTTCGATATGCACCTCAGCTTCATCCAAAACGATATGGTGCGATGGGCGATACAAAGCAATTTGCCCGATGGGGTCATCGCCTTAGAAAACCTTGAACAACTGTTGTCGTAGACGATGCGGGGTGGGATTATCTCACCCCTTTTTTACAGTTTGTTTGCGTGAGACTTAAGCTTCATCTTTCTTTTTTTCTCTCTTCTTTCTTTTTCTTCCTGTCTCACATTCTTAAAGGATTCCTCATGAATTCACTCACATCCATTTCCGTCAATAGCATGGGAAGTGTCGCCCCTTCTCATACTCCTTTCTTAGAGAGGCAACCCATGCAAACCCAAACTCACAGTGCCCCTGATCCAGCCTACGATATTTTGCGGAGCGATCGCCAACCTTTAGACTTCATCTTTGCACCAAAATCGGTGGCGGTGATTGGTGCGACAGAACGCCAGGGAAGTGTGGGGCGTACCCTGCTCTGGAATTTAGTTAGCAGTTCCTTTGGGGGCACGATCTTTCCCGTCAACCCTCAACGCAACAGCGTTTTAGGCATCAAAGCCTATCCCTCGATCGCCGATGTGCCTGATCCTGTAGATTTAGCCGTTATCGTGACCCCGGCGAAGACGGTTCCTGATATTATCCGGCAGTGTGCTGATGTTGGTGTAAAAGGGGCGATCGTCCTCTCGGCAGGCTTCAAAGAAACCGGAGCCGCAGGCATTGAACTGGAGCAGCAACTGCTGGATCATGTGCGCCGCAGCAAAATGCGGTTGATCGGTCCCAACTGTTTGGGCGTGATGAACCCCATCAGTGGCTTGAATGCCACCTTTGCCAGCAAGATGGCACGTCCCGGTAATGTCGGTTTTATCAGCCAGAGTGGGGCGTTATGTACTGCTATTCTGGATTGGAGTTTCCAGGAGAATGTCGGCTTCAGTTCCTTTATCTCCATCGGCTCCATGCTGGATGTGGATTGGGGCGACTTGATTTACTATCTGGGCGATGACCCCAACACTCAGAGCATCGTGCTCTACATGGAGTCGATTGGCAATGCGCGATCGTTCCTCTCGGCAGCACGGGAAGTTGCCCTGACTAAACCCATCATTGTGATCAAAGCGGGACGCACTGAAGCGGCGGCTAAAGCGGCGGCCTCTCACACCGGGGCACTCACAGGCAGCGAAGCTGTTCTGGAAGCGGCATTTCGACGGTGTGGTGTACTGTCGGTCAATCGCATCTCTGACCTATTTGACATGGCAGAAGTGTTGGCAAAACAGCCCCGCCCCAAAGGACCGCGCCTGACGCTAATCACTAATGCCGGAGGACCTGGGGTGCTGGCAACCGATGCCCTGATTGCTACTGGGGGTGAACTGGCAGACCTGACCGAAGAGGCTAAAACCTCGCTCAATAGCTTTTTGCCCACTCACTGGAGCCACAACAACCCCGTCGATATTCTGGGAGATGCTGATGCAACCCGCTATGCCAAAACGCTGGAGGTGTTGGCGCAAGATTCCAACAGCGATGGTGTGCTGGTAATTCTGACCCCACAAGCGGTGACGGAACCTGTGAAAACGGCAGAGTTGTTGAAATCCTACGCCAAGATCGCGGGCAAACCGATTCTCGCCAGTTGGATGGGGGGTTCCGACATTGAGCACGGGGAAGCCATTCTCAACAGTGTCAGTATCCCGACGTATCGTTATCCCGATGCGGCAGCACGAGTCTTTAGCTTGATGTGGCGATCGAGCTACAACCTTCAGGGCATCTATGAAACCCCTGTGTTACCTGCTGATGCCGATTTCACGCCCGATCGCACCCTGGTTCGGCAAATCATTGACACGGCTCATCGCGAAGACCGCACCATTCTGACAGAATACGAGTCCAAACAACTGCTGATGGCATACGGCATTCCCACTGTGGAAACCTACATCGCTGCTAGTGAAGCGGAGGCACTGCAACAGGCGGAGGCGATCGGCTATCCGGTGGTGCTCAAGCTCTATTCCAAAACCATCACCCACAAAACCGACGTGGGTGGTGTGCAACTCAACCTTAAGGATGCGGAAGCTGTGCGACAAGCCTATCGAGCGATCGCCTCTACCGTAGCTGAGAGAGCAGGTGCAGAGCACTTTGATGGTGTAACCGTACAACCCATGCTCAAACTGGATGGGTATGAGATCATCATCGGCAGCAACCTCGACCCGCAATTTGGTCCCGTGTTGTTGTTTGGCTCTGGTGGGCAACTGGTGGAGGTGTTCCAGGACAGTGCGATCGCCCTGCCTCCCCTCAATACCACGTTGGCGCGTCGTTTGATGGAACAGACGCAAATCTACAAAGCCCTCAAAGGGGTGCGGGGACGGTCTGCGGTTGACCTGCCCGGACTGGAGCAATTGTTAGTGCGGTTTAGCCAACTCATCGTTGAACAACGCTGGATTCAGGAGATTGACATCAATCCCCTGCTAGTGAAACCCCTGGATAGTGGCTCCTCCCAACCACTGACGGCTCTGGATGCGCGGGTCGTTATTCATCCAAAAGGTACTCACGCAGAAGACCTGCCCAAACTGGCAATTCGTCCCTATCCTATTCAATACGTCTCAGAATGGACGTTGCGCGATGATACCCCCGTCACGATTCGCCCCATTCGCCCTGAAGATGAACCCCTGTTGCGTCAGTTCCACCAAACTCTGTCTGAGCGCAGCATCTATTTGCGCTATTTCCACATGGTGAAGCTCAGCCAGCGCACTACACACGATCGCCTGATGCGGCTCTGCTTCATCGACTACGATCGCGAGATGGCACTGGTCGCAGAACACCACGACCCCGAAACCAACACGAAAGAAGTTTGGGGGGTAGCCCGGTTGAGCAAGCTACATGGCAATAATGAGGCGGAGTTTGCCATGCTCGTGAGTGACCAGTATCAATGTAAGGGCTTGGGAACCGAGTTGCTCCGTCGCTTAATTCAGGTGGGGCGCGATGAGAGACTGGAGCGGATCAATGCCGAAGTTCTGGGTGAGAACACGGGAATGCAGCACGTTTGCGAAAAACTCGGTTTTCGGATTAAACGCACAGCAGATCCAACAGTTGTGCGGGCAGAGTTGATTCTTTAGGAAAGAGGTTGATGGTCAATGGTCAATGGTCAATAGTTGATGGTCAATGGTCAATGGTCAATAGTTGATGGTTGATGGTTGATGGTCAACGGTCAATGGTCAATAGTTGATGGTCAATGGTCAATGGTCAATGGTTGATGGTTGATGGTCAATGGTCAATAGTTGATGGTCAACGTTCAATGGTCAACGGTCAATGGTTGATGGCTAGTGGTCAATAGTTGATGGTCAACGGTCAATAGTTGATGGTCAACGGTCAATAGTTGATGGTCAATGGTCAATGGTTGATGGTCAATGGTCAATAGTTAATGGTCAACGGTCAACGGTCAATGGTTGATGGTTAGTGGTCAATAGTTAATGATTAACGAGCGATAAACGAATGATCGTTAACTCCTAACTTCTGACTCCTGACCACTGACTATTGACTATTGACTACTGACTCCTTACCACTGGCTCCTGACCACTGACCACTGACCACTGACTATTGACTATTGACTCCTTACCACTGGCTCCTGACCACTGACCACTGACTATTAACTATTAACTATTGACCATTGACCATTGACTATTGACTATTGACTACTGACTCCTTACCACTGGCTCCTGACCACTGACTATTAACTATTAACTATTGACCATTGACCATTGACTAATGACTATCTACGAGACACCACTCATCACATTCTCCTCGACCTGGAGCCGATCACAGGGAATGTGATCCGCCAAGATGGAGGTCGCCAGATTACCGACGTGAATTTCTAACTGAGCGTGAGTTGGTGCTTCAAACATCAGGCGTTGCCCAGGAAAAACTACTCGCTCGAAATACCAGTTGGTAATGTTAACGATTCGAGCGATCTGAATTTGACTGGTTGCATTGACGTAACAGCAAAGCACCGGATTAGAGAAATCGGTCGGTAACTGATCTAAAATCTGAGTCATTTTGAAGTAGCCTCACTCAACACATTGTTAAACAGCACTGCTTAGCAGTGCTACGTTGCCTTGCCATTACGCTGTTGTAATAGATTCGGCACTTTGCCTCGGTTCCAGCAAGGGCGATAGTGCCCCAATCGGATCTGTAGACTAGGAAAACGAACTCGTAACTTGATATAACATGTTCTAAAAATCCTGAGGACAATTATGCCCTGATCTCGTCTAATTGAATCTGATGTCTGTGATACAAGAGACTAGAACAACACAAAATATTCAAACAGCGATTTCTGAAAACACACCATCTTTAAATTAATGGCAGTTATTAAGGATCTTAATATTTCTTATTTATTTTAAGGTAAGTATTTCTACTTGGTCAATCAAACTTTTGAAAGAGATTAATAAAGGTTTTGGGTGTTTGTGTTGCGTAGTGCTGTGATCGTAGCGATCGCCCCTGCTGCGACCTGATCCATTTCCTCGGCTGTGTTAAAGCGTCCGATGCCAAATCTGAGAGACGCATAGGCTAATTGAGGCGATCGCCCTAATGCCGTGAGCACATGCGACGGCTCAGTTTTGGCGGAAGAGCAGGCAGACCCCGAGGAAACGGCAGCGATCGGTTGCAAGCCCAGGAGCAAAGCCTGCCCATCTACTCCCTCGACGCTGATGTTGAGGTTTCCGGCGAGTCGCTGAGTTGCATGACCATTCAGGTAAACGCCACCCAGGGGTTCCAACGCCGACCAGAGGCGATCGCGCAGTCGTTGCACCCGTTCCGTTTCCTGGGGCATTTCTGCCAAGCCCAGTTCCACCGCTTTGGCAAACCCGACAATTTGGGGAGTGTATAATGTGCCCGATCGCATCCCTCGTTCGTGACCCCCACCATGCAGTTGTGGAGCCAGTTGCACTCTGGGATTGCGTCGTCGTACATACAATGCGCCAATCCCTTTGGGACCATAGACCTTATGAGCCGTCAGCGACATCAGATCGATGTTCATTGCATTGACATCCAGCGGAATTTTGGCGATCGCTTGAGCCGCATCGGTGTGAAATAGAACGCTGTGCTGCCGACATAACTCGCCGATCGCTGCTAGCGGTTGCAACACCCCGATCTCGTTGTTGGCTGCCATTACTGAGACTAAAATCGTGTCCGGTCGAAACGCTTTTTCTAACTGGTCTAAGTCAATCAGCCCATCCGGTTGGACGGGTAAATACGTTACCTCAAAACCGAGAGATTGCAAATAACGGCAGGGGTCAAGCACGGCACTGTGCTCTGTTTGTACGGTGATCAGATGTCGTCCCCTGGAGAAATAGGCTTCTGCCACTCCCTTGATGGCTAAATTGTTTGCCTCCGTCGCCCCACTGGTAAATACGATTTCTTCGGGAGTTGCTTTAATGGCATCTGCCAGGGTTTCTCGTGCCAGTTTCACTGCCGCTTCTGCCTCCCACCCGTAGGCATGGGTCAGGCTAGCGGGATTGCCAAAGTGCTCCGTGAAGTAGGGCAGCATGGCATCCAGCACTCGTGGGTCAACGGGAGTTGTAGCGTGGCAGTCGAGGTAGATGGGCATGGCCGTGGGGGGTGTGAGGGTGTGAGGGTGTGAGGGTGTGAGAATCGCTATCTATGATTGACCATTGACCATTGACCACTGACCACTGACCACTGACTACTGACCATTGACCACTGACCATTGACTACTAACCATTGACTCCTGACCACTGACCATTGACCATTGACTACTGACCATTGACCATTGACTCCTGACCATTGACCACTGACCATTGACCATCACCCCTTCTCATCTGAAGCAAAGACCAATTGCGGCACCACATGAGGCACTGTCTCCAGGGTAATCAATTTGCCGATGCCTAGGAAGCGATCGCCCTGACGAACTTGAAAAATATCAGTTGCAGAATCGATCGCTTCAGATAATTCAATCCGCTGTCCCTGACACCAGCGTTTGGTCTGAGCCTCATCAAGGGAAATCGTGGGTAGGTGGGAAAGAGCGATCGCTGGGGGAATGGGTTGAAAGGTGTGTGCCTGAATTTGCTCGGCTAGGGTTTCCAGGGTGAGGCTGTCCTTAAGCTGGAAGCCACTGCTTTCCGTGCGAATCAGGGCAGCGAGGGTTCCCCCTGTGTTGAGCAAAGCTCCCCAATCGCGAGCGATCGACCGAATGTAAGTACCCGCACCACAGGCGATCGCCACCACCAGTTCGGGGAACTCGCCCGATCGCCACTCCAAAATCTCGATGTCATACACTTCCACCGTTCGTACGGGGGCCTCTACCACCTGTCCCGATCGCGCCAGGTCATACAACCGCTTGCCCTGCACCTGGATCGCACTGTAACTGGGAGGAATCTGCTGGATCGTCCCCAAAAACTGCGGCAACAGTGCCTTTACAGTGTCCAAATTCAGCTCAGGAGCAGGCGTTTTCGTTAACACCTCCCCCTCCAAATCGTCGGTGGTGGTTGTCATGCCAAAGCGAATCGTCGCCTGATAAGCTTTCCCAGATGGCAGATATTGCAACAACCGCGTGGCGCGTCCCAGGGCGATCGGCAATACCCCGGTTGCGGCAGGGTCGAGGGTTCCACCATGTCCGACTCGCTTGAGCCGCAATAGCTTTCTGACCTTTGCCACGCAATCATGAGAGGTTAATCCGGCAGGCTTGTTTAAATTCAAAAATCCATCCATGGGTTTGTGTAGGGCAGAAGGCAGAGAGCAAATGATGTCGAACTCATCTAAAGATCCTGCATTCTACCGCAACCTAACCCCGTTCGTATGGGCGAACTATTCGGCGCATAAGATCTCCAACTTCATCGCAATTTTGCTTGTATGGGGCAAAGCATACTGCCCATCGCTGTAGGGGCGTTTCGCAAAACACCCCGACGGAATTCACCCGTTGGATCAGCAACACCAGAATTTTCTATCGGATGCTTCACCCCTGCCGATATCCTTCTCTTACTCCTTCTTTTTTCTGTCTTTCCTTTGCAAGACACATAAATCACGTCTCTTCCCTTTTATCCTTTGTCCTTCATCCTTTATCCTTTCCTTACCCCTTCTTTCCTTTGCAAGACACATAAATCACGTCTCTTCCCTTTTATCCTTTGTCCTTCATCCTTTATCCTTTCCTTACCCCTTTTATCCTTGATCCTTCATCCTTTATCCTTTCCTTTATTCTTCTTTCTTCCCTCTTCTTTCTTCCTATGCATCCCCTTCCTCCCCTCAACCCCGATCTTGATGTCACTCAAAACCATTACTGGAGCTATCACGGTTTAGAAACCCTATTGAGTTGCAAACAACCGCTGACAGCTTCGCAGGATGAGGATTTGTTTATCACGGTGCACCAGATCTGCGAACTGGGATTCCACCAGATGATTATCGATTTAGGGCGAGTGCTGGATGCGATCGCCACTGCCCTCCAAGACGCATCAGACCCTATCATTGGCGATACCCACGAGGCGTGTTATTTTCTGACGCGAGTGCTCAAACTCTATGAAGTAGCGGTAACAACCATGCCCATTCTCACAACCATGCGGGCATTTGCTGAATTTCGCACCACGATTGGTCCTACGAGTGGGTTTCAATCCTTTCAGTTTCGCCATCTGGAAATCATGAGTGGCGTGCCAAAGTATTGGGAAGGTGGAACTCGTAATGCCGAGGGCAAGCTGCATGTGGCTGAAACCGAATTTGAAAAACGGTATGGGGCGCAAGTTGCGGAATGGCGCGATCGCCACCAACATCACAGCTTGACCCACTATTACAACCTATTGCTGCAACGGGTAGATGCCTCTTCCCTGGAGGAAAAAGTCAGTACCCTTTTAGAACATCCCCAGGCTCATCCTCTGTTGAAACAAATGCAGATGTATGACCTGTTACAAACTCGGTTTCATCGAGCGCATTTGGGATTAGCTGCACAACAACTCAAATTGGTAGGAGCCGATGTCGGTACAGGCGGCACCTCCTTTCGGCAATACCTCGCTAAATACGAAGCAGAACTCGCACCCCTGTTTCCAGGATTGAGTCAAACACCTGAAATATAGCCGTAGTCACCCCAGTTAAGACAAGGCACTCAACAGGACAGACGCGATTAATCGCGTCTCTCGCAGCAGGACTCCAATGCATGTCCTAATGGTTTTGGCGATCGCTATATAAGCAATCCTCTGTAGAGGTATGGCATTCGGTGACGCTTCCTCGCTCCGTTCAAAAAATGGCTGACCCAATGCTACACCTCAAAGTTTCCCAGAATTGGGAGATGTGGGGGGCTATGAAGACGTTACCCTTATAAAGCGGCTTACTCAGCGGTTTCAGCAACATCTTGACGACGCTCTTCTAGACGGGCTTCTTCGCCTTGTTTAATTTCTAATTCCAAGAAGTAATTGAGCAACGTTCGTAGTAGAACGATCGCCCCCAAATTCAGAATATCTTGACGGGTTGGAGCCACTGCCGTTCGCAAAATATCACTGGCAACTGTAAACTCCAATCCTAAAATCAACACTTCTCCCAATTGCAACCGAATCGTTTCAATGATGTTTCCAGGTTGCCGTCCCTGAATCACTAACCGTTGCACATAAGTGGCAATGCCTCGAAACACAGCACTGCCAATGACGATCGCGGCAGCAATTTCTGCGGCAGCCGCTAAATAACCCACAATCGGTTTGAGCCACTGTTCTAGGGGATTCTCTAATTCTTGCGATCGCTCCACTGACTCGACATCTAAACCGAGAATCAGGACTAATCCCAAAATGAGTGCTAACGGTAATAGAGCATTAATAAAAGCTTCAATGGGTAATTTTTGTTTCATAAAAACTGGCGAGAGTAAGAAGGGGCAACCTATGGAGAATGGATAGCCAGTATTGTCCCACTCTTTATCCGTCGCCCCTCACCCTTTATCCCTAATCCTTTACCCTTCTCCACATCACCCAAAGTAATTGGTCACGGCCAACACTCCGGCTCTCGCATCACCTGCGTTAAGCGCAATGCCTGTGACGTTCACCACCAGATCGCGACCGGGGACAAAACCAGCCCGATTATCGTTGGCTACTAAATACGTGCCTCTACGCCAGGTCAGAAGAACCGCTTCGTTAGCGGCTAACCGCTGGTTGCCCCGTCGCCGTTGATCTTTATCGGTAAAGGCAGACCGAACTGCATCTAGCAACGTGCGAGTCCGCTCCACCCCAGTGTTAAACAACCCTCTCGGCAAATTGGTGGTTGCCAAATTGTTGTCAATAGCGAGGACAATTTTGTCGCCCTGCGCCACGTTAAACCCAAGAATGCGATCGGGTCTGGCGATGAGAGAATTGGCAAACGCGATGCGCTGATTGCGTCCGGAGTAGATATAGCGATCGCCCCCGTCGCCTCCGGTTAGAGTGTCGCCCCCGATGCCCCCGTTTAGCAGATCATCACCTGCCCCACTGGATAACACATCGTTGCCCCCCAATCCGGATAGGGTATCGTCCCCTTCGCTGCCATTCAATCGATTGGGGCGATTATTGCCTCTAAGGGATTGGCTCGCTACGAGTTGGAATCCAGCCACACTGGGGTCGTGGTCACTCTCTTGATCAGCAAACTCTGAGTTGATGTGTACCACGTCATAACCGTTTGTCCGACGCAAAAGATTATTACTCACCAGAATGTGATCCAGCGTTTGAGCGTTGCCTTCAAAGTTGTAGGTGTAGCGTTCACCGGGAGGTAACGTTTCAATCAGGGGTGTGAGTCCGGCACTTCGCAGAATGTTGAGCGGTTCAGAAAACTCAAAGTCGTTGAGGTCGCCGACCACCATGATATTGGCATTGGGGTTAATTGCCAGAATGCTCTGGGCAAAATCACGAACAATTGTCGCTTGCTGACGACGCTGCGTTTCAGTGGTTAGAGTTGGGGGTTGAAAGCGTCCCAGAAGCGGTTGATCGCCTCCCTTAGAGTTGAAGTGATTGGCGATGACGTAGACCGTTTGCCCGTTAAATACAAACTCACCCACAAGGGGTTTGCGACTGCTAGCAAAGGCAGCATTGGTAGGGTCAAGCCGTCCCGGACTCGCCGAAATTTGCGGTCTGCCACCAACATTGCTGACAGTGGTATTCGTCGTTGAAGTGCCACCGGGGCGATCGACAAAGCTGACTCGTGCCGGATTGAACAGGAACCCCACCCGAATGTTGCCCCCCGGTTGTCCCCCATCCTGATCATCCACCGGGTCAATCTGACGGAACTGATAAGTGGGACCCCCCGCAGCGGCGATCGCATTAATCAGCGTTTGATAGGTCTGTGTTGCATCTACTACCGCATCGTTCGTTGCCCCGTTGTTGTCCTGCACTTCCTCCAGGCTGATAATATCGGGCGATCGCAGATTATTTACAATGCGGGTGGCTAGAGCGGTAAATTTGCTCGTGTCATCGTCGCCATCTGCCGGATTGGGGTCTAAGTTTTCGACATTAAAGGTCGCAACGGTGAGTTGATTGGGATTAGCAGCCAGGTTGGTCACTTCCCGTTGCAGGGTCGATGGCTGGACAACCGTTGGAGCTGTGGAAACTAACACTTCGTAGTTGCTGAAGTCATAGCTCACGACGCCAGTCACCGTGCTGAGTTGAGCACCGACATTGACTGTGGGCAGAACGAGGGAATTGTTCAAATCATCAATTTGAATTCGCTCTGGGTTAAAGTCGCTGGCGGTAATCAGGCTACCCCCTCGCGTCGTGCGACTGGTGGCATTAGCTCCGTTGTCTGCCAGTACCCAAATTTCTTCAGACGTGCCAAAGACATTGGTGGGAGAAGTGGCGATCGGGTTGTTAATCTGAACCCGCATTCCTTCTAAACTTTCGTAGAAGTCGATGCCATCCTGAGCAGGATCAAATGTAGTTGCGGGGTTCTCTACCGTTCCTCCAGATGCATCGTTGCTGATGATCTGATTGGGAATAGTGCGTCCCCCGTTGCCTAATACGATCGCTGCTGGTAAAGGGTTATTGGAAGACACCACTGAAACGGTAGGACTGCCAATCTGAGTAATTGACAGGTTGTTTGTCCCTCCAGAACCACCGGGACGAAACTCGCTAACCGTACCACTGACTAACACCGAGTCGCCTACAGCTACCGTTGGTGCAGAGTTGGTAAAGACAAAAATCCCCTCTGAAGTGGCATCATTGGTATCCGGGTTGGGGTCTTGCAGGTAAAACCCATTCGATCGCAAAACGGTGACAATTCCCGGTACATTGCTCACGCTTTGTCCGTTGAAGGGTGAGACGTGTGCTGCTCCTTGAATATCGCGAATGCGAACCCCAGCACCATTGTTATTGGTAGGTGCTCCAGTCGTGCCAGTGATGTTGATGTTATCAATGCCGATTAACTCGTCGTTGCTATTTGCATTTGCCGTGATAATTCGCACTTGCACCTGAGGCTGATTCGCTGCATTGGTAGGTAATACCGCACTCACTTGTGTAACCTGATCCGCCAAGCTGGGACCCGTACTGGCATCGGCAACAAAGGCCGCAGGAACATTGATAAAATCTCCAGTTGTGCCAACTCGATATTGCAACGCGACAGGCTGCACGGCGTTGTCAGAGGAGTTGTCAATATCGCGTAGTGTATACGCCACATTCACACTGTTGACCCCGGTTGTGTTGAGATGAATTAACAAAAATGGAGCATCGGCAGTCCCCGATGCTTGCAACGCCACCACTGGGTCAGTCAATTCAAACTCAGCCACACCCCCCGCTGTAAAAAGAATCGGATTGGTTTGATTGGCGTTAACATTTGGCGCAGTGGTTAAGTCAGCGACAACGCTTTGTGGATCAACACCTGGAGCAGGATTACTGAGATCATCTCCTAGATATCCAATGATGCTGGGAACATTTGACCAGTCCGCATTCGTTGTAATTAAGCCTGTGTTACTCCAATCTTGAGTAAACGCTCCTGCGGCAAGGTTGTGATACTCGGCTGACATGTCTCATCCCCACTTTGTTAATCATGCAATTACGGGCTTTTAACCTACAATTAACGATCGCAACCCGTTTCGCCACGAGGATAGCACTGGATCTTGAAATTGCAGGGAAAGCGATCGCCCCAATCTACCTCTGCTAAACTCCAATTAATTTACTGCGATGGCTGTAAAAGCTTTATGGCAAGCCATTCAACGATTTGGTAAGGCGATCGCTCATCCTATAGAGCTTTGATGGGAATTTCTTATGTATCGTATGTTACAGTCTTTAAGCTTCTCTCAATCAGGTTGCCATCATCCCAGAAGACTGCCCCTAATTTCCCTCTAAAAGCTACTTATCAAGGATTTTGTTAAGGCTCGTGGATTAAATAACTCCGCAAACTGTACGGGCGAGTTTAGCAGTCCAATTGATATCCTGTCATGGAATTGATGGCGAAACCCGCCCCTACCCACTATCAACCTTATTGAATTTCCCTTCTTAACTCTGTATCAATACTGAAAGAATTGCTTCAAACTGAAATTGGTATCCGTAATTTCCAGTGTTGAAGTCTTAAATTGCTGTTTTCAACTGCATCATTTCTATTTTCGACTGCGTCGTTTCTATTTTCGACTGCGTCGTTTCTATTTTCGACTGCGTCGTTTCTATTTTCGACTGCGTCGTTTCTATTTTCGACTGCGTCATTTCTATTTTCGACTGCGTCGTTTCTATTTTCGACTGCGTCGTTTCTATTTTCGACTGCGTCATTTCTATTTTCGACTGCGTCAACGCATATCAAAACCCCATTGGCGGTATTCAAAATAGAAACTGATGTATTTTGGATGGTGTTCCAAACCTGTTGATAGCCTCTGTAAGACCCCCTGTAGTCCCCCTTACCAAGGGGGACGGCGACAGCCGGGGGTTAGTAGCAACAGATCTGAAACACTACCCTTTCTGTTATACCTCCTTTGTTACGCAACTTGTGCGATCGCCATCCCGTCAGGATGTGTTAGCGCAGCGTAACGTAACCTGTATATCACCCCAATAAACTCTCAACCTTAAGCTGTGGAGCATTTGTTGCATTTGGGCAGTGCGATCGCCCCCGATACAGCACGTGAGTCTTTACTATTGACTCTAGTAATTTCAACCAGTAACCCGTTTATCCGGTGTTGCTGAGCCAATCTATGAATTTCGGAGGGATGTTTCGCGAAACGCCCTTACAGCGGTAGTCAGTTTTTGAGAATCATATCTGCATTCAGCAACGCCTTTTATCCTATATAGACTGAAAGCACTTCTAGTTCTCATGATGTGCTTTATCCTATGTCCATAATCATCAGGCAGAGATGGATGAGTACATCGAGAGAAACCGAATCCCTGATCAGTTAATTCACTAGCATGAATCGCAATAGTCTCATAGGGTGAAGTCCTGGTTCTACGTCCTATCTAAGCTAGAAGGAAATTTAGTCAGCCTGGAGACAATAGCGATGAAAAAAATAGCCGTATTTGGCAATGCTGGAGGGGGTAAATCAACCCTCAGTCAAAAACTGTCAAATATGACTGGTTTGCCAGTTTACATCCTGGATAAGGTTCAATACCAACCGGGTGGTGTGGCAGTCTCACGGGAAGACTACAAGCGCATCCATCAAGAGATTTTAGCCACTGACCAATGGATTATTGATGGGTTTGGTTGCATGGAAACACTCTGGCAACGTCTTGATGCAGCGGATACGCTAGTGTTTGTAGATTTACCTATACAGATGCATTTTTGGTTAGTCACTAAACGATTCATCACAGGTTACGTTCAACCACCCTCAGGTTGGCCTGAAAAAAGCCCGATCTTCAAAAGTTCGATGAATAGTTATCGTGCGCTTTGGCTCTGTCACAAACGGTTGACGCCAAGATATCGGGAATATGTCAAACAAGCACAGGGTACTAAATGTGTTTATCACCTGCAATCAACTAAACAGATTGCCCAGTTTCTTGAATCGGTTGAGACTGGAAAAACAGCGATCGCATTCCCTCACTCCTCCACTCTCTAATTTCCAACCCATTTACCCCTTCACCCTTGTGTCACAAAACCCAATCGAGGCAACGCCACTGCAATTAAAAAGATAGATAACTGAGTTGCCACAATGCTTGGACCCGACGGCAAATTAAACGCTGCGGAAACGACCATGCCTAACACAGCACTCAATGCACCCAAACCTGTTGAGAGCAACACATAACTCGTAAAAGTGCGGCTCAGTAATCGCGCTGCACAAGCAGGAATCACCACAAACGCGCTCACCAGCAACACCCCGATCGCCTTGATAGAGATGCCCACCACCAGTGACAACAGCACAATAAATGCAGTGCGATGAGCGTAAACGGACACTCCACGGGCGATCGCCAACGGCTCATGCAAAATCAACAACATTTGTGTCCGTAATGTCAGTCCAACGAACACAATACAGACTAATAACAGGACAAAACTGAAGATCAGATCAGCATCTCGAACTGCCAAAATATCACCAAATAGTAAGTTATCAATTCCACCTTTGTAGCGACCTACAAAACTAAGAACGATGACGGAGATCGCCAACGATGAGGAATAAATAATATTCAGTAAAGCATCTGTCCACAGTCGTGTTCTCTCTAACAGATACGTGACCCCCAATGCGAACAACACCGCAAATGGCAGCAACACCACCGACGGGTTTAACCCCAGCAATAAACCCAGACTAATTCCTAACAAGGCGGAGTGTCCTAACGCATCACTAAAAAACGACAGTTGCCGCAGAATGGTAAAACTGCCCAACAGTCCACCCATCAAACCCGTCAGCACTCCGCCAATGATGGCTCGTTGCATAAAGGGAAGTTGGAAAAGTTCGATGATACGAGTAATTTCAGCGTTCAAAGACATAAGGGAAGGGAGTGGGGAGTGGGGAATAGGGAGTGGGAATAATAGGAGGTAAGACGGGTTTAGAGGATATGTGATTGTGGGTGGGAAGATTCAGTCTTATCGAGATTTAGAGGTTTGGCAACAAGGGATGACTTTGGCAGAGGCTTGTTATCACCTGACAAAGACTTTTCCAAAGGAAGAAGTCTATGGCTTCGTTGGACAAATTCGTAGAGCAGCAGTTTCAATCCCTGCCAATATTGCTGAAGGATATGGACGAGAATATCGAAACGAGTACATTCAGTTTCTTCGCATTGCTCAAGGCTCCTTAAAGGAACTAGAAACCCATCTTTTGTTGGCTGTTCGTGTTGACTTGATCTCTATACAAATAGCGCAACCAATTCTGGATCATTGTGAGTCTACTGGAAAATTACTTCGTGCCCTCCTCCGCGCTCTACAAAAAACCTAATATACTTCTGCCCACTCTCCACTCCCTACTCCCTACTCCCCTTTCAATGATGATGTTGATATCGAACAAACTCAGACCCATAAGCCGAGGAGAGATTATCGGGGGAGAGTGTTACTTCTGGAATGCCTTGACATAGTAAGGTTTGATTGAGGCATAGGACGCGATCGCAATGTCGTCGCACCATCTCTAAATCATGAGAAATTTGCAAAATTGCCCAGCCTTGCTCATGCTTGAGTTGATACAGCAGTTGATAAAACTCAGATTCGCCGCGCATATCCAAGCCAGCAGGAGCCTCATCAAGAATGAGCAACCTGCGCGGATGCACCAGACAATACGCCAGCAAAACTCGCTTTGTTTCACCGCCTGAAAGCCCACTAATTGGCTGATGGCGGAGATGGTTTACATCCACTCTTGACAATGCTTCTCGAATCGCATGACGCCGTTTTCTGGAGTTTGTCCAGGGAAGTTGAAAACCCAGACGATCCCACCCCAACCCGACAAGTTCTTCGACCGTGATGGGAATGCGGCGATCGAACAGGAAGTTTTGGGGCAGATAAGCAATCTGCTGACGAATAGAGCGAGGGAGGGAACCCGTACGACTGAGCGGTTGACCCAGGATAAAAACATCCCCTGACTGACGCGGTAGAATTCCCAGAATCGCCTGAACCAGTGTACTTTTACCCGCACCGTTTGGACCCACGATCGCTGTGTCCGTTCCCGCTTCTAGTGAAAACGACACATTCTTTACCGCCGCGTAGGTTTCTCGATAGACGGTTAATTGCTCAACGGTGAGTACGGTTTCTCTCAATCAATACCTCGTCAGTAATGAGTAACGATAGAAGGTAGGGGTTCGACAGGTTTACCCATGGGACAATGGGGCAGGGGTAAGAGATAAAGGCAGTTGGTTAGTGCGCTGAGGTGGAATTTCGTTGATGGTCAATGGTCAATGGTCAGTAGTTAATGGTCAATGGTCAATGGTCAGTAGCTGAGAGTCACGAACCAGTTGACCACACCCTACTTCCTATTCCCCACTCCCTACTCCCTACTCCCTATTCCCCCCTTACTCTGGTGAGCCGCTAAAGGCTGCGATCAAACTCTGAGCATTCTGGCGCATAACCGTTAAATAATATTCCGGTTCAATAGCTTCGGCATCACCCGTCTCCATCGGGTCAAAGATGCTCACAGTGACATTTAAGTCCTCCGCCAGTGCCGCGAGTGACTCTTCTCCAGCTTGTGGTTCCGTCAGAATCGTTTTGAGACTGGATTCCTTCACTTCATCTGAGATGCGTTTGACATCATCTGGCGAAGGGTTTTCATCGGGGACATCGACTAAAAATTCTGCGTCTAGCCCATAGCTCTCAGCAAAGTAGGGAGCAAAATCATGAAATGCAACAAAAGTCTTTCCGGCGTAGGGTTGCAGCATGGCTGTAATTTCTGAGTCGAGTTCCTTCAACTGCTGAATGTAAGTGGCTGCATTGGCAGTGTAAACCGCTTCCCCTTCAGGATCAGCGGCAATTAACCCATCCCGAATGTTTTCAACCTGCTCGATCGCCCGTTTGGGGTCAAGCCAAACATGGGGGTTAAATTCGCCGTGCTGATGTCCAGCTTCGGCGTGTTCCGCTCCGTCGGTGTGTTCCGCTTCGTTAGCATGATCATGCCCATGGTCTTCGTTTTCATGGGCGTGTCCTTCAACGTCTTCCGTTGCAATAGTTGCAATGCCTTCACTGGAATCAACCATTTGTAAGTCTGGATTTCCTGCGTTATCAACCAGATCTTCTAAAAATAGCTCCATTTCTAAGCCATTCTGCACCAACACATCCGCCTGGGCTAGGCGTTGGACATCTTCTGGGGTTGCCTGGTAGTCGTGTGGTCCCACATTCGTCGGTAGCAGTTGTGTCACCTCGGCGCGATCGCCTGCCACTGCCTTCGTAAACTGAGTGATTGGTAAAAATGTTGTCACGACCTGCAATTCAGCCGTTTCAATAGGAGATGTCTCAGCTTGAGGAGATTCAGAAGTCGAGGTTGAAGTATCCGCAGCACAACTGCCTAGACCCAGGGCGATCGCTGACGCAAGTAGCACGGATAGCCGACGAACTGGTCTACTAGAGGAATGAACCCCTGTTTTGAGATGAACCATAGTTGAACATCCTCAATGTAATCAGTGGGTGAGACTGAGAATGATTATCGTTCGCTATTCTACAGCAATCCTCGTACAAGTTGTCTTAAAAAATTTGGAGGAGGGAGGAAGCTGACTGCCTGACAAATCTTTGATGCTTGGCGATTGAAATCGCAGCTATAAGAGCAAAACCCGCCGACGCGGGTTACAGAAAACCTGGATGCATCCAGTGCGCGTCGGCGGACTTCGATTGGATAGGCGCGAATTCCATCCGCCAGCCACAACAGGGAATATCAAGGGTTTCAGAACTTTTGTCAGTCAATCAGGGGAGGAAGGGCAAGGCTAGATGGGTCATATCAACTTAACTCCGCACTCGCCATTCCCTATTCCCCATTCCCTTGCAGACGCGATCAATCCTCTTCCCATTCCTACTCCCCATTCCCTTGCAGACGCGATCAATCGCGTCTCTTCCTATTCCCCATTCCCCTTTCTACTCTAGAATTGATGCTCTATAGTTGCGGCAACCTCAATGGCTTGGAGGCAGAGAATGGGAGGGCAATTCATCGAAGCATGGCGAGGCATTCTCAGTCGAGCCAGTCATCGCAGCATTCTCAGTATCGGCAGCACTGGCAGCATTTTGAGCATCGGTAGTGCAGGCAGTATCCTCAGCATCGGCAGTGCGGGCAGCATTTTGAGTTTTGGTAGTGCTGGTAGCATTCTCAGCGTTTTCAGCACAGGCAGTGTGTTGTCGGTGTTCAGTGCGGGCAGCGTTTTAAGTGTGCTGCAATTTGGTGCAGGATGGTATGTCAGGTAGTGTTATGTAGCAACTGTCGAGACAGTTAATATAGCTTTGGTCAGAAAGCTTAAGGCAAAGACAATGGCTCAAACTCGGATTCTAGGGGAGCTTTCTGACTCGTCCCATCGAATGTGGCTATCGTCGATCTAAGTGAAGAATTGAGTGAACCCATTCGCAGCCTTCAGTGAACTCACGCCAAAGTCAGGGGTTTCCAGGTCAGAATCCTTGATCCCGAATTCAGGTGATGGGTTTGATGCTGAAGGCTACTTTGAGTAGGTAATCCTCAACCTAAAATCGCAAATCCAAAATTCAAAATCAAGATTACGCTACGGGTGGGCTTTTGTAGAACGGTCGCTTAACGACCGTAGCGGGATAGGTTTTACCCCGGATCTCAACCTCCAAAGCCTGACCCGGTTTTGATAAGTCTGTAGGAACGTAACCTAACGCGATTGGTTGTCCAACCGTAGGGGCTAAAGTACCACTGGTGACCACTCCAACGATCGCCCCGGTATGAAGTACGGGGTAATCATGACGGGCAATGTTGCGTCCTTGCATCTGTAACCCCACGAGTCGGCGGGAAACCCCTTCCTGCTTCTGCTGTTCCAGCACCGATCGCCCAATGAAATCGCCCTTTTCATCCAAATGCACCAGCCATCCCAAACCTGCCTCTAAAGGAGTGGTGGTTTCATCAATATCCTGACCATACAACGCCATCGCTGCCTCTAACCGCAGTGTATCGCGTGCCCCCAGCCCACAGGGAACCACTCCTGCATCTACGAGCGATCGCCACAACTCTCGCCCCACCTCTGGGTCAAGCATCACCTCAAAGCCATCTTCTCCGGTGTAGCCTGTCCGTGCCAGAAATCCAGGTTGTCCCAACACCGTTCCCTCTAAATGGCAATAGCGTTTGATTGCCGTCAAATCTTCTTTAACAAACGCTTGCAGCGTCTTAACAGCGGTTGGTCCCTGTATCGCAATCAAAACTTTGGTGGGAGACAGATCCTCAAAGGCGATCGCCCCAGTATCCAGGTGGCTCAGCAACCATGTTTTATCTTTTTCAGTCGTTGCTGCGTTGACGATAAGAAATACTCGCTGTTCACCTGTGGCGGTAGTGCCTTGGTAGTAAACAATCAGGTCATCCACAATACCCGCTTGCGAATTGAGCAACACCGTATATTGTGCTTGCCCTGCTTCCAGGCGATCGAGGTTGGAGGGCACGAGGCGTTGCAATTGCTGAATGACATCCACCCCTTGCAGTTGAAATTTGCCCATATGAGAAATGTCAAACATCCCGGCTCGTTGTCGTACCGCTTGATGTTCTTGACTGATGCCAGCAAATTGAACGGGCATCTCCCAGCCTGAAAAGGCGGTCATTCGAGCTTTGAGGGCAACACACAGATCAAACAACGGAGTCTGTTTCAGGGGTTGCACAGAGTTTGAATCGGTAGGGGTTGGGCTTGCCACAGAACGCTATCACTAAAACAAAGCTTTTATCATCCTACAGTTAATCGTCAATCGATTGTGGATACACAGGTCTTCTGATCCAGCCTGTGCTGGGTTTGATCGTCTTAAATCGCTTGCACATGCAACAGGTTGAGAACAAAGATCAACGCATGAAAGCTAATATGAGCCAGCATTGCCGCTTCCAGGGAATATTGCCAGAACAACCAGCCAAACGCAAGACCAGCAATTCCATTGAGCAAAACGGCACGGATCACCACCCAGGTTGTAATAGGCGCAATCGTGGCCGTGAATGGCAAGTGCAATAACCCAAACAAAACTGCCGTCAGAGCGATCGCCCCCCAATAAATTGCCGCACCGGGTGATGTAGCTCTCCGTTGCAACAGCTTCCAGCCTGCCCACGCCAGCAGCGACATCAAACCCCAGCGCATCAATAGCTCTTCGGTGATGCCTCCGTACAGCATTGCAGTTAGTGTATTCAGCCAGTTTGCCTCACCTCGATTGGCAGCTTGTAATGCTGGAGGTAGGGCAGGTTCCATTAGCCGATTCACCAGCAGGATGACTACAGTTGTGACTCCACCAAGCCCCAAGCTCCATTTAACTTCCGTCGCAAAAGACGTTGATTTTGGTGGATAGGACACCCAACGCTCCAACAGATGAGAGCGCAAGCCTAGCGGACGGGTGCAGAAAATGCCGACGAGAATGGCGATCGCCAACAAAATCGCATTCTGAACTCCTTGCAGCATTAATATCACCCAGAGGGGCGGTACTTGTGCGGCGACTTCTGCTGGTAGGGTAGCCAACTGCTGTTGAATGGCAGGAATAGATGTCATCACAAACAGAACGATTCCCAAACTACCCAAGACAAACAAAATCGCAAATTGTTTTAGAACTGCCATTGGCTTCATCTCCTGGCGAAAGTATTTGGCAGACAAACAGCATTGCATAAGTGCGATCGCCTCAGAGGTAAGGACAGGTAACCGCTGGGCATACTCGGTCGTATAGCCGTAGCCCTATTCGATGGGTGGAGGTAAGTCAGAAAGCGTTCCCCAGGGTTTGAGCCATTGCCTTTACCTTCAGCTTGCTGACCAAAGCTATATTTCATGATTTCAAGCGAACTATCATGCACTACTTGTTAGATCTGTTTTCTATCTTATGCATTGGAGCTTTTTTATTCTTTGCACCTGCCCTGGCTGCGATCGCCATCCGACGATCGCTCTCAGCCTCCTGGCATGTCATCTTTCTAGTGCTTTGCATTCTGTATGCTTTTGCACCTCTCTTACTAGGAGCAACAGGATTGCAACTGGCAGAGCAATTTAATTGCACAGTCGATATCACGATTTATACCTGCGTAGACGCTCCTCAATATGAAGACTGGATCACAGGATTAACCTTTGCCCCCTGGGGACTGATATTAACCATTCCATCCGGTGCTTTTGGTGCAACTGGTTTGTTAGTATCGCTCAACGCAATCCAGAAAGCAGAAAGGTATCAACTCGAAAGACCGCCCGTTTACTTCTATCGCAACCCTCGCCGCAAAGCGATCGCCGGAATTTGTAGTGCGATCGCCCAGAGTAGCAACTTTCCCCTATTGGGAGTACGAGCAGCCGCTATATTTTCAATGGTTTGGGCACCCATGATCATACCAGCACTCTATGTCTGGATATGGTTAGCCTTTCCATTAAGACCAGAATCAACAGATCATGGAGATAACCATGAACCTACAAATTAATTGCATCTGGTCAACACCGAGCGATCGCAACCACTTAACCAGGTGCCTCTACTACATCGCCTCTCTATGCGATAGAAATGGAGTATGAGGTGAATCAATTCCGTTGAGTTGCTGATAGAGTTGCCTGCGATGTCTACGCTCCGCAAAATCATTCACGTTGATATGGATGCCTTCTTTGCGTCAGTCGAGCAACGCGATCGCCCAGAGTTGCGTGGCAAACCCATCGTCGTAGGAGGCACACCCGAACAGCGGGGAGCCGTCGCCGCAGCCAGTTATGAGGCACGTCACTATGGCATTCACTCGGCAATGCCGTCACGAGTTGCGTTACAACGCTGCCCTCATGTCATCTTTGTCAAACCTCGCTTCGATGTCTATCGAACGGTATCTCAACAGATTCGTGAGATCTTTCATCGCTACACGGATCTGATCGAACCGCTATCACTGGATGAAGCCTATCTAGATGTCACGCAAAACAAACGAGATATTCCCTTTGCTATCACAATTGCTACAGAGATTAAGCAAGCCATTGTGCAGGAAACCCAATTAACTGCATCGGCAGGAGTTTCCATCAACAAATTTCTGGCTAAAATCGCCTCTGGCTTAAACAAACCCAATGGTTTGACCCTGATCGCTCCAGACCGGGCGGAGGCATTTGTTGAGGCACTTCCCATTGAGAAGTTCTATGGGGTTGGAGCCGCAACCGCCGCCAAAATGAAAGATTTGGGAATTCACCTTGGAGCAGATTTAAAGCGGTGGTCAGAAGAGGCGTTAACTCACCATTTTGGCAAAGCAGGACACTACTATTACCGCGTTGCCAGAGCACAGGACGATCGCCCCGTTAACCCAAACCGGATTCGTAAATCCATTGGAGCAGAGCGATCGTTTGCGGAGGATTTGAGTGATGTAGACCTGATGTGTGATCAACTCAAACAGATTGCAGAAGAAGTGCAGGAGCGGATGGATAAACACCGTCGCTATGGCTATACTCTGACGTTGAAGGTGAAGTACGAAAACTATCAACAAATTACCCGGAGTCGCACAGTCAACACCCTGCTATCTAAAGCAGACGAAATTAGGGCGATCGCCCAGGAACTTCTCATCACTCACCTGGAGCACGATCGAGCCGTGCGGCTTTTGGGCATCACGATTTCGGGGTTGGTAGAACCCACAAAAACCGTTCGTTATGTACAATTGGCGTTTGACCTGTCCCCCTCTGTTCGGCAGTAGTTTACCCTATAACCGAACGTTTGGTATAGTAATAGAAGAACTCCCCATGCTTTGCGTGAATCTTCCACAATGCCCTCCTCAAACAGGGCTTGGGCTTCCTCGTGATATAGCTTTGGTCAGAAAGCTGAAGGCAAAGACAATGACTCAAACCCGATGCTGGGGAGGCTTCCTGACTCGCCTCCGCCCCATCGCCTGTGGCTACGGCTACATACCCCACAACAGCCTCAACCAAAGAGGGATCAATCAATGCCTGAGAAAAAACAAACGAAATCCAGAGAAGAGACGGTTAAGCGTCTTGTAGGGTTATTTCGGCAGTATGGCTACGAGGGGGCAACATTAACCCGCATCTCAGAAGCGACTGACCTGGGTAGAGCCAGTCTGTATCACCATTTTCCAGGTGGAAAAGAGGAAATGGCACAAGCCGTTCTGGAGTATATGGAGCAGTGGATGGAGGCAAACATTATAGAGCCGCTACAGCAGGATAGCTCACCTGGCGATCGCCTCCAAACCATGAGTGCGACGGTTAATCGGTTATACAGCGAAGGCAACACTCCTTGCTTACTGGCTGTCCTCACTCTGGGAGACTCCCACACCCTGTTTCAGCAGCAAGTGAAGGCGGCTCTTAACGGTTGGCTTGAGGCACTGGCGCAGGTATTGATCGACGCTGAAATTGAGCCATCAGAAGCCCGCACTCGCGCTCAAAATGCCATTCTACAAATTCAAGGCGCATTGATATTAGCACGGGGTCTAGGTGACACAACTCCATTTCAACGCACCCTTGAGCAATTGCCAGAGATGTTGTTAAGTCATGCCAAATCCGTTTGATTAACCATCCCTGACATCAGTTAGGCACACGACAGCTTGAAAACAGTTTGACCGTAAATGTCGTGCCTCTACCGACTTCACTTTCAAAGGAAATTTCTCCATGATGCAGGTCTAAGCAGCTTTTAACCATGGTTAGCCCTAACCCTGTTCCCGGAATGCTGCCGACATTTTCGGCTCTGTGAAACGGCTGAAATAGATGTTGTTGATCCTCTGGTGGAATGCCGATGCCGGAGTCTTTGATCCTAAAAATAACCTCTCCGTTAGGACAAATGACGTCAAGATAAATAACTCCTCCTTGAGGAGAATATTTAATCGCATTGGATAACAAATTAGTGAGAATATGCCACAACAACTTTTGGTCTAAACAAACATCTTTAAAGCTTCCCTGAGGATTAAAAATAATCTGGTGTGAGAACCCAGTACTAAACAGCATTTCTTCGATGGTTTGTTGGCAAAAACTCTCTAGCTGGATAGGTTGCGGATCAAACTCCAACACCTGCCTCTCAGCTTGAGATAGGTGCAAAATATCATTTAACAAACTGTCTAAAGAACGAATTGAATTTTGGATGAGGTACAGATATTCCCGCCTTCGTTCTTCGACTAAATCATGTCCATGTCGCTCCAGCAATTGAGCCGACGATAGGATCGAAGCCAACGGATTGCGAAATTCGTGAACCACCATCGACCAAAAACGAGACTTTAGTTCGCTCAGTTCTTTTTCTTTTTTAAGAGCAACCCGAACGGCCGCCTCAGCTAATCGTCTTCGTAGAGCGACTTCGATCGCCACATGCAAGTCTCTCTCATCAAAAGGCTTAACAATATAACCAAAAGGTTCTGTTACTTTTGCCCGTTGTAGTGTGTCTTCATCGGCATAAGCGGTTAAATAGATCACTGGAATATCTAACTCAGTCCGGATTTGTTCAGCCGTTTCAATGCCATCCATCTCTCCTTTGATTTGGATGTCCATTAATACTAAATCAGGACGCAGGTCGGCTGCTTTTTGCAGTGCTTCTTCACCAGATGCAACAGAAGCCACAACAAAATAGCCCAGCTTTTTAAGTCGTTTTTCAATATCCCTGGCGACGACTCGCTCATCTTCTACCACTAACACTTTTTCGCCAACCATTTTACTGGTCCTTTAATAATTATCTCTGGCTATGGGAAGGTGATTGTGAAACTTGTTCCTTGTTCACGATTTAGCTCAATCTCGCCACCCAATTGTTCTGTAAAAATACAAACTAACTCTAAACCTAACGATTCTGTATTACGAAAGTCAATCTCTTTCGGTAAACCGATGCCATTGTCGCTAATCTTTAATTGAAAGCGAGCTGCATTTGTTTGATGAATATCAACACGAATTATATTGTTTTGGTGTTCTGAATCAGTCGGATTTGGGAAAGCGTGCTTTAAGGCATTAGAAATGAGTTCATTAATAATCAAACCACAGGGAATCGCTTTATCAATATCAAGCCAAACATTATCTACTTCTGCCTGAAGCAAGATGTTGTGTGACATTGCTCCATAAGAGCGCAGCAAACTATTAGTTAAATCATCAATATAGTCGCCCATATGAATGCTAGATAAATCTTTAGATTGGTAGAGTTTTTCATGAATGAGTGCCATTGAACGAATTCGATGTTGGCTTTCATTGAAAAGAGCCAAGATTTTTTCGTCCTTAATGTAATCTGATTGCAACCTCAAAACGCTGGAGATAATTTGCAAGTTGTTCTTAACACGATGATGAATTTCCTTGAGGAGAGATTCTTTTTCCTTCAAGGAGAGTTTGAGCTGTTCTTCGGCTCGTTTACGTTCATTTAATTCAGTTTGAGCTTGCTGATAAAGCTCCGATTGTTGGATGGCGATCGCCACATGAATTGCCAGTTGTTTTAGCAGGTCAACTTCAAAAGACTGCCAGCGACGAGGTGCAGAGCAATGATAAGCACAGAGCAACCCCCACAAATGCTCCCCTTGGAGGATAGGCACGACGAGACTGGCTCGGATATCAAACAACACCAGAATGTCAATGTGGCACTGAGTTAGCCCTGCGGCATAAATATCTTCTACAACTTGTGTGCGTCCAGCCTTGTATGCATGAGCATAATTTTTGCCAAAGCATGTGTCCTGGATGGTGCTGTGCAGGGCGGGATGCCAACCCGCTGCCAGGGATTCTACGACTACTGTCCCGCTCATATCGGGGTTGAACTGGTAGATCAAAACCCGATCGGTTTGGAGAAACTGCCGGACCTCATTGACTGCTGTTTGCAAAATTTCATCGAGATTGAGCGACTCTCGGATATGCAACGCCATGGTAGACAAGAGACGGCTGCATTTCAGTTGTTCCAGCAGGTCGGCTGAATCACTGGGACTTAACGCCACTGCTGCTGGGGCGATCGCTGACTCAGGTGCAGTTCGGGTGAGTGCAAACTGTTCAACCGACTGCTGCACCTCTGCCTCGACAGATTGCATCGTGTTGAGATCGAGGGTCTGCAAAAAACTGGTGGGTGTCACGATGCCCAGGGGGATCTTGCCATCCTCCGAGACGACAAACCGTTGTACCTGCTGTTGCTGCATCTCCCAATAAGCCGCCAAAACCGATTGTTCTGGAGGAAAACAAAGCAACGGTGTGCCCATGATGGCTTGAGCTGTGAGGTGAGCCAGATCTTGCCCCAGAATCCGAAGCTGAATCACGTCTTTTGCAAAAACCATGCCAATCAGAGTTGGTTCTTCTGTGGTTGCTGCCGTGATCACGACACAATCGCTCTGGTTGTCGCTCATCAACCGTGCTAACTCCAAAACAGGGGTTGTGACAGGGGCTTGCAGAATTGGAGTTAGGAGGACGCTGGTCAATGGTTTCGATTTCAGCAACTCGTCCAATTGCAGGGCACTGCGGATGCCTGCAATGGATATCACTCCTAAGAAGGAATTTTGAGCATCAACGACAGGCAAGGCTTGCGTGTGATGTTCTCGCAAGAGGGCAAGGGCTGTAAACACGTCTTGCTCCTCTGAGGACAGGAGGGCGATCGCGGGTTGTGCCATCACCTCACTGACGGGGATGGAAGCTAAATCTTGTCCAGACACAATCCACCGGAGTGCATCGGCTTCAGTCAAAACACCCAGCACCTGACGGTCTTCGACCACCCAAATGGAACTGGCACGCGCCTGGTTTCTTAAATTCCAATTGAGAGATAATTCCAGTCCGGGAAGAGCGCAGCTTGCTTGAGCCTTACTCATGATTGATAAGGCTTCCCACAATGAGGTGGCAGGTTCAACAGTCAATGGGGACGAGTCGATCGCCACTTCCAGGCGGGGCTTGAGAGTAGCTTGGGTGTGTGGTTGCATGAGGATCTGAGCAGCTTATGCCTGAACTTCTGACAATCGTGATACGGCTCAAGCTCCCCAGCATTATTCCCAATTACGCTCCAAAAGTCATGGTCTTGGGGTCAGGATGAGTTGCGAGAAGCATTTCACTTGGAGGATTCGCTGCTCAAAACCCATGGGATCGGCATGGGGGAGGATTAATTACAGCAACGGAAGGGTTAGTGAGAATAGGGTGCAGGGGTGGAACCCCTGGCTGGGACGAAGCCCTACACCCGCTTGTCTCAACGGATTGCCAGTTGCCGTAGCATTAGAGAAACTCAAGAATCCTAATACAATCTTAAGCTTGCTTCAGATATACCTGAAAACTTGGCTGCTCGCAAATCCCCCACTTGAAATAATTTTTTACAGCTGCAACATTATTGCTTCCACAATTGCCCTAATACCAGCGCGATCGCCCCCATCACAAACATCAACCCACCAGCCAATCGGTAGGTCAGATCTAGCCCAATGGCTCCACTCATCGGTTGACTGAGCACGGGCGAAATAAATTGACCAAAGAAAAATGCAGTCGTTAAGCCACCCAATACCCGACCTCGCATAGCACCAGGCGTAACAGACGTTAGACAGACATTCATGTTGGGCATGAGTAGCCCTAATCCCGCTCCGGCGATCGCTAAGCCGACAAGAACCATGCCATAGCCCGTGGCAAGGCTGATGATGACATACCCTACCGCCATCGATAGAAAAGCGATCGTGTAGATGCCCATAAACGTCAGACGGGCTTTGATTTGCTTGTAAGCGATCGCACTTGCCGCACTAAACAACGTAGCAAGGGCGATCGCGAATCCACTTTGAGAAGCGTTGGCACTGATCAGTTGCCGGAGGTAGAACGGCAGTTGTGCCGGGATGAGGTAAAACACGACCTGTGACAACAGGGCTGCCGCATATGTCAGGGCGGTGATTGTCCAGGGAAAGGGGGGAGCAGGTTCGTGAGTTGTTTGTTGAGCCTCACTGCTGCGATTAGGCTCCGGCAGGACAAACACCACTAACGGCAAAATCAGCAACGCCAGCAGGTAGATCAGAAAGGGCATCCGCCAACTGATATCTGCCAGAAAACCACCCAGCAGGAGAAATACGACCCCACCCAACCCCATGAATGCCGCTTGAAACCCTAAAAACTGAGCACGCACGGCTCCAACGTAGTAGTCAGCGATCAGGGCTGTGGCAGTGGTCATGATCCCTGCCACACTTAAGCCCAACAACACTCGACCCACCAGAATCAAACCGATCGCATTCAATATCGCTCCAGAACTGCCTGCAATGCCGTAGAGTAACACCGCCAGAGTCAACAACGGTTTGCGACCCGCACGATCGATCATTGTGCCGACAAAAGGGGCACCAATCGCAATAAAGAGAGCCGGAACCGTTAGCACCAGTCGTACCCAATAGGCGGCATTGGGCGTTGCGGCGAAGTGATCCTGCATGGCGGGTAAGGAGGGAGCGATCGTTGCGCCCGCCATCACCGTGAGGCTACTGCAAACCAGAAGGGTGAGTTTGACGAGGAGGGAGTTGGGGCTTTGAAGTTTCATGACGCAGGTTGAATCAGGACATTGGGATAGTATCCACTCGGTTTGACACCAACGGAGTGATTGCCGTGAATCATCGTCTGATGGCTCGCATCAAAGAAGCTGTAGGGGAACTGGATGTCTGGACGACCCACTGCATCCAGGCGATCGCTCAGTTCTTGGGGCAACTCAAAATCTAGAGCTTTGAGGTTGTCTTCAAGCTGCGATAGTTTGGTCGCACCCACGATGACGGAACCCACCCCCGGTCGTGTCGCTGTCCAGTTGACCGCAACCTGCGCCATGCTCTGTCCCAGTTCTTTGGCAACGGCTTCCAACTCGGTGACAATCTTCCAGTTGCGATCGCTAAACTTTTGAAATGCCGGATTCTGGCTATCCTTGAGCGTGTCCAGTCGTCCCTCCGCATTCAACACGCCTTCACTGGGGCGATATTTGCCGCTGAGTAAGCCACTCGCCAGGGGACTCCACACCATGATGCCCATGCCCAGTTCTAACCCCAAAGGAATAAATTCTCGCTCGATATTGCGTTCCACCAGCGAATATTCCAGTTGCAGGGAACTGATGGGTTCATAGCCGCGCCATTCTGCCAGGGTTTGTGCCCGTGCCGCATACCAGGCGGGAGTATCGCTCAAGCCCACATGCCGCACCTTGCCCGATCGCACCAGATCATCCAGCGTTCGCATCACTTCTTCAGCCGGGGTAATGCGATCCCACGTATGGAGAAAGTAGAGATCGATGTAGTCGGTTCCTAACCGTTTTAACGAGCCTTCTAACGCCCGCATGATATTTTTGCGCCCGTTACCGCCTGCATTTGGATTGCTGGGATCAGAACTGTAGGTGAACTTGGTGGCAACGACGATGCGATCGCGCAGATTGCGTTCTGCAATGAACTTACCCGTCCACATCTCGCTTGTGCCGTTGGTGTAGAGGTCTGCCGTATCAACAAAGTTGCCTCCGGCATCCACGTAGGTATTGAACATCTGGCGAGCCGTCTCTTCATCGGAACCCCACCCCCATTCGGTGCCAAAGGTCATCGTGCCGAGGGAAAGACGACTGACGCGCAAACCAGATCGTCCGAGGGTGTAGTAAGCAGCAAGCGACATGAACAGTACTCCTTAACGTTAAGGCATGGGAATTGAAGTAAGTTGGATATTTGTTCGGGGCGAGTTTTGTCGTCACATTCATTGTTGGGTACAGATGGCTCTGCTAAACCCGCCTGTCCCGTTTGCGGATTTGTTCTAGCTTTGGTCAGCAAGTTTAGGACAAAGGCAATGGCTCAAACCCTGATTCTGGGAAGCTTTCTGACTCGCTTCCGCCCCATTGAATGTGGCTATGGCTATAAATCCATAATCCTGAGTGAGGCGATCGCAAATTGGTGTCAGTGAGTCGGTGTTCCAGAAGGCATCGCAGCCTGTTGATCGCCAAAACAGTTAACCGCTTCTACAATGCGATCGCTCTTGATGTGAAGGAGCAGTGCCCAGAGTTGATCGATGTTATTGCCTGCTCCAGGCTTGCTCCATCCCCGGTGAACATCTAGCACGCAGGTATTGTTGCCCCTCAAAACAGCACCTCTGCCCGAAGGTTGGCTTTAGTTAGTTGCCGTTGCTTCAATGAATTTGAGAAATGCATATGCCTCTGCTGGTGAGTAACGGGACTGGTGTCCCTGATAGTCAATGATGTATGCACCCAGGACTTCTCCACAGGCAGTACAAGTAACGGCTTTTGACTTCAATGTGTCAACACTCAACTGCAAAATCTGCTCTCTCAGCCAAGTTTCAAATGCAGTTGCGATCGCTAAATCAGAGGTTGACGATGTCATAACAGTATTACTCCACAGTTAATCTAAAGCCAATTGACAATGCAATAAATGCAGTCATTAGCAACATGACTCTAATCCAGTTATAGATGTCCCATCGGTTTCTAATAACTTCCCAATTAGCAGGTAAATTGTTGAGATCCCATTCCTTAACTTGATTGTTGAGAGGTACTGGAAAGAACAAACTGTAAGGAATGACGATAATCCAGATGAGAGCTGCTGCAAGTAGCCAGGAAAACACGAGTGGAGAATAAAACCACGCCATAACACACACAATTATGTGTAATGCGGTTGTCACTCCCATCCATATGGGCATCACTCTACCATAGAGATTGGCAAAGTGTTGTATCACTACCAGATTTGAGCGATGATCTTTACCAGACAGCGATGGATGGATAAAAGCGGCGACTGCAAACTCATTACCCATTAGCAAAGCAGAGTTTAGAAGCAGAGCCAGAATCACTAAAACCATTCCCTATTCCCAACGTTTTTGCTTCATTTAAATTTCTGTCGCAAAACAATAACCACTATCAAAAGGGGCGATCGCCTGTTTCCCAAAGGGTTGTCAATGAATCCCATCTGTCGTCGAGTTGAGCGATTCATTGGCTCCTTCATAAAGACTTATCGCGCTAAGTGCCCTCCCGTCACATCCAAATCCATTCCAGTGACCGACGTCGCATCGTCAGATGATAGAAACATGACGGCTCGTGCCATCTCTTCACCCGTCATAATGCGCTTCGTCACCATCGTTGGAGTCGCTTGATCATAGGTCAAGCCCTGATCCTGAAAGGACTGACGCAGCATTGGTGTATCGACTGCTAGTGGTGAGATCGAGTTAATGCGAATGTTGTGATCCGCGTTTTCAAGTGCGGCTGCTTTAGTCAATCCCATCACCGCGTGCTTGCTGGCATTGTAAGGACTGAAGTTGGCAAATCCCACATGTCCTGATACAGACGACATGTTAACAATGACTCCACCTCCCTGTTGCCGCATGGGGGGAATTTCATACTTCATGGCTAGAAAAACACCCATCGCATTTGTCAGCATTAAGTCTTGGTAGGTTTCTAAAGAAAGTTCATGCAATGGGGCTGGATCTAAAAACACACCCGCATTGTTAAAGGCAATGTCAATCCGTCCATTTTGCTGTAAGCACGTCTCAACAAAAGCTTTCACATCTTCTTCGACGCGGACATCGGCTCGTTGATAGGTTGCTTTTCCGCCCGCATCCCGAATGCTCTGGGCAACTTGTTCTCCCAGTGCTTCACGCCGACCACAGAAATGGACAGTTGCACCTTCCATGGCAACGGCTCGTGCGGTTGACTCACCAATTCCCGATGTGGCTCCCGTAATCAGCACCACTTTTCCTGCAAAGCGACCGTTTGCATCAGCACTGGATTTGGGTTGTGGCGGATTGAGCGTATTAGCATCGGCTTGTCGCCCAGTGGCGACGGTTGCAAGTCCTGCTAAGCTTGCCCCACCCAGCAACATGGCTCGACGACGGTTTGCATTAAACGGGGTTTGACTAATCAGTTGAGTCCACTTCAACAGATTCGTCAGCTTCATAAACAACGTTCTCCTGATCGTATGAGTACTAATCTTTAAGTGTTTGAACGATGTACACGAGTTGCATACGTATTTTTTCAGAGAATGGCTCTATAAATCTTGCCAATTCTTGCTAATCTGTAGTTTTGGTCAGAAAGCTCAGGACAAAGGTAATGGCTCAAATCCTGATTCTGGGCGAGCTTTCCGTCTCAACTCCGCCCCATTAATGGGGCTACAGCGATAACGTCAGTTAGTATGCCAGTGACACTACAACCTCTCCTATCGAGAACCTTTTAACGCCCCTACAGCGGTGGTTAGTAACTCTGATTCCTTAAAGACTAATTTTTTGCTCTTGCATGACTCGTTGCACAGCAGCATCTTCTGCCATCTGCATCATAAACCGATGCAGGTTGGGATAATCGGTGAAAGGCTTGGGTAACGAGTTACCCCACCGACAGAACACAAACAGATAGGGGTCGAGCACTGTCCGCCGATCTTCGACCATGTAAGTGCGATCGCCCATGTAGTCATTAAGTAGTTGAAAGTGAAAGTCAATCTGTTTGTAAGCCGCTTCTCGAATCGCGTGAAACTGGGCTTTATCCTCAATGTAGCGTTGCGGCAAAAAGTAGGGGTAAAAGGCAGGATGCACATCTCCTGTGAGATACGACATCCACTTGTGCATTTCATATCGCGCTTTAGGAGTGGAACTGGCTCCCAGATTCACCTCTGGAAACTTGTCAGCCAGGTAAAGTAGAATTGCTTCTGCTTCCGTCAAAATATCTCCATCATCCTCAATCAGCGCAGGGACTTTGCCAGCGGGGTTGATTGCTAAAAACTCAGGCTCACGAGTTTTACCTCGCTCGATGCGTCCCACTTCATAAGGCTTCCCAATCCACTCCAACACGATATGCGGAGCAAGAGAACAAGCACCGGGCATATAAAACAATTTCACCTGAGTCTCCTTTTTTGCAGTCGATCGCCTCCAATACAATACTGAAATTCACGATTGGTTGATTCACCCGTTCATGCGATTCAAGTCATTACTTCAGGCATTACTGAATGCAGATATGACGCTTAAAAATTGACTACCGCTGTACGGCGTTTTGCGAAATGCCCCTACGAAATTCATACATTGGATCAGCAATACACGCCATTAATTCAAAAAAGAAATATTTCTAAAGAATGGCTCCTAAATCTAACTTTGCGTTTTGAATCTTGTTTATACCAAATTAAATTGTGAGCCAGGCAGATATTGGTAGAGACGGGTTTTGCAGATAGGTTCTTGGATTTGCTGTTCGTAAACCGCTAAACCTGCCCCTACAAATGTCCGAATTTGCACTGGAAACCAGTTAAATCGGTATTAGTTGTATTCATCTGTAAGAGCCAAGCATGAAAGGAATGACGTTGTTTGTAGCCGCGATCGCCACTGGTCTGTGGAGTAGTGCGATGACCTTTCCTCAGATTGCGCTGGCTCAAGGCTTGCCCCCCATCTTTGCCGATGATCCGGTGACACTGGCTGCCGATCGCCGCGTAGCTGAATTTCCGGTGAATACTTTTCTAGAAAATGTTGTGATTGATTCACAAGGGACGCTATTCATCACCAGTCACGAAGAGGGCAAGATTATTCGCATTACACCGGGAGGCACCGCAGAACTCTACGCCACACTCCCTGGGAAAGCGACGGGAATCGCCTTTGCCTCAAATGGAAGTTTGCTGGTGACCGGATGGGATGCCAACAATGCGTCGATTATTTCACGAGTCTCCCGTAGTGGCAACGTCGAAGTGCTAGCCACTCTACCCGATGCTATCTTTTTGAATGGCATTACTCGGTTAAGGGGCGATCGCTATCTGATTGCCGACTCCTATAAAGGTGTGATTTGGCAGTTTGACGTGAGCGATCGCACGGCTGAGATCTGGTTAGAGCATCCGCTGCTGGCTCGTAGCAGTTCTGAAAGTCCGATTCCGGCTGTCAACGGCATCAAAATCTTTGACGGCACGCTCTATGTCTCTAACACGGAAAAAATGCTGCTGTTAAAGGTTCCCATCACCTCACGCGGACAGGCAGGTAGCCCAGAGGTATTCGTCGAGGAGGTCAATATTGATGACTTTGCCTTTGATACCGATGGCAACCTTTACGGCGCAACCCACATTTACAACAGTGTTGTGCAGATTACTCCATCTGGAGAGGTTACCACGATCGCTCAGGCAGAGCAGGGGGTGATTGGTAGTACCGCGATCGTCTTTGGACGCAGACGGGGCGATCGGACTGGGATTTACGTCGTGACGAATGGCGGCATGTTCTTGCCACCTCCCACTGGAGTAGCTCCCGCTCAGGTCGTCAGACTGGAAGTGGGACAGGAGGGCGATCGGTAGTTCCGACGGGGGTTATTGGTGGCGATCGTACCAACCTAATTTTGGATTTTAGGTTTGTGATTTTGGGGTTACACCTAACCCCACCGCCTACGGCACCTCCCCTTACTAAGGGGAGGTTGGGAGGAGTCGCATGTGTCGTGTTCTCAAATCAAATAGTTCTCATTTGTAGCGAAGAAGAACTCATACGTAACGAAAGACTTCTCATACGTAACGAAAGACTTCTCATTTGTAGGGAAGAAGAACTCATACGTAACGAAATAGTTCTCATACGTAACGAAAGACTTCTCATTTGTAGGGAAGAAGAACTCATACGTAACGAAATAGTTCTCATTCGTAACCAATGAGTTCTTTTTGGCATCAGGACACGTGAAATTGAGCAGACGGGGGGATAGCCTTTTGGGAAGCAGCACCGGATCATCCCAACGGTAAACACTGGCAGAAAACCTCGCACACTGCTAGTTCACCAGAGGAATCACTGAGTTAACTTATAAACAGAGAGAATTCAGTGACTCCTCAACCCCGTAATAACCCTATGTTCTCCGACGCTATCAAACTCACGATCGCCTTTATTGACTCTGACCTCGACCCCGAAGAACGCGACGAACAGGCACAGCGACTCCTCGCCGAACTGCAAGACCTAGACGAGGTAGATGAAGTCGATCGCGTCCTTGACCCCAACCCCCCCGAAGGCAACAAAGCTTTGGGTGGATTTATACCCGGTTGGCTCCTGGCAGAGGTTAGTGTCGCCAATGCTAAGAAGCTGTTTGGTTTTTTGGGCGATCGCCTCGGTGGAAAGCCTATTGAACTAGAGGTTGAAGCCAACGGTAGAAAGCTTAAAGTTTCTGCCCATAGCCGCGAAGAACTGGAAGCGGCGGTCAAAGCCGCTCAAGATTTTGTCAACTCGTAGGTGGGTGAAGTGTAGCGCAACCCAACACCCAAACGCCTTCTCATCATCCCGGCACCCATGGCAAAGATCGCATTACTCATCGGCGTTAGTAACTATCACTCAGGCTTAAACCCCTTACCTGCGGCAGTTAGGGATGTGGAAGCCATGCGGCGTGTCTTGCAAAACTCAGAACTGGGTGAATTTGATAGGGTGAAACCCTTGCTCAATCCTGAGCCACAAGCCATGCAATATGAGATTGAGACTCTATTCTCAAATTGCACTAAAGATGATCTGGTGCTGCTTTATTTTTCTGGACATGGCATCAAAGACGACAACGGCAATCTCTACTTTGCAACTCCAATCACTCAAAACAATACCAGGGGTGATTTGATTCGTTCCTCGGCGGTGGCTGCTCGCTTTGTCCATGACGTTTTATATAACAGTCGTGCCCGACGCCAGACCATCATTCTCGATTGCTGCTTCAGTGGGGCATTTGATCCGCAACTGCGATTAAAAGATGATGGCTCAGTGGATGTATCAGGTCAATTAGGAGCCGAAGGACGGGTGGTGTTGACCTCCTCTAGCTCAACCCAATATTCCTTAGAACTAGCTGACTCTGAACTGTCGCTCTATACCCGCTATCTGGTGGAAGGGATCGAAACTGGAGCAGGCGATGTCAACGAAGACGGACAAATCTCGGTGCAAGAACTGCACCACTATGCCTTTGATCGGGTGCGGGCAACTGCCCCTAACATGACTCCCAAATTAATCTGCCTCAAGGATTTGGGCTTTGAAATCATTTTGTCAAAGGCAAGGGTGGCTAATCCCCGATTGCGCTATCGCAAGATGGTGACGAAATATGCCACCGGAGACACAATCCGTCCGGCAGGTCGAGCCGTGCTGAATACTCTGCGACAGCAGTTGGGCTTGACCCCGGCTGAAACCGACGATATTGAAGCCGAAGTCTTTCGCCCCTATCGAGAACGCATTGCTAACTTGCAAAAGTATCAAGAAGCTCTGTTAGCTGAAGCCAAACATGAATATCCCCTCGGAGAGGAAGCGCGAGACGCTCTACAAACCCTGCAACAGTTGTTGGGCTTGCGTGATGCTGATATTACTCCGATTGAGCAAGACATTGCAGCCCAATTTACCCAATCAGCAACGTCGATCGCAGTACCCACACCATCAGTCATCCCTCAGCCCCCCAAACCTGAACCTGCTACTCAAACCCCGACCGAATCTCTCACTGCCGAGGAGTTCTTTAATCGCGGATTAGAGAAATCTAGAGTAGGCAACAAACAAGGAGCGATCGCCAACTACACCGACGCCATTCGCTTAAAGCCAGACTATGCCAAGGCTTATGCTGGTCGTGGAGTTGCCAAACGGGCTTTGGGCGACTATCAAGGGGCTATCGAAGACTACAACGAAGCCATTCGCTTAAAACCGGACTATGCTGATGATTACAACAATCGCGGGGCTGCCAAATTGGCTTTGGGTGACAATCAAGGGGCACTTGCTGATTATCGAGAAGCCGCAAAATTGTATCAACAACAGGGCAATACAGAGAGGTATCGCTATGCCCTTAACCGGATTGAGGAACTTGAGAAGCAAGACAAAGGCTTCTGGGGCAAGCTGTTTTCGTGAGGTGAGTCAGATCTGCGACTTCTCAAAGAAGTCGCAGATCTAGCTACTTGTCTAGGTGACAATCAAGGGGCACTTGCTGATTATCGAGAAGCTGCAAAATTTATCAACAACAGGGCAATACAGAGAGGTATCGCTATGCCCTCAACCAGATTGAGCAACTTGAGAAGCAAGACAAAGGCTTCTGGGGCAAACTGTTTTCGTGAGGTGGGTCAGATCTGCGACTTCTCCGAGAAGTCGCAGATCTAGTCGTCTAACATCAACCCCTTCAACACTGGAGTGTTAGGCAAATGGTGATCTTCCAAAAACATCTGATAAGCGCGATCGCCATCAATCTGCTCCTTAACCCATTCCAGCTTTGGCAAACTGCCATTTCGTAATCCTGCATATTCCAGGTAACTGGAAAACTCCCACTCTTCTGGTTGCTTTACAAGATCAGCTTTGACTGGATTCAGGTGAATATAACGGGTCAGAGTAATCAGGTGCTCAGTATTTGTGATCAGAATCTTCTGAAATCGACCTTGAAATAGAGCACCGACTCGATTAAACCGTTTGTTGATTGCCTTTGTGTAGGATAACGACAAAGACTTCATTGCCTCTGATAATGCGTCTGTTTGTAGATAGACCAACAGGTGATAGTGATTGGGCATGAGACAATATGCCGCTACATCCACATTGTTATTGATTAGATTCTGACGAATTAAGCGCAGAAAATGCAGATAGTTTTCGCGTTCAAAGAAGATGCTTTGACGATTGTTGCCCCGATTGTAGATGTGATAGAACTGTCCTGTCTGGGGAAAGGTTTTCTGTTTAGCCATTGCATCGATCATGAACCTCGCTCTTAAAGTTCCCAGGAATACAAAATCGCTGCTTAGATCTGCGACTTCTTCAAGAAGTCGCAGATCTGTTTCACCAAGCTCCAGACCTTCTATGCTGCGTTGGTTATTTCCTCCCCTACTGACCCTGCTTCTTGTAGCGACTCCTGCCTGCTCTACAACCCCAAATGTTGATGACCTATATCAACAGGGCAACGCGGCTCAAGCCGCAGGCAACTACAATGAAGCCGAACGCATTTTTCGTAGCATTCTTGAACGTGACCCAAATGCTGTGCCTGCATACATTTATCTAGCCAACGCACTCCAAGCTCAAGGTAGACGGGTGGAGGCAGCAGATCAGATTTTGCTCGCTCTGCAACTCGACCCAAACGCTGTTGATACCTATGTGCCTCCTGACTCTCCGCTGCGGGCAAACCCCGAAGCGGAGCAGGCAGAGTTAATCGCTAGCCTCCGTCGTGCTGTTGAGGTTTACCCCGATCAGGCAGCATCTTATATGAGGTTAGCTATGGCACTCGCGGATCAAGGTGAGCTACCAGAGGCGATCGCCAATTTTCGTCGTGCCATCGAACTCTCTCCAGAACAGCCATTTCTCTATGTTCGGTTAGGACAGGCATTGGTTGAGCAGGGAAATCTGACCGAGGCGATCGCCGCTTATCAACAGGCAATCGAACTTGATCCCGACTACATTGAGGCTCAGAACCGCTTGACGGAGGCTCAGCGGCTTTTGGAGTTGCGTCAGTAGGTCACCAACAAGAGTGATGTAGGAAGATTCTTAAAGAATTCCAGGGTTAGGGTGCGATCGCTCTGTAATCACTAACAGTCATCGTCAAGTTAATCGAATTCTGATGAATAGTGTCCACGGTTTAAGAAACACTTGGTTTCAGCCGAAAGTCATCTCCCGAATTGCTCCGTATCTGACGGTTGGACTCGTCGGGAGCCTGATGCTAATGGCGGGTTGTGCTCGTGAGCCGGAAACTCCCATCGGCAAACTCACAGTAGGTATCGTCAGCTATGGCGAGGGTACTGCCTCACTGGAGCAGTACGATCGCTTCAAACAATACCTGGGTGAACAAACCGGAGCCGTGGTTGAGTTGGAGCCTGTTTATAACGAAATCCAAGCGTTGGAACAGATTCAACGGCAGTCGTGGTCGATTGTGTTTGCCCCTCCTGGGTTAGCTGCGATCGCCATTGATCAGCAACAATACCTCCCCGTCTTTCCCCTCGAAAGTCAGGGCACAGAAACCTCGGTACTCGTGGTACGGGCAGACAGTGGCATTCAGGAATTGAAGGATTTGCAAAACCGAGTCCTGGCATTGGGAGAAGAGGGTTCTGCCGCTGGATATTATCTACCGCTCTATGACTTGTACGGCTTGACTCTGGCAGAGATCCGCTTTGCCCCCACTCCCAAAACTGCCCTGGAATGGTTAGACGAAGGGGCGATCGATGCAGCAGCTTTGTCCCAGGCTCAATTAGAGGAATACGAGTTTGAGGTCGATGTGGAGCTACAGGTGATTCACCAGAGCCGAGCCATTCCGCCAGGAGCCGTGTTGTTAGGTCCAAGAATTGAGCGCAATCAGGAACAGGTGATTCGTCAGGCATTGAGTCAGGCAACCTCAGACATAGCTGGGGACGCAGGGTATATTCCAACCAGCGATGCACCAGATTACTCTCGGCTGATCGAATTCATTCAGAAGGTTGAACCCATCGAGGCAAACGTTCGCGAAATGCCAGCGGTTTTAGCTGTAGACAATCCATAGGTATTGCTATAGCGGCAATTGCAATCGCCAAGCATAAAAGATTCGGCAGGCAGTCAACCTTCTCATGTCACGCTAGAAACTTCCGTATATACTGAAAACTTTAGGGGTTGACTACCACGACTGGTGTAGATGTTATTAGCGTCATGAAAGCCATGACCCTTATCGCAGCCTGATCTACTCTCTTACCCTGGCGTATCTATGAGTTCTGATGCTCCTTCGGTTGACATTCGTGGTCAGCGCACGTTAGCCGCCATTGTCTTTACAGACGGCGTTAACTTTAGTGCCCGCATGTCTACTGCCGAAGAACACACACTCGATTTAATGAACCGCGACATTAGCATCATGCGCCGATTGTGTGTTCAGTTTTCGGGGCAGGTGCTCAAGTCTACTGGAGATGGACTCATGATGTATTTCTCCAGTGCGGTGCAGGCGGTTTCCTGTGCTTTAGAAATTCAAAAAACGATTGCCGATTCTGGGAGCCGTCTGTCTCCGTCAGATGTTCTGATGCATCGGATCGGCATCCATTTAGGAGATGTTTTCTTTCGGCAAGAAGATGCAATGGGCAACGGGGTTAACATTGCGGCTCGTTTGCAAACCTGCGCTAGCCCCGGTGGGATCTGCATTTCGCAAACAGTATTTGATGTGGTGAGCAGTCAACTCTCCCTTAACGCTGAGTACTTAGGCGAGTTAGAACTGAAGAACATTCAGCATCCCATTCCGGCATATAACATTACACCGACTGAGGTCAGAGCGTCCGTAAGCTCTACAGAACAAGTTCGAGAAATATCCTCTGATACCCTAATCGTCAATCGGTATCGGGTTCAACACACCCTGGGAGAAGGAGGATTTGGGCGCACCTATTTGGTAGCGGATACGCAACGGTTTGATGAATTATGCGTACTCAAGGAATTTGTCCCTCGTTGGACGGCTGGTTATACGGCTCACAATGCACGGGAGTTGTTTCAAAAGGAAGCCGGTATCCTCTATCAAATCAATCACCCTCAAATTCCTAAGTTTTTAGCGTGGTTTGAGGAGAAAGGACGCTTGTTCCTGGTGCAGGAATACGTCAACGGCAAAACCTATGCCGAGATCCTGCGAGAACGACAACAGGCAGGGCAGGTGTTTTCACCCGCTGAGATTATTCAGTGGCTCAAGGATTTGTTACCCGTTCTGACCTACATTCATGATCAGGGCATCATTCACCGCGATATTTCCCCTGATAACATCATGTCGCCCGCCGTACGGATGCAGCCCATGTTGATTGACTTTGGGCTGGTAAAACAGACGATGACTAAGTTGCAAGCCATTAGCTCAGGGCGTACAAATCGAGAAAGCCAGGGATCCTTTGCAGGGAAGGTGGGCTATGCCCCTCGTGAGCAGTTGAGTATGGGGCAGTGTTTTCCATGCAGCGATCTGTATGCGTTGGGGGTAACGGCTCTGGTGCTGTTGACAGGTCAGGAACCGGGTAATTTAATGGACCCGCAAACGCTGGAATGGAAGTGGCAAGACTACGTGGAAGTGGGCGATCGCCTCGCAGCTATCCTGTATCGTATGTTGTCGGACAAACCCAAAGACCGTTATCAGTCAGCCCAGGCAGTTTTAGTGGATTTGAATGCGCTTGATCAGGCAAGCCCCCCACCTCAAAGGACTTCACCCTCCAAGGCTTCAACCCCTGCGGTCACCCCTCTAACAGCAACGGCTCAACCATCAACCGCACCTACGGCGCAAAGCAGTTCTCCTGCTGGGGGTGCCACGATCACGCCGGAATTTCGGGCTTCGTGTGAGTATGAGTTAGCCCGATGTATTGGTCCCATGGCACGGCTCGTGGTGAATAACGTCCTGGCGCAGGAACCTCATTTGTCAAAAACTCAACTCATTACGAAGCTGGCTAGCAAGATTCCCTCCCCTCAAATGGCAGAGGAATTTCGGCAGAAAATGTCGAGTTAACCGATGGTGTTCCAACCCTGTTGATAGCCTCTCTAAGCATCCCCTGTAGTCCCTCTTGATAAGCGGTTGTGTACACACGTCAATGGAACACTCGGTTACTACAATGCGTTCGAGAACCAGGCATTGGGGGAGACTCCCCCAAACCCCCATTGGGGGACGCCACTGCCTCCCCACTTGGGCTGAGCTTGGCAAAGCCAAAGCCGCTAGCAGAAGGTGTTTCGGTGAATCCAAAGGCGCGCTTCACATCGGTTCCAGGTACGGGTGCTTCTGGTCGGGTTAAGACCCTTGAAAATAGCTCAAAATCCCCTAAGAATTGGGGGATTTAGGGGGCTATGAAGACTTGTGTGTATACGTTAGCCCTGTTAAGGAGAACGGCGACAGTCGGGGGTCAGTAGCAACCGTTCTGAAACGCTATCGAGCCTTCATCCTTCATTCTTTCTCCCTAACTTAACGTCAGTTCGGTTTAAGAGCCTGGCGAATGAATTCGCGGCTATCAAAGCGAAGTCCGCCGACGCGGACTCCGAAAAAGGCAGGATTTGACGAACCAACGAAAGTCGGTTTTGCTCCGATAGCGGCGGTTTCAACCGCCAAAATCCTTATCCCGAATTCACGTTAACTTACTTCCGGATCTGCCACAACAAAAACTGCTGTGTCGGCTCGATCGCCACGCCTTCAACGCCGTTCTTGACAAACACATAATCTTTGTTTTGCCACAGTGGAATGTAGGTGACATCATCTGCCACCATCGTTTGTAGCTTGTCAAAGATCGCATTCCGGGCTTGTGAGTCTTGCTCTGCCCGTTGTTGCTTCACCAGGTCGTTTGCCTCCTGACTGTAATAAAAGGAACCGTTGCCCTGACTGGCTCCCTTTTCGCAGAGGGTTTGGGCGGAACCCTGGTCGCAAGTCACAAACGGCTGAATGAAGTTGTCAGGGTCGTAAAAGTCGGGATACCAGTTGAGTAGCACGGTTTGATATAGCCCGTTGTCCACGCCTTCAGATAGGGTGGCACGCTCGGCACTGTTGACCGCAACGGTCACTAGACCGGGAAGAGCGTTTTCAATCGATTCCTTAAGCGTGTTGGCGACGATGCTGCGTTGTGTAGAGGCAGACGGATACCAAACCTCAAAGGTGAGCGGATTTGATTCGGAATAACCCGCCTCCGTCAGGAAGGTTCTCGCCTTCTCAAAATCGCCATCACCGTAGGCATCCTTAAATACAGGTTTGTAGATGTCAAAGCTGGTGGGGAACATGCTGTAGAGCGGCTCTGCTTGCCCCTGGAAGACCCGCTCGTTAATCAGGTTGCGATCGATCATAGCGGCGATCGCCTTTCGCACGTTTGCTTCCTTGGTCGGGTCAAGCTTCTGATTCAGCGTCATGTAGTTAACCACTGTGGTTCCCGCTTGAATCACTTCCCATCCGCCAGAGGAGGCTTCCCGTTCCAGACTGGCAATCTGATCCGGGTCAAGCGTTTGATAAGCTACGTCCAATCCCCCTGTACGGAAGGTGTTGTAGAGGTTGGCAGGGCTGGCATAGATTTGAATGTCGATGCCGTCATTGGCGGGTTTTTCGCCCCAATAGTCTTCGTTGACATCCAGGCGAACCGAGTCAGGCGAGAGGGAGGCAAACTTGTAAGGACCTGTACCAATGAAGGATTCGGGTTTGAAGCTACCTTCCCCAATCTCATAAGCCTGGGGTGATACGGGTGTTACGCCCCAAAAGGAGAGGACGGCAGGAAAGGCAGCAAAGGGATATTTGATGCGGATGGTCAGTTCATAGTCGCTGGTGGCTTCTACGGAGTCCACCAGGTCAGCTAACAGGAAGGCAGGATCGCCCCCGTTTTGAATGAAGCGATCGATGGAGAATTTCATCACTTCCGCGTTGAAGTCTGTACCATCATGCAACTTCACCCCTTCTCGCAGGGGAATCGTGTAAGTCAGCCCATCCTCACTCACGGTCGGCATCTCGGTTGCCAGTTGAGGAACGAGTTCGGTGGTTCCCGGTTGGTAGGTGTAGAGGCGATCGCCCATGTTGTAGAGCAAGATGCCCGTAAAGATGGTGTAAGCATCTGCCGGGTCGAGGGTTTCGACCTTTTGCGTCGTGCCGATCGTAATCCGCCCACCCCCAGCATCGGCTGCGGGACTACTGGTATCCGTGGTGGACTGGGGCGCACCGCATCCCACAATCAACGCCACACAGACACTAAACAGAGCAACACTTTGCAGCACGAGCCGCCACCACCGCCGAGAGAAGCCAAACCATGCCATAGGGAAACTGCCCCAAAACTCACCAGTTACACACAGAACTTTATACCCTGATAGCAACCATAACTCAATCAGGTGATTTGGGGCGATCGCACGAACGACTCGCTTGAGCGGTCGCTAGTAACCCCGAATTCAGCAGCAACAGCTTCCTTCAGCCCACGGCACTACAATTGCTTGTATGGTGCGGTTATGGAAACAAATTCAGACGAATCCATATCTGTTCTCTTATTTTTCACTGTGCGATACTACCAACGACGAAATCTCAGTGAGGGTTCATCAGTAGGCACGTTATATCCTTCATTGACGTTAGGAACTTCACCGATTTGTGATTCAACCATAGCCCGATCGTCGTCAGATGCTGCAAAAAACTCGTCAAAATCAAAGTTACTCCGATCGATCCCAGGGTTGGGTAGAAGAACCTGCATAAATCGCATTTTTTGAGTATTAATCGGAATGGCAAAGAAATGGGGAAGAAGAGGCATTCCGTCTAAATTTAGGACGATATGATTCGGCTGATGCCAGTCAATTTTCGTTCCAGAAGATAAAGTATTGAGCCGATTCGTAACCGTCATCCCATCTGCCGTTGGAGTAATGCTGATTTGGGCGATCGCATTTTTGTGTGCTGCGTCATTTAGCTCGCCACCAAATGAGTTCCGATGAACAAAAGGAAGATGCAGATAATCCAGCGAAATGTCGATCGCGTGTGTCCAATGAGCATTCCAAATCGCATGGTGAATTACATAGCGTTCATCCGGCTCTAATAAACTCGACGGCAACTTCAGTTCCGGCACATTTTCAGTTCCTGTAAAAATCCAGAGTATCCCTGCAATCACTCTAACTGGAAAGCTCACGATCGACAGTTTGGAAAGGTGATCTGGGTTGAGTGAGTTGAAGGGAACCTGAACACAAGCCCTATTTGAGGCGAACTGCCAGCCATGATAGGGACATTCAATACAACCGTCGGCTGTCACTTGTCCCTGTGAAAGCGGCGCACCGCGATGAGGACAGCGATCTAGAAACGCTGCAAACTGACCAGACGAACTCCGAAATAGAACGAGTGATTCGCCCGCTAATTCAACTGCAATGGGAACTGCTCCAATTTCAGCGACAGGCAACACAGGAGTCCAAAAGTTAGGAAACATCTCAAACATGACAAAATTGACCCATTACAAATGCTTGGATGTTGCCCAACATAAAACTCTGCTCCTGACAGCATTATGTCAGTGGCTGAAATCCAGATAATTTCATTCTCTCCAGTTGAAATTCTGTATATGTATCAAGATTAATTTCTTGACCTGGAAATTCAAAATCTGAAGCGAAATCAAGATCTTGAATGCGATCAATGCGGAAATCTCTGTAGGTTTTTCTGAACGTACACCATGTTCCAACCGTCCATTTACTGCCCCAGCAGAATAGTCCCAGCGGGAAGATGACTCTCTGAGACAATTGCTCATTCAGGTTCAAGTACTCGATTCTGACGGCTTGTTGCTGTTGAATGGCTCGATAAAGATCGTTCCAATATCTCAAACTTTGGTCGTTCAAAAGATTACCTAATGCTCGAATAGATGCGCGAGTTGGATCAAAGCTGCGTGGTGGCAATACGGCTCCAATTTTGCTGAGAAGCGTTTTTGCTGCTGCCTCCAAATCAGTCCCAGTCGATCGCGACAGCATTTCAACACCCAACATCAGAGCGGCAATCTCGTCATGAGTTAACGTGAGCGGCGGTAACTCAAAATCTTCATCCAGAGCATAACCAACACCGGGTTCACCGTAGATTGGAATACCACTCACCGAGAGGTCATCGACATATCGGTAAATTGTACGCACAGAAACACCAACTCGTTCAGCGAGTTGTTCTGCTGTGATAGGTTGGTGGGATCTAATGAGATTCACCAGTTGAAAAAGACGATCAGCTTTCCTCATGCTGGACATCAATGGATCTGGATCATCAGGGCAGTATAGCCCTTCTCATCACCTGTATCGTGCTCCTACATGCGTAAAACTAAACTTAATCTAAAACATCTACAGACATCTTTTGAACCTCTGCCAAAACTGATAAGTCAAGCCGCATAACGGAGGTGTTGACCGGGCTGCTGCCAATCAACATTGGCTACAGGAACGACGCGATCGGTGGCTCCGCGTCCAACGCGTTGTTATGCCTCATACTTCGGAAATGTAAACGCATCGGAAGCGTCACCCGCCTTTACCACGCGGAGTCCAACGAATCTCACTCCTGCTCCGTGTTCCTCTTCCCAGTTGCAACCAAGCTCGATTCCAAAACGAGGTAGCCCGTCGGTCGTCTGTCCGCCAATATGAACCGCGACTAACCTACAAAGCTTCGCAAGTTCTTCGGGCTCTTCGATCTCAGGAACAACATCATCCGGATTCTCATCCATTAAGCATTCGATCACAAGATCTCGCATTTCCCAGTATTGTTCCACTAGTGCAGGAAACAGAAGTTTACGAATCTCCGCAGCATTTTCGATGACCCAACTTACGGCAGCACGAAAGATCTTCGGATCGAGTGACTTGTTCGATATTGCATGTGTTTCACCGATTGATGGCTCTGGACTTGAAACAGCACCGTAGGGGGCGTTGGTTGTTTGCATCCCGGCGAAAGCCGGTAGAGTAATCGTCGAAACGTGGTGGTACTCGTCGTCAACATATTCTGGAAAGATGGGAGCTTCAATGTTGTCCATAAGATTTTTGAGGCATAACGGTGAAGTGCAGCGGCGGCAGATAACCTTGAACACCCATCGATAACCTCTGTTCCGTCCACACCAACGCAATGTTAGCTGGCTGGCAACAACACTACTCACGCTTGGCATGGATCATCTGCTGGAGGATGCAATCCGGTTTGTATCCAAAACCGTCTTGTTTCTCGAATAGAATCGTTCTCTGGATAACGGGTATCATTCAAATCGAGACGCAGGCAAGTTGCGCGACCAATGGGCGTAGTTCCTTCTATGACAACACCTTGATTTAGCCAAACAAAATGCTCTTCCCACCTCTGTTTGCGAGGATTAAAAATAGGAACAATCTCCTGAGTATCTGGATCAATGCTAGCTACAAAGTTGTATCGCCTTTCATTGCAACGACGACAGGCAAGTGCAAGATTATCAAGTTCATCAGAACCACCCAAAGATTTTGGAATGACATGATCAACGGTAAATCGATTGGCACTTAGCCGCTCCGGTGAATGACAATACTCGCAGACATATCTGGCACGCTCTCGAATCGCTTGCTTGAGTTCATCACTGATTGGCATTTTGAGCAGCAAGCATTGCGTTGATATGGGTAAAAATACGATCTAACTCTCCGATCGCATCGAGTTCAGCAATTTCATCAGGCGTGATCTGATCAGCTTTTTTCTGTTCCAGAAGATTCTCCATTCGCAGTTGAAGAGATTCACTGAATTTGAATAAATTCCAGTTACCAACTTTTTCGAGTCGGATTTCATGGATTAAAGAAGACGGTTTATTAAGAGTTGTAACCATTTAGCCTCCATTACATTAAATTTTGGCGAACCAATCTGTATCGACTTCCACTGACTCAATTACCGTGATCTTGACACCAAGCCCCAACTCTTTCAAGCGTTGAACTAATTGCTCACCATCGATCAGATCAATCGGTGGTGCCCCATCTCGTGTTGCCTCTTTAATCGCATCTCTGGTAAATGTGCCAGTCGTGATAAATAATCCCTTGTCAGTGCGCCCTTGCATGGCTCCACGAAAATCTCGAATTTGACCCGCCGTGACTGAACCTTGATAACGTTTACATTGAAAAAGAACATGAAAGCTTAAGAAGCCGTTAATCCGAGCAATGCCAACCCCATCAATTCCACCGTCACCAGACTTTCCTATAACTTGAACTTGGATAAACCCCGACTCACGCAGTAGACGTTGTGCTAAACGCTCAAACGCAGATGGCTCAAGTGTTAACAACATTTTGTGCAACTGTTGATGCCATGCTAACTCTTCCAGGGTTTCGATAGATTCAACCGTTTCAGTCGTTGGATCTGAAGGAACAGCTTTGCTCTTCTCTGTATCCCGAACAGCTTTGACAATTTCCTTTGCATCTAAGTTGTTAAGATTGAGCGAGGTCGATACTAATGACCATACGCCGCGTGCTGAATTTTGCAAAAGCCCGTATTTCTTCAAATAGGTACGACTCCAGGCAAGACGGTATTCCACTTCACTTTGGGAGGTACTGCCGTGTGGAATTTCAAGCACCTTATCCGGCAAATCAAGAAGTTGTACGACTTTGTCGTAGATCTCCTCAGTTGTCCCAGACCCACCCAGAATTTGCAGAGCCTGAACTGTGGGTATGAACATTGAATCAAATGTTGGGACTGAGGAGGCAGATCGCTTCATGCAAAGGAACCGATTTACAGAAATGCTGCTTTATCAAATATAAATCTCTACTCAAAATATGTAACTGGTTTGCGATCGCTCAACATAGCTATTCCCACCGATAATCTGGATGCACACCCCAACCCAAAAACGAAGTCAGCTAACGACTCGGTTCAGCGGCAGCAGGTATCCTTGAACTTGGGATAAGAACAATTAGATGTCCGCTGCAACCGACTGGTTATACCGCCGCATTGATACGACTCTAGCTCTTGCATCTACAGATTCAAATAGTATTACATCTTGTAAAAGATAATAGTAGTAACACCAAACGCTATGGAAAAAGTAAATTGGTTGATTGAAAGACATGTCTTTGATGCTGACGAGCAATTCCTGGAAGAATTAAAAAAGCAGAAATACCTCTACAAAGAGATTAGATATCTTGACTTTCGACCTGAGGCAGCAAAAAAATATTTTCCAGATCATGAATGTGTGCTTTTTAGAGGAACTCTAAATCTAGGTCGAGATATCTTACGAACTTCTTGGATTCCTGGAGCCTATATGGATGAGAAGAATCTTCGCTGCACGACCTACTATACTTATTTTGGTCAGTATTTGCTGAACAATAAATATTTCATTCTTCCATTAGGTGAGCTAATCAGAAGAAGAGAAGAAATTTTTGAATATTTTCAGTCTAATGGTGAACTTTTTATCAGACCTGACAGCAATATGAAGTCGTTCCGTGCTGGTGTGTTTAACGTTCAAGTTCTAAACACCATGAAAACTCTAGGAAGCGAGCTAAGGCGAGATGAAACAACGTTAGTACTCGTAAGTGGAAAGCGATCGATTACTAAAGAGTGGCGTTTTTTTGTCTACAAGGACGAGATTATCACTGGCTCACTCTACCTGGTTGGAGAAGAAAGAATTGACGAGAGAGTTAAAGGTGGTTATTTAGTAAATTATCTTGCCGAAGTGTTGAAGCAGGTTAATTGGTACCCAGAATTGCTCTACACAGTAGATGTTTGTGAGTCGGAAGGGGAGCTATTCATCCTAGAACTTGGCTCTTTTAGCTGTGCTGGAGAATATGGGTGTGATTTGAGCTTGATTGTAGAGGCCGGTGCAAAGGCAGCTTGGGAGGACTATGAAGCAGTAAATGGTTAATCGTGGCTGCTATGCATCTCAAACAACTTATTGCTATATCTCAACAAGTAACTGTGAAGATGATCTCCCCACGCATATTTAGCGGCATAACAATCTAATTAGATCGATTTTTTCAACCTAATACCCTCCTAGGGAAAATAGTATGAAAAAATCACTCTATTTGGAAAATCGGGGAATTAGATCGATTTTTGCAGCCTAATACCCCTGTAGAACCCAATTAGAATGATTTCCTCACGCCATTTGGAAAATTGGGATATTAGGCGGATTTGAATACTTCCATATTAACCTCTGCTCAGAGAATGCGTTGATTGTGCTCTGCATTTCTTCTGGTTCTATGCGCTTTGCTTGCATACTAATCCACGAATAGTCCAATTAGATCGATTTCCAGGATCAGTGAAGCCCTGCCTTGTCCTGTAAAGTTGCTCGGCTCGGTGCGCGATGTGATTCGGGTGAAACAATTCTCTTAGTACGCTTGTCTACAATCTTCCTTTGGATTATTCTATGAAACACTGGATTTCCAGTAGACAAGCTTAAGGTGAGGATAACGCTGATTAAGAGTGTTACCAGCACTCCTAACCAGCTAACCTAACTCCTGGAATCAGCAGGAGGTTAGGCTGTGTTGATTTTAGGATCAATCGCCTTACTGAAGCAAAACAAGTGGTTAGGAAACCACGCCTTAAGCTTTTCTTCGCTACAGTTTATCTCCTTCAGTGAGGCACAAATACTATGACTACAGAGTTCAACGAACTGCTGCCCGTTCCGCCTGCCGAAAAAGTGCAGATTTGGATTATTGGGACACGAGAGCAAGTCAAACACACGATTAACGAGTTTTATGTGAAGCAGATTGTGACTGATCGAGTTCACTTTATGCCGATTGTTCCTGCCCCGTTTGCTCAAGGCAAGTTTATGACGGTGTTAGAGCGATAGTTCTTTTGGGTGCTCAGATCTGCGACTTCTCGAAGAAGTCGCAGATCTGGAATGCAGTGGTGGTGCGAAGCAGTTCTCCCTTTGGGGTAATCGCGACTCGTTGATCGTTGAAAGCAAGTTAGAAAAGGTTGAACTGGAGTAACGCTGATTCGAGCAAGTATAAGCGTTGTTTAAGCAAAAGCTAGAAAGATATAAGCATTAGCTGCAATCGTTCAAACGAAAGTAACTCTCGTTCAAACAAGTATAAGTTTCATTTAAGCAAAAGCTAGAAAGATATAAACATTAGCTGCAATCGTTTGAATCAGAGTTACTCACGTTCAAACAAGTATAAGTTTCGTTTAAGCAAAAGCTAGAAAGATATAAGCATTAGCTGCAATCGTTCAAACGAAAGTAACTCGCGTTCAAACCGATGTAGGTTTTGTTTAAACCGTTGTAACTGTGGTTTTAACCGGATGACCTGATACCGACTTATCCCAATTAAATTATGAGGCTGCGCTAAATCAACGACCCCCTGTAGTCCTCCGGCGGTTAAAACCGCAGCTACAGGAGCAAAACCGACCTGCGTCGGTTCGTCAAATCCTGCCTTTTTCGGAGTCCGCGTCGGCGGACTTCGCTCTAGTAGCCGCGAATTCATTCGCCAGACTCTTAAACCGAAATGATGTTAACTAACCCTTCGGTTGCTATGCCTTATGCGGTCGGTAGGCGATCGATGCAGCGATTAGACCCAATCACTACCATCACCGATCCCTTTTGCAGGCGCATCACCGGATAGGGGTTAATTTCAAACTTGTCGCCCCGGCTCACGGCTAACAGGTTTAACCCATAGCGACTCCGCAGTTCCAGTTCAGCGATTGTTTTGCCGTCAAACTCAGCAGGAACCACTGCCTCAACGATGCTGTGATCGGGGTCTAGCTCAAACCGCTCTAAAATGTTGGGTTTGGTGAGCGATCGCGCCAGAGAGCAGCCCATCTCATGTTCTGGGAAAATCACATGATCTGCACCGACCTTCCGCAGCAATTTGTCATGGATTTCTGAAGAAGCTTTTGCTACCACATGGGCGACTCCGGCTTCCTTCAGGTTCATCGTGGTAATAACGCTTTCCTCAACGTAATTACCAATCGCCACAATCACCGTATCAAACTCAAATAACCCTGCTTCTTTAAGTGCCGCAGGTTGGGTGGAGTCCAGTTGCACGGCGTGAGACACTAACTGGTCTGTGAGAATCTGGGCAACTCGCCGTTCATCAGAATCAACGCCCAAAACCTCGTATCCCAGATTATGTAATGATGCACAAACGGCTCGACCAAAACGCCCTAGCCCGACAACGGCAAACTGCTTGTTGCCAGTTCGCAGACTTCGAAAAAAGCTCAGCGAGGATAAATTCACCGATCAACTCCAATGATCACTGATTAATAAAAACGATCTTGATCCAATCAACGGTAGTTCTGTAGATGCTGGAGATGCCAGACCTTTAAAGAGCAAATGTAAAGACATCATCCAGAAACTGAAGCGTAAGATGTATCACTCTTTAGGCTATCAAGATTTGTGTCAACTGTGTTAACTTCCTTAACCCACCAGCAAATTCTCCTCTGGAAATCTGACAGCAGTAGGACTTGGATCACCTAAGATTGCCCCCATCAATAGCAACACACCCACCCGTCCGATATACATGGTGGCAACGATTACCAGCTTGGCAAAGGTAGACAGCCCTGCTGTAATGCCTGTAGAAAGACCAACGGTTGCAAATCCAGACATGACTTCAAACAGGATTCGGATGAAATCAATATTTGGATCGCTAAACGTAATCAGGATGGTCATCACGGAGACTGTTACCAGTGACCCGACCGCTACACCCACCGCCTTGAGAATCAGGGATACGGGAACCTGGCGATCGTAGAGGATCACTTCTTCCTTGCCCTGCAAAATGGCTTTGGTACAACTGGTCAAAACACGCAGCGTTGTAGTTTTGATGCCTCCGGCTGTCCCTCCAGGGCTACCCCCGATAAACATCAGGACGATCATGATAAACAGGGAGGGGACGGTCATCGCTCCGATATTGATGGTGTTAAATCCAGCCGTTCTGGGGACGACTGCCTGTGCCCAGGCGGTAATGAGTCTCTGACCAAAATTCATTGGACCGAGGGTTTCAGGGTTGTTCAATTCAGTCAGAAAAATGGCGATCGTGCCGACAACCAGCAGGATGATGGTGGTGCTGACTGCCACTTTGAAGTTGAGAGAGAAGACAATCCGTTCAGTTGAGCGAGTGAGGCGATCGCGCAACAACAGGAACAACTCAAAAATCACTTCGTAGCCAATTCCCCCGAAGATAATCAGCCCTGTAATCACCAGGTTAACCGGGATCGAAAACTGATAGCCCACCAGGTTATCGGAAAACAAGCTAAACCCAGCATTATTCCAGGCACTCACACTATGGAAGATGGAGAGCCACAACCCCTGGCTTAACCCGTGATCGCGAGCAAACGTAGGCAGTAAGAAAAAAGCTCCTGTGAGTTCAAAAATCAGCGTTGTCGCGATAATTGATCGCAGCACCTGGGTACTGCCCTGCATATTGGGTCGGTCTAACGCCTGTTGTAGAGCGATCTTGTCGCGCAGACCAAATCGACGTCCCAAAATCAGCAACAAAAAGGTGGTGGCGGTCATGTACCCCAACCCCCCAATTTGAATCAGGGAAAGGATGAAAAACTGCCCCAAGGGAGAAAAGTGAGTGCCTGTGTCTACCACAATGTGCCCGGTCACACAAACTGCCGAGGTGCTGGTAAACAACGCCACAATTGGATCATTCCATGAGCCATCACTGGTCGAGAAGGGCATCCACAGCAACAGGGTGCCGATCGCAATCACAGCCAAAAAACCCAGGCAAATCGTTCTAGAAACCGTCATGAGAAGAGGGAGTGGGGAATAGGGAATGGGGAGTGGGGAGAGGCGCGATTCATCGCGTCTATCAAGATGAGGTTTCGTTAGCGACAGCGTAGCGAAGCATGAGCATTTGATAGAGAGAACATGGGTGGATGAGCCGAGCAATGATGAATGAGCTATGTAAATTAAAGCCTGTCTGTCACCGTTTTTATCTTTTATCCCTCATCCTTCATTTTTCATCCTTCATCCCTTATCCCTACTCCTTTTGCACAGACGCGATGAATCGCGCCTCTTCCCTTTTATCCTTTATCCTTTATCGTTCATCCTTTCCCCTTCCCCTTTCCCCTTACCTGCCTCGATAAATCGCATCCGCGACACGGCACACATCGCGCATTTCTTTGACATCATGCACTCGGACAATGTCGGCAGAGTTGGCGATCGCCGCACAACAGGCAGCAGCGGTTCCCCAGACTCGCTGTTTGGGATCGGGTTGGTTGAGAATGTGACCGATAAAGCTTTTGCGGGATGCCCCGACGAGGATGGGGCAATCCAGGGTGCGAAATTCTTGCAATCGCCGCAAAATCTCCAAATTCTGATCGTAGGTTTTGGCAAAGCCGATGCCGGGGTCAATGGCGATATGGGCTTTGGCAATGCCGAGGGAAAGCGATCGCTCAATCTGTTGCTGCAAAAAAGCCTTAATCTCACCGATCAGGTCTTCATAATTGGTCAACTGCTGCATGGTTTTGGGAGTGCCCCGCAAGTGCATGAGGATAACGGGCACTCCGAGTTCTGCAACAGTCGGCAACATATCTGGATCATAGGTTCCCCCAGAGATGTCATTGACAATATCGGCTCCTGCGGCGATCGCGGCTCGTGCCACGTCTGACCGGGTGGTATCGACCGAGATGGGCACTGAGAGCGGAGGTAATTCTGATGAGCCTGCTCTCAACGCCTCAATCACGGGAATGACGCGATCGAGTTCTTCTGACAAAGAAATTATGTCTGCCTGGGGGCGAGTCGATTGTCCGCCAATGTCCAGGATGTCGGCTCCCGACTCAACTAAGTACTGTGCCTGGGCGATCGCCGCCGTTAGATCGTTAAACTGTCCGCCATCACTGAAGCTGTCCGGCGTAACATTTAACACTCCCATTACATAGGTTTGTTGCCCCCAGGTGAGCGATCGCCCCCCTTGCAACCTCCACGTTGACTCCATCAATTGCATTAAACGCTGAAGTAGATCGTTAAAATACAGAGAACCTGGGAACTATACCATTAAGCTTTTACGATTGCTAGATTGCGTGCCGATCAGGGTGGAACGACTGTCAATTCAGGTTTCAAGGAAGGAAAGACAAGATTTTCCGGATTGTCCCTCGCTGATTGACTTCATTACATTAGGAATAGAACACCTTCAGCCCGTTGCCTCTGAAGATGCATTTCCCCCTGCTATCGCCCGGAGAGACTCATGCTTAAAATCAATCTACGCAAACATACGCAGGAAGAATGTAGCCTGATTGCGCTGCTATTAATTGTGATCCTGCCGTTTGTTGTAGTGGTTTATCAGTTGATTTCAGAAATTCATCTGCGGATTGATTTTGCCCAGTCCGAACTCTATGGCACCGCCTACCTGCGCCCCCTAGAGCAGTTGTTACTCGATATTCCTGAAAGTCGCCTGCTAGCCCATCGTTACTTAAGTCGTGGAGTCTCTCAAACCGAACTAGAGGAGCAACAAACCAGAGTTGATGCTGATTTAGCCGCTCTCATCGATCTTGACCCTGTGTGGGATGAGCCATCAGACACCGCTAAATTAGTAACCTCTCTGCAACAAAGCTGGCAACACTTGAAACAACAGCTGGCTGAGGCAAAGACCAGCCCAGAAGAAGACATACGAATTCAACAGCTTTACACCAATCTCACGGCAACGTTGCGGGGTTTAATCTCGCAAGTGGGCGATCGCTCTAACCTCATCCTCGATCCCGATTTAGACAGCTATTACCTGATAGATGTAACGCTGTTGCGGCTACCAGAGGCAGAGGACTTGCTGGCACAGCTAAGGCTTCTGGGAGAAGATGTGGTCAACCGCCAAACCCTCACCCCTGAGCGCAGAGCAAACCTCACAGTGTTGATGGGGTTGTTGCAGGCAAATGTCAACACCCTGGCTCACAACATGGCAGTTGCCTATCAACAAGATACTGCCCAAACGCTGCAACCCAGCCTGGAACCCTCCGTCAAAGCCACTGTCACGGCGACAGCCGACTTTATTCGAGTGTTGAATGAGGCGATCGCCCAGTTAAAAACCGTACAGGTTCAGCCAATTGCCTACGACCCGGTGGTATATGAGCAGGTTGCCACCGTTGCCCTTAACACCAGCCATACGCTCTGGCAACAGACCCGTGAGCAGCTTGACCGCTTGCTACAACAGCGAGTTCAGCGATCGTTTCAAAAAATTAGTTGGATAGGGACGTTTGCCCTCATCGTTCTGGGAAGCACCCTCTACCTCTTTATCACCTTTAGTCGCAATCTGTCCGGTCGCAGACGAGCCGCATTACGGCTCAGTGCCCAACATGCGACAACCCGCATTCTGGCAGAGTCTAAAACCCTGAATGAAGCTACTCCTCAAATCCTGCAAGCCATCTGTGAAAGCTTGCAATGGGACGTTGGAGAACTGTGGAGCATTGATTCTGATGCCAATGCATTGCAATTTGTGGAAAGCTGGCATTGCCTCGACATCGATATTACCGAACTGGAGGCAATTAACCGAGAGATCACTTTTACCAGCGGCGTTGGCATGGTGGGTCGAGTCTGGCAACAGGCAAAACCGATGTGGATTGCTGATGTCACCAAAGATCCCACCTTTATTCGGGGCGATCGCACGGCTAAATTTGGGCTACATGCTGCTTGTGGGTTTCCTATCCTCAACAATGAGGAAGTTTTGGGAGTGATGTCGTTCTTGAGTCGCAACACCCAAGCCTCCGATGATGACCTGTTAGCCATGATGGCAACTATTGGCAACCAAATTGGTCAGTTCATCAAAACTCGGCAGGCAGAAGCCGCCCTGCGTCAGACCGAAGAACTCCAGAGCATCGCACTCACCGCTGCCCATATGGGAGCGTGGGAATGGAACATGGTGACCGGCGAAGAGCAATGGTCTAGCGAAACGGAGGGGCTATTTGGCGTAGCTCCTGGCACATTTCGAGGAGACTATGACGACTTCATGAGTTTTGTGCATCCGGACGATCGCCAGGTGATTTTGCAGGCACAACAGCGCACGATCCAGGATGGCATTAGCTACAAGCCTGAATATCGCATCATCTGGAAAGATGGCACCCAGCGTTGGGTCAGCAGTTGGGGCGAGTTGATTCGAGATGAGGCAGGTAATCCGCTGCGATTGAGTGGAGTGGTAATGGATATCACCGATCGCAAACAGGCTGAGCTTGCGCTGGCAGAAAGTGAACGGCGATTGCGGCAACAGAGTCAGGCATTGGCAAACCTGGCACAAAACAAAGCCTTGTCCTCTGGAGACTTAGAGGTTGCGTTTAAGACAATTACCGAAGCCGTTGCTCAATCGCTGGAAGTTGAACGAGTCAGCATCTGGCTATACAACAGCGATCGCACGGCTCTTAGCTGCGTTGATCTGTATGAGCGGACTGCCAACATCCACTCCTTTGGTGAAATTTTGGTCGCTTCAGATTACCCAGTTTATTTTCGAGAATTAGCCGTCAGCCGGGTTATTGCTGCCCATGAGGCTCAAAACGATTACCGGATGCACGAGTTTCTTCACAACTACCTCATTCCCTGTCGGGTGACATCTTGTCTGGATGCACCCATTCGGGTTGCCGGAGAAATCGTCGGGATCGTCTGCCACGAGTACGTGGATGTGCCCCACCGTTGGACGATGACGGAACGCAACTTTGCCGGGTCGATCGCTGACTTTGCTGCACTGGCACTGGAGAGTTGTGAACGCAAACGGACTGAAGAGGCACTCCGCCAAGCCGAAGAAAAATATCGCAGTATCTTTGAAAATTCGGTGACCGGGATCTTTCAGACGACACCCGACGGAGAATTTATCAGTGCTAACCCGGCTCTGGCGTTTATCTATGGTTACAACTCCCCGGATGAACTGATCGCCAACCTGACCAACATCGAGCATCAATTGTATGTTGAGCGCGATCGCCGCCAGGAATTCATCGAGTTAATGGCAGAACAGGGTAGAGTCTCAGACTTTGAGTCACAGATCTATCGCCAGGATGGCAGCATTATCTGGATCTCTGAAAATGCGTTGGCCATTTACGACGATAACGACCAGTTGCTCTACTACGAAGGAACCGTCGAAGACATCACCGAGCGCAAGTACGCCGAAGACGCCCTGGAGCGGCAACTGGCAGCCGTTGAAGCCGCCAACGATGGCATTGCCATCCTGAGAGACGACACCTACATCTATCTCAACACAGCCCACTCTGAGTTGTTTGGCTATAACCATCCGGCGGAACTGATTGGCAAAACCTGGCGCGATCTGTACTGCCCCAATGAGATTGAACGGTTTGAGCAAGAGATCTTCCCCGTTTTGACGACACAAAGAAGATGGCGAGGCGAGGCGATCGGCAAGCGCAAGGATGGCTCTACCTTTGCCCAGGAAGTCTCCCTCACGCTGGTCGAAGGTGGGGAACTGGTCTGCGTCTGTCAGGATATCAGCGAACGCAAGCAGGCGGAAGCAATTTTGCGCGAACGCGAAGAGAGGTTTCGATCGCTGGTCAACAACATTCCCGGTGCAGTTTACCGTTGTACCAACGATGCCAGTTGGACGATGGAGTTTTTGAGTGATGCAATCGAAGAAATTGTGGGATATCCCGCCGCTTATTTCACGCAACATCGCATTCTCAACTTTGCCAGTCTGATTCATGCGGAAGATGTGATCCGCATTGGAGGTGAGATCAATCAGGCACTGGCAGAACGCCGCCCCTATATCGTGGAATATCGCGTCGTTCGTTCGGATGGCATGATCCGCTGGGTGTATGAGAAAGGGCAGGGGGTATTTAACGACGCAGGTAATGTGTTGTGGTTGGATGGGGTGATCTTTGACATTAGCGATCGCAAACGCACTGAAGAAGAACTGCAACAGGCAAAAGAAACCGCAGAAGAGGCAAACCGTGCCAAGAGTCAATTTCTCGCGAACATGAGCCACGAACTGCGAACTCCGCTCAACGCCATCATCGGCTATAGCGAAATGTTGCAAGAAGACGCCGAAGATGCGGGCTATGCCGATATCGCACCTGACCTGGAAAAGATTCAGGGAGCCGGAAAGCATCTGCTTGCTCTGATTAACGACATTCTCGATATCTCCAAGATTGAAGCAGGCAAGATGGATCTCTACCTCGAAACCTTTGAGGTGGCTAATTTAGTGGCGGAAGTGCAAAACACAATTCGTCCATTAGTTGAGAAAAATGCTAACCGCTTGATTGTCAATTGCCCCAAATCCATGGGCAGAATGCACGCTGACCTGACCAAGGTGCGTCAATCCTTGTTTAATCTTTTGAGTAACGCTGCCAAATTTACCGAAAATGGCACGATTACTCTCACCATTGAGCAAACCACCCCAACGGAAGGGCTGACTGACCCGAACACCAGCCTTCTAGACGCTAACAATGCGATCGCCCCGACCGCTTCATCGCAACCCTGGATCACCTTCCGTGTGACTGACACGGGCATTGGCATGACTCTGGAACAGATGCAAAAAGTGTTTCAGGCATTTACTCAGGCAGACGCCTCTACCACCCGCAAGTATGGTGGCACCGGATTGGGGTTAGCCATCAGCCGACGGTTTTGCCAGATGATGGGCGGTGACATCTCAGTTCACAGCACTTTAGGCGAAGGATCAACCTTTACGATTCACCTGCCAATGCAGTTGGTCGATCACACGCCTGATGGACTGCCATCCACAATGCGGATCGACGACAACACCGCAGCGACACCAATCGATGCCTCCCAGGGAACTGTCCTGGTGATTGATGACGACCCCTCTGTGCGTGAGTTGGTTGCCCATTACCTGGCCAAGGAGGGCTTTCACGTTGAAACGGCTAACACAGGCGAAGATGGGTTACAGCTCGCCCGCAACCTCCGCCCGATCGCCATTACGCTGGATGTCTTAATCCCCAATATGAACGGGTGGACAGTGCTGTCTGCGTTAAAAGCCGACCCAGAGTTAGCCGATATTCCAGTCGTCGTGATGACGATTGTCGATGACAAAGACCGGGGGTTTGCCCTCGGCGCATCCGATTATCTGACCAAACCCATCGACTACAAGCGACTCGCCAAACTGCTACAAAACTACCGTCCGGTGGGAGTTGATGATCTGACAACCACAACCGGACAGGTGTTGATTGTTGAGGACGATGGGGCGACACGCGAGATGTTTCAGCGTATCCTGGCGAAAGAAGGGTGGATCGTTTTAGAAGCCGAAAATGGTCAAATCGGGTTACAACAGGTTGCAGCTCATCAGCCCGATCTGATCTTGCTGGATCTGATGATGCCCGAAATGGACGGGTTTGAATTCATTCGTGTATTGCGACAAAGCCCAGAGTGGCGATCGCTTCCTATCATTGTGGTGACCGCGATGGATTTAACGCCAGCCGATCACCTGCATCTCAACGGGTATGTCGAACAGATTTTACAAAAGGGTGCCTACAGTCGCGATGACTTACTGCAAGAAGTTCGTGATCTTGTCTTAACTTGCATTCGCCATCAACACTCAAGGCTGAAGGAGGCATCGCCATGACCGAACACCGAGGAGCCGTACTGGTAGTTGATGATGAACTATCGACTCGCCTGTATGTGTCTCGGCAACTGCAACAACAACAGTACACCGTGAGCATGGCTGAAAGCGGTGAGCAAGCGTTAGATCTGGTTCAGACGCAGTCGTTTGACCTGATTTTGTTAGACATCATCATGCCGGGGATGAACGGATATCGCGTGCTGGAGCAACTCAAATCCAACTCGGCTCTAAAAAACATTCCGGTCATCATGATTTCCTCTGCTGATGACTTAGATGGAGTGGTGCGTTGTATTCAACTCGGCGCAGAAGATTATTTATTTAAACCTCTGAATGCGATTCTCTTGAAGGCGCGAGTGAGTGCCTGTTTAGAGCGAAAATGGTTGCGCGATCAGGAACAAGCCTACTTAAAACAACTGCAAATTGAGAAAGAACTGGCAGAAGCGGCAAACCGGGCTAAGAGTGCTTTTTTAGCCAACATGAGTCATGAATTACGAACTCCTTTGAATGCCATTATTGGTTACAGTGAAATCCTGCAAGAGGATATGCAAGCCGAAGGATATGTTGAATTAATTCCTGACTTGAACAAGATTTGTAGTTCTGGAAAACGACTATTGGAGATGATCAACGACATCCTTGATATCTCCAAGATTGAAGCGGGCAAGATCGAAATACACCCCGAAATATTCGACATTCAGGCATTAATGGATCAACTAGCGACAGGTATGCAATCGCAGATTCAAGCGAATCACAATACGTTACAGATCAGTTGTCCTGAGAATGTGGGTACTATGAATGCGGATCTGGGTAAAGTGCGTCAGATCTTATGGAATCTCTTGAGCAATGCTGCCAAGTTTACTCAAAATGGAGCGATCGCCCTCAGCATTGAACGACACGATTTACCTGCCGATTCAGCACCGACAACCGACCCCTCTGACACAGGCTGGATGATCTTTCGTGTGACTGACACGGGTATTGGGATTTCGCCAGAGCAACAGCACACTATTTTTCAGGCGTTTACTCAAGGGGATAGTTCACCCACTCGCCGTTACGAGGGCACAGGGTTGGGGTTAGCCATCAGCCATCGATTGTGTACTCTGCTAGGCGGTACGATCGCCGTTGAGAGCAACTTAAACCAGGGATCTACCTTTACGGTACGCCTGCCCATTAACGCTGTCCATGAGCGATCGCCCATCGCCCAATCACCCGCCCAATCCCCATCGGTAACCTCTTCAGTCGCTCCTGCGCTACCCAGTAGCAGCGAGACGGAGACAGAAACGCCAGCCCTCGTGCTGGTCATTGACAACGATCGCACTGTCCGGGATGGGTTGGTACAAACCCTCAATCGGCGTGGGTTGCGGGTGGTCACCACCTGGTGTGGCAGAGAAGGGTTGCGACTGGCAAAGGAACTGTTGCCCGATGTGATTTTGTTGGATGCGTTGATGCCCGATCGCGACAGTTGGGCAGTGTTGTCCAGTCTCAAGCGCGATCGCCGCCTGGTTAACATTCCGGTTCTCATGCTGGCATCGTCGGCTGACAGCCCTCCCCCGGCTGAGATCCAGAAGTGCGCTTTTTTCCTGGGGCTGTGCGAATCGCTGAGCACGCCCGATGACTTTCGTCGTCTCAGTCTGCTGTTACAACAGCACAATCTCGGATCACACCCTCAACAGGTGTTATCTGTGCAGGCTGACCCCATGGCGCAAGACATGCTACAACGACTGCTGAGCAAAGCAGGTTGGAGTGTGATCACGGCTAACACCGCTCAAACCGCTCTGGCTCACCTGCAAAATCACGCCCCCGATTTGCTGCTCCTCGATTTAACGCTGCCCACGGGTGAGGCTTTTCAATTGATTCACCAATTGAGCCACCATCCCACCTGGCGATCGCTCCCATTCATTAGCATTCTGCCTACCGACCTCAGTCAGGCAACCCATCCCCACCTCTACTACTGGGCAGAACAACTGCTACACCAGAGCCAACTGAACTTCGCGGATGTGCTTGAGCATCTCTGCACTCTGTTGCCTTCTATCCCCATGAACTCTACGGCTACCAGCCCTACCGCAACAACCCTATCCCCTCCAACGCTGATCAAACGGTGGAGACACCCTGCATCTCCTTCCAGCCTCTAAAACCTAAAATTGCTAATTGTCGCTCTATCCTGTCCCTTTCTCTGCTAAGCCATGACCCTCCGCATTCGTATTCTCTTGATGGTCACGTCCCTCCTCGCTGTAACAGTGTTGGTGACAACCTCGGTGTTTGCATGGGGCACTCGACGAGCGATGCTAAAGCACACCGAAGAAGATGGCATTCGCATCGCTGAATTTTTGGCACGCATGACTCGCTTTACCAACGAGGTTCAAAGCGACATCGACCAGGCAATTGGTGAACAGATGATCGTACAGGCGACGATCGCCAGTCACATGATCGCGATCGCCGAGGAATCGGGGATGTCTTCAGAAGAGCTGAACCAACGCTTACGGGCGATCGCCGACACAACACCCCTCGACGAGATCTGGATCACCGATGAAACTGGACGTGCCTATCTGCGTAACCTGAGTGGCATTGACTTTACCTTTAGTCCTGACGCGACTCAGCAACCCCAGGCGAGTGCTTTCTGGTCATTGTTGACGGGGGAACAGAGCGTGATCAACCAACCCCTCATGCAGCGTGAGATTGACGATCGCTTTTTTAAATATGTGGGGGTCGCTGGAATCGACCAACCCCGGATCGTTCAGGTGGGCTACGATGCAGCGTTGTTAGAGCGGTTTCGGCAGCAGTTGGGGTTAGTCCGCCTGGTCACCGAACTGGTGGATGGTGAACACATCATTGCCATTCGCATTCTCGATCGCCAGATGAATAACCTGGCGCGTCATGTTACTGCCGGATTGCCCAATACGCAAAGCCTCGATAACCCCAACGATCTTGCCAATCTGCAACGGGTCATGAGCGAGGGCAAACCGTTTAGCTACCTGGATGGCACGATTGTCAAAGTGATGGTGCCGACGTTAAGCGAACGGGGCGTGATCACCGGGGCAACGGTGGTCTACATCGCCACAAACGCTGCCCAGGCAGAAATGATGAAAGATTTAGAACGTATCGCGATCGCCGCTGCTCTGATTCTGGCGATCGGGGTTTGTGCTTCCATCCTGCTGGCAAACCGCATTACCCAACCTGTCGGGCAACTCACCCTGGCAGCAACCACAATCCAGACCAATCAGTTTAATCTAGACACCCTCACCAGAACTGCCGAACGCACAGATGAATTGGGTCTGTTAGCACGAGTTTTTCAGCGCATGGCGCGGGAAGTGCATGAACGTGAACAGGGGTTGTTGCAAGCCAAAGAAGCTCTGCACCAAAGCGAAGCTCACTTCCGATCGCTGATTGAAAACGCCTCAGATGTCATCACCATTCTCAGCGAATCGGGCACGATCCAGTACGGCAGCGCATCGTTGCGATCGGTGTTGGGCTATGAACCTGATGAAGTGCTAAATCACTCCATCCTGGAATTTGTTCACCCAGGGCAAACCACAGCCGTGCTAACGGCGTTTAACCGGGCTGTCGTCGAAGGGGGAGTCAGTTCACCCTTTGAGTTATGTCTGAAGCACCAAAACGGGTCATGGGTCATCCTGGAAGCGGTGAGCAATAACCTGTTGCACGATAAAACCGTGGGTGGCATCATCGTCAACTTGCGCGACATCACGGAACGTAAACAAGCCGAAGCACTGCAAAAGGCGAAGGACATGGCAGAGCAAGCCAATCGCGCCAAAAGTCAGTTCCTCGCGAATATGAGCCACGAATTGCGGACTCCCCTCAACGCCATCATCGGCTATAGCGAGATGCTACAGGAGGAAGCCGAGGATGTTGGTCAGGAGGACTTTGTCCCCGACCTCAAACGCATCCATAGTGCCGGAAAGCACCTGTTATCGCTGATTAACGACATTTTGGATCTGTCCAAGATTGAGGCAGGCAAGATGGATCTCTATCTGGAACCCTTTGATGTGTCCCAGATGATTCAGGATGTCGTCAGCACCATTCGTCCGCTCATTGAAAAGAACCACAATACGCTTGTGGTGGACTACCCGACGGATATCGGTACGATGTATGCCGACCTGACCAAGGTTCGCCAAAATTTGCTAAATCTGTTGAGTAATGCAGCGAAGTTCACGAATCAGGGGACGATTACGCTGAGAGTTAGCCGGGAAGAAGAAGGCACGACACAAGAAGGAATGGGGAAGACAGAACGTTCTTCATCGGTCATCCAGTTTCAGGTGTCTGATACCGGAATTGGAATGACCCCGGAGCAGATGGACAGACTGTTTCAAGCATTTACACAGGCAGATGCCTCGACAACTCGCAAGTATGGCGGCACTGGGTTGGGATTGGCGATCGCCCAACGGTTTTGTCATATGATGGGTGGCTCTTTAGAGGTTGAGAGTGAAGTCAATCGGGGATCTACTTTTACCATGCTGCTCCCCACTCAGGTCATGGCTCTCACACCGTCTTCAGCAACCAGCGAGCCTTGTGCAACTGATGCTTCTACCGATGCCACTACCCCCATTCTGGTGATTGATGACGACCCCACCGTGCATGATCTGGTACGCCGCTTTTTGAGCAAGGAGGGCTTTCAAATTTGCAGTGCCTTTACCGGAGAAGATGGGCTGCGACTTGCCAGAGAGGTACGCCCGATCGCCATCACGCTAGATGTCATGATGCCGGGAATGGATGGTTGGACAGTCCTGTCGGTTCTTAAAAATGATGTCGAATTGGCAGACATCCCCGTTGTGATGATGACAATGATAGATGACAAGAATATGGGCTATGCCCTGGGAGTTTCGGACTATTTGACGAAACCCATTGATCGCAGTCGCTTGATTAGCATTCTCAGACGGGTGCAGTGTGAACACCCCCCCTGTTCGATCTTGCTAGTTGAAGATGATCCCCTCACTCGCGACATGATGCAACACATGTTAGAGCGGGAAGGCTGGCAGGTGATGTTAGCCGAAAATGGTCGAGTTGCCTTAGAGCGTCTGGCTGAGACACAGCCCAAGCTGATCCTGCTTGACCTGATGATGCCTGAGATGGATGGATTTGGCTTTATTGCCGAATTGCAAAAACACGAAAAGTGGCGATCGCTGCCCGTTGTCATTTTGACCGCCAAAGACCTCACCTTCGACGATCGCCTGCGGCTCAACACCCACGTCGAGCAGATTCTCCAGAAAGGAGCGTATAGCCTTGAAGAAGTACTTATTGAGATCCGCAAATTGGCAGTGATGAATCGACCTCATCCCTACCTCAACTCGACCTCCCATAACAGCCAAACAACGGGTTAGAACGGGGTGTAGGGGTAAAAATTCTTTACTTTCCTCTACCGGGTTTAGCGATCGCCATAACACTTCTTAATCAAACGCAATTAATCATAATAAGAGATGTCTAAAATTCTACTGGTCGAAGACAATGAAATGAATCGAGATATGTTGTCCCGACGACTTGAGCGCAAAGGACACCAGATCTTAATTGCTGTAGATGGTGAACAGGGGATTGCGATGGCACAGGCAGAGAAACCCGATCTGATTTTGATGGATATGAGCTTACCCGTCCTGGATGGCTGGACAGCAACACGCCAACTGAAGGAATCTGCTACGACTTGTGCCATTCCCATCATCGCCCTGACGGCTCACGCTATGTCGGGCGACAAAGAGAAATGCTTTGAAGCAGGTTGCGACGACTACGACACCAAACCCGTTGAGTTTGCCCGCCTTTTGGAAAAAATTGAGGCACTTTTGGAGAAGCAAAACGTTGTATGAAGCTTGACCAGGGGCAAGTTCTCGTTGTAGACGACAACGAGATGAACCGCGATCTGCTCTCAAAGCGGCTACGCCGCCAGGGGCTGGCTGTCGTGGTGGCTGAGAACGGGCGACAAGCCCTCTCAGAAATGCAATCCCAACCGTTTGATCTGGTGCTCCTCGACATTATGATGCCAGAGTTAAACGGCTATGAAGTGCTGGAGCAACTCAAAGCAGACCCCCTCCTGCGTCACATTCCCGTCATTATGATCTCTGCCCTCGATGACATTGATAGCGTCGTGCGCTGCATCGAATTGGGAGCCGAAGATTACCTGTTTAAGCCGTTTAACCCCACCCTGTTAAAAGCGCGAATTGGGGCGTGTTTAGAGAAGAAACGCCTGCGTGACCAGGAACAGGCATACCTCAAGCAACTCCAGGAGGAACAGGAAAAATCAGAGCGGTTACTGCTCAACATTCTGCCAAAGCCGATCGCCGACCAGTTGAAGCAGCAGCAACGCACGATCGCCGATAATTTTGCAGAAGTGACGGTAATGTTTGCCGACATTGTCAACTTCACTGAGTTGTCGTCCCGCCTATCGCCAACAGAATTGGTGAGCGTGTTGAACACGATCTTTTCTGCCTTTGACCGATTGGCAGAGCAACACGGACTGGAAAAAATCAAAACCATTGGCGATGCCTATCTGGTTGTCGGTGGATTGCCCATTCCCCGACCTGACCATGTTGAGGCGATCGCAGAGATGGCCCTGGATATGCAAGCGGCGATCGCGGCTCTTGATTTTGCCGAACTCAGCCTCAACAAGCCCCTCACCATGAGAATTGGCATCAATACTGGCCCCGTTGGAGCCGGGGTGATTGGCACGACTAAATTTACCTATGACCTGTGGGGAGATACCGTCAACACCGCCAGTCGTATGGAGTCCCTGGGATTGCCGGGTCAGATTCAAGTCACTGCCGAGACTTATGAACGACTCAAAGACCGATACCAGTTTCAAGGACGAGGGGCGATCGACGTGAAGGGCAAAGGTGAAATGGTGACCTATCTGCTCATCGGTAGGAAGTAGAGCTTATGCAGGGGGATCTGTCTAACACTGCGATCGCCCCAGTGGGCGCAATCCGCGTCAAAAACCACCCTTTCCCGTTTTTGCTGTACCTGGAATGGGGATTGGTCGCACTCGCCATTCTCAGCGAATTGTTGCCGAATCCCGCCTTTCGGATGTCGCGCTATCCCATGTTGACCATTCTCAGCATCGCTATGTTTGGCGTGATGGGGTTACGTCTACCTATGGGTCGTCCCCTCACTAAAATTGGCTATGTCCTTGCGGAGTTTGCCCTCATCATTTTGGCGACTGCTACAGGTTTGCGGGGGTTGCGGCTGTTTCCGTTTCTCTATTTGGTGCTGGTCATCCGTAGTTGTCTGATGTTCCGCCTAGCAGGGCGACTGATGATTACTGGCATGGCGTTCGTCGTATTTCTGTTGATCCTGATATATCGGGTCAAGTATCTGATTGTGCGATTGCCGTTTGCCCTTGAAGAGCGATCTCGATTGTTGATCTGGGGTTTTGCGATTAATTCAGTGCTGTTGTTTGGTTTAGCGTTGTTGTTCGTGTTGCTGCTCGTCAATGCCCTGATCGCCGAACGGCAAAGCCGTCAACAGTTGGCGATCGCCAATGAGCAGCTACGGGACTATGCCCAAAAAGTTGAAAATTTAGCGGCTGTGCAGGAACGTAACCGCATTGCCCGTGAAATTCATGACTCGCTTGGACATGCTCTCACTGCCCTCAATATTCAACTTGAGGGAGCCTTGAAACTATGGCAGACCAACCCCTCCAGAGCACAAACCTTTTTGCAAGAGGCAAAACAACTCGGTTCAACGGCTCTGCAAGAAGTGCGTCAATCCGTCGCCACATTACGGTCTGATCCACTGCGGGGGCAGTCGTTGGTCGAGGCGATCGCCCAACTTACGAACGACTTTTACAAAACAACAGGCGTCCAACCCCAATGTCAAATTTACCTTACGCAACCCCTTCCAAATCAGATCAACACGACCCTTTATCGCATCATTCAAGAAGCTCTCACCAACACCTGCAAACATGCTGCGGCTACGGAAGTTAGACTTCACTTGCATAACACCCCAACCCATGTGGAATTGACCTATCACGACAATGGCAACGGCTTTCAGGTGAACCAGAATCAAACTGGATTCGGTTTGCAAGGTATGCGCGAACGCACATTAGCCATTCAGGGACAATTCACCCTCAATAGCTCACCCGGACAGGGCGTTCAACTGATGATTCACATTCCCCTTTAAATCCTTTTTAAATCCTTTGAGATGAGTGATGTAGTCCTGCCTTAAAAGCAATCTAATCTACGAAAGATCGATATGATTCGTGTGTTGCTAGTAGACGATCAACCAATCCTGCGAGAGGGGCTCAAAGCCCTGCTCGAACTCGAAGCTGACCTGGCGATTGTTGGAGAAGCCGACAACGGACAGACTGCCCTGCAACAAGTCGAGGCATTACATCCAGACGTGGTGTTAATGGATGTGCGAATGCCTGTGATGGATGGAGTCGCGGCAACTGGAGCCATCCATCAACAGTTTCCCCAAACTAAAGTCCTGGTGTTGACAACCTTTGATGATGATCACTATGTCGCAGAGGCATTACGTCTCGGAGCCGCAGGCTATCTACTCAAAGATACCCCCTCTGAAGAACTGGCGATCGCCATTCGCACAGTTTACAAAGGCTACACTCAACTTGCCCCCGGCATTGTGCAGAAGATGATTGCCCAAACGCCTCGTCCTGCTCCCCAACCCTTCCCCGATCTGCCTCCCGGTTTCACTCAACTCACTCCTCGTGAACGCGAAGTGCTACGTTTGATTGCCGCAGGCTCTAGCAATCGCGAAATTGCTCAAATACTCTACATCTCAGAAGGAACCGTCCGCAACCACGTCACCAACATCCTGGCACGACTGGAATTGCGCGATCGCACCCAAGCTGCAATTTTTGCCAATTCCATTGCCCCGTTACTCGACCGGGCGATCGCCGACGAAAAATAAGGCTTAATAAGTTGTTACTGCAACCCGCATCGTCATGGTACGGGTCAAATTTACGAATTAAGCCAGCATCTCGACATGATCGAGCAGCGTTGAACTATAGCCCTACGCATATGCATTAGGACATAAGGGAGTGTAGGGGCTGCGCCTCCAGCCAGGGATTCCACCCCTGCACCCCGTTCTAACCTTAGTGAGTACTGCTATACACAGGTAACTGTAATTGAGCCATCGTCTCTTCCACTTGCGGTACAAATTCAGGTTTGAGGTGGCGGAAGGTAAGGTTATAGCGCGGTGTAGATAGGGGAACAGCTTTGTGGAGCAGTTTAGTGTTGATGCGAATCACCAGACCATCGGTGAGGGTGTGTTGCAATTCCCCTTTGTCATAGTCCCGCTCACAATACAACGCTTCTCCCAAGTTCACCATCACCGCCATGCCTTCAAAGTGCCCATGATCGCGATGCCAATGAATTGTCGTGTCGCCTCCGCAGACCAGCAGACTGTGCCAACCGGGGAGCAACCTTTCTCCCAGGGCACGAATGCGATCGCCTGGGTCTTCCACTCGATATAAACGGGCACGTCCTTTAGCGATCGATTGCAAATTGGAGGCAATACCAAAACATTTCACCAGGCGATTTGGGGCGTAGCGGCTACGAATGGTGTTTGGAGACAGCGTGAGGGATTGCACCCACTCCCACAATTCGGTCAGGTTGTCTCCCTGAACTTGTCCAATAATCTCCATAGGCTCATCCCCCCTTTACAGCCTAGCAAACTGAACAATCTGTGGTTAGAGATGGAGTTTATTTAATATTGCACAGGTAATAAATCCACATCTCGGTGGTTGCGCACAATTCAGCCTCATCAAGGATTTCCAGCCCACTCTTCCAGGAATAAAGTTTGATGTTTACAAAATCGGTTGCGAGTTGGCTGAGTTGTTCTTGAGGTCTGATGTAGTAAGTTTTTAAGCGGAAATTGTGACTTTCATCTCTGATGATGACGTGCTTAGCTACACTCAGTTGAGTTGACGAAAGAGTGGGATTAAAGAAGCGGAGTAGAGCGAACATCACTAAATTAACGTAACTGGTGATGGGGTTCAGGCTAATGTGGTTTCTCCAATTTAATTCGCGTTCTATGCCTTGGAGATTGTGACTCGAAAAGCAAAAATAACCTCCAGGTTTCCCAACTCGACTCACTTCTTGAAAGACCTTCAGGCGATCGCCGTGAGGGATGTAATCAATACCGTTAAAACTAAACAAAATAAAGTCAAATGTATTGTCTGGAAAACGGCTGAGATCTCTGGCATCGCACACGTCAAGCAAAGGTATTTGGGGGAATGCTGCAAAGCGATTTTGGCAAGCGGCAATCATGTCGGTGGAATAATCAATGCCAGTGTATTCCCGCACTAACGGGGCAAAGTGTTGCGTGGTACGACCACCGCCCACTCCGATATCTAACATTTTCATACTCGACCACCGATCTCGCAGCAATTCAAGAATAGTCTGCTCGGCGGGTTGGAGTTGCTGCAACTGAGCGTAGTGTTGCACAAGGCGACGTGCAGTGTAGGCTTGTTGATTGGTTTGACCCACAGTCTGCTCAAGCATTGCAGTTTATGCTTGAGTTGGGCATTGCATCTGATTTACAGCGGGTTTCAAACGAGTACCCCACAGCGAACACCCATGAATTCAAGCGATGCAAACGGTTGGTGTGGCATACACACATGAAAATTGCTGTAAGCATTCTAGAACAGGGAGATGAGATCACTCCAAACCATACCATGAGCGGAGGAGCGATCGCCCGATTTTCGCCCTCTTCATGCCATGCATTTCCCGTGGTAATCTCAATCTATAGCAATTGTCGAGACAGTTAATACAAAGGGTGTGGGGCTGCGCCCCCAGCCAGGGGTTCCACCCCTGCACCCCGTTCCAACTAATCTCTCGGTTGTTATAGTTCTTACTTGAGTCCTGTATTGCGATCGCCCATGGGTAGCCAATCAACCGCCAAAACCATTTTTTTGCTCGCCTCGATGGTGGGCTGGCTCATCGTTGGAGCGTCGTTGATGTATCTCTTTCCCCTGATTGCTGATTGGGTTGTGTCTTCTGAACTCACACATCGCTGGATGGTGAACCTCAGTCGGGGCGGTTACGATCCAATGCTGGCATGGGTTGGAGGCGGTATCACATTAGTGATTACAACGGTAGCCAATCTCGTCTGGTTTCAACGATTTGAGGGCAAAATTTAGGCGCGTTGAGCCTGGTTGACGGCTTCTAACAAATGCATGTGAACGGCAGGAGAAGCAGCGATAATCAAGCCAGGACGGGTGTAATCGTCACACGTATAGATCGGGGGCAGTGGGTTACCGTCATGAGTTGTGACAATATAGCCTGCCTCCTGAGCGATAAACGCCAGAGCCGCCCCGTCAATCAGCTTGCCTGCCCGCAGCACAACTCCAGCCAACTCCCCGTTTAAGATGCCATTAACACTGGGAATTTGAACCTCTGCGGAATAGTCTTTTGCCACGTCGAGTACCTGATAACGTTCTTTTAAGTGTGGGGCTAACCACCCCATGCCCCATCCCAAGAAGATGGTCGCACTTGTCTTATCAGCCCGAAGGGTTTTGCAGGCTGACAAATCATCCTCAAACGTTCCTTGCCAGGTGCCTTCGCCTCGCAACGCATAGTAGTAACTGTTTTGAGCAGGGGTAAGGGCGATCGCTGCTTCAAACTCATCTGAATTCAACACGGTCAAGATGATTTGATAGTTGGAGTGTCCATCCAGATAAAACTGAGTGCCATCGATCGGGTCAAGCGTCACCAGATAATCATTTTTGTCTCCCAGGTCGATCGCTCGAAAGTATTTCGTATTATAGGATTGCTCATACTCTTCACCATAAAACCGAATCGTTGGAAAAGTACCTAATAGAGTGACTTCAATCAACGTTTGGATGGAAAGATCTGCATCACTTAAAGCTGTCGCGAAGAAACTGTCACCCTCTTTTGCAGGGCGAGATGCGATTCGGCTTTGCACATTTCGAGCATAATTTGCAGCAACTTTAAGGTGAGGCAAAAGCGTTTCTAGAATGAGACGAGGTGTAATTCGTTGTGACATAGTGAATGAGTTTGAACATTAAAGATAGAACGTAAATTCAGCAGAGATATTTCGCTAAACGCTCTTATAGAGACATCTATATATTGCACGGAGACTCCATAATTAAGGGAGCCATGGGTTAGGAAATTGATTTGCCCATCCTCGAATAGTTTGATTGATGTAACGAGCCGTTTGAATGTGGGGTTCGTCTGGTTCAACGGGAATGATCGTGGCAGAGGCTCCTGTTCGGAAGCGATCGATCACCTGATTGGCTGCTTCTAACCCCGTGACGTAAGCCTTTTCTTGTGACCAGGAGCCATGACGAGTCGTGATCCAATCACCGCTCATTAACACGTTCTCGATGCAGGTCGTCTTGGGCAACATGGATGGGTAGCTCCCCGGTGAGAAGTGAGTGACAGCTTTGGGGAGCCGCACCACACTGTGATCGACTACCGTTGCATCGTGAAACGCAGGAACGCAGGTTGCCAGATCGCGATGTACCTTTGCCACAATTTGTTCATCCTCTAATGGCAACAGCTGATTGGCGTGATAGAAATCGGCTTCGATCACACTGCCCTCTGCCTCCTGCCATTCATCGTGCAGCGTGTTTAAGTCAAAGAAAGTCCATCCGGTTGTTGTGTCAAACCCAAAGCAGGCATTTGAAGGGCGTGGAACAGACACCTTGCGATCGAACCAGAGCCGTGTGGCTAACACATCGATCGCTCCCAGATTCATCAACTTGCAAAACTCCGGTAGTCGTCGCAGATTTGGGCTGTTGCTAACAATCTTTTGCATTCCGGTCACACCCACTGCAAAGATCACCGCATCTGCCTCAAACACCTCATTCCCACAAACTACTCCTGTTGCTTTCAGGGTTTCACCCACCGTTTCCAACCGCACATCGGTAACGCGGCGTTGTGTCAGGACTCGCCCCCCGGCTTGTTCGATTCGCTCCACCCAGGGACGAAAGATCATCTCGCCAACCGTACCGCGACACCACACCACATCAAAGTTGGGTTGGTGCGCCAGGATGAAGTAGTAGAGCATTCCTAACGCAGCAGCAGCGGAGCACTGCTCCCCTGGAGCAAACAAACCCACGAGCAGCATCGGTTCAAAGGCATCTCGATAGAGCCGTGCCGACACGCCAAACTGTTTGAACAACTCCCGCGCGGTCACGGGGTCATAGCGTCGCCATGCCTGGTCAGAGTTATCAAAATCAACCACAGCATAGAGTAGCGGTAATGCTGAGAGGCGATCGCTCAAGGGTAATCGTTGGAACCGAGTATAGAGAAACGTGCCCAGTGGGGTTGGTAATTGCGGCTCATCTTGAAAAATAGGAGACTCAACCTCCAAGCCTGCTGGGGAGTATTGCGATGATTGAGTCCAGGGAGTAAAAGGTTTTAGACCCAACTCATCCACCAGTGAAAAGATGTTGTGATAGGGATACCAGAACCCATGAATGCCTGCTTCAATCGATCGCCCCTGAGCCGTTTTCCACCCTGCGACCAATCCTCCTGGATATGCCCCTGCTTCTAATAGCGTGACATCATACCCCTGTTTGGCGAGATGATAGGTTGCTCCCAACCCTGCCCATCCTGCTCCGATAACGACAATGTTTGGACGTTGTGATTGAGACATGGAGGTTGAATCCGTGAAATGCCCAAAAAGGGATTGTTTGACAATTCAGTTACAAGGATAAGGATAAGGGATAAAGGGGATGAGGGATGAGGGGTGAAGGGTAAAGGATAAAGGATGAAGGATGAAGGATGAGGGATGAGGGGTAAAGGATGAAGGATGAGGGATGAGGGGTAAAGGATGAAGGATGAAGGATAAAGGATGAAGGATAAAGGATGAAGGATAAAGGATGAAGGATGAAGGATAAAGGATGAGGGGTAAAGGATGAGGGATGAGGGATGAGGGGTAAAGGGTGAAGGGTAAAGGATAAAGGATGAGGGATGAAGGATGAAGGATGAAGGATGAGGGGTAAAGGATAAAGGATAAAGGATGAAGGATGAAGGATGAAGGATGAAGGATGAAGGATAAGGGATAAAGGATGAGGGGTAAAGGATAAAGGATAAAGGATGAGGGATGAGGGATCAGGGGTAAAGGCAGAGGGAGTGTGAGCGTCTTGCTCACGTCTGATAGCTATAGTCACATTTGATGGGGCGGAGGTGAGCTAGGAAGCCCTGCACCCCGTCCTAGCCGATCCCTCGGTTGCTATACCTCCCTCTACAGCTTAAGGGGCAGGTATGTATTGCCACAGTTCCGACTTCTGTTAGAGGAATTCTTAGATTTTTGTGGATAGTCTTAATTCGGGTTTGACAGAGCAAATTGGCTTCACTATAGGGGCTGTTTGTCGATGTCGCTCCCAACTCTAAAACAACACAATATTCAGAATTCAAAACTGGAGTTTGACCATGATAAATCTAATTTCTAACGCGATCGCCACTCTCAGTTCATTTCTGAGAAAGCTGCAAGTTAAGCAATTGCTGTCGGTCGTTTTGGTGGGAATTGTGCTGCTAACGGTCAGTGCTGATCCAAGCCATGGTGACAGAAAGCAAAACCGTGGACTCGATAAGCGAGTCAGCGATACGGCTCATCAGATTGACTCTGAACGACCCAAAACCATGGGCGAGTGGGAGCGGGAAGCTCGTCAGACTGAAGATAATGTGGGCGATCGCGTCGAAAACATTGTAGAAGAGTCGGGTCAAGCCCTCAAGGAGTGGGGTGGATTGTATCCCGACACGGCGAAGCGAAGCGGTCGTCAGTTAGAGAATCAAACTGGCCGTGATTAAGCCTGTCTGAAACACCTGGATTGTATGGGAAGTCGGGGTTTCAGAAAACTCCGGCTTCCTGGTGACTCTCCCACAGCGATAGCCGTAGCTATATGTGGTGGGGTGGAGGCAAGTCGGAAAGCTCCCCAGAATCAGGATTTGAGCCATTACCTTCGTCCTAAGCTTTCCGACCAAAGCTATGTAATTTGGGACGAGTTTAGGGTCAGGATTTTGGCGGTACTCGAATTGAGATTATTTAGCCTCAACTCCCGGAGCCGGTCTGGCAAACTGTCGAAACGCGACTAAACTGACGCTGCTGCCTAACCCCCCTAACACCACAAAAAGCGATCGCAGTGGCAGTGTATGGATCAAGGGTTGTACCCCTGCCCCTCCTAACATCATGCCTGCATCAAACCCTGCCAGAAAAAAGCTATACACTCGACCCCGAATCTCAGCAGGGGCTGACAATGAGACGATCGCCGATAACACAGGGAACAATGCTCCAAAGCCTACACCGTAGATGACTGACCAGATGGGCAAATACTCTGGAAAACCGGATAACCCTACTAATGCCGTTCCTTCACATAACAGAGCACCACTGACTAACCAACGTTGCGGCAAAACCCGTTCCCACCGTCCTAAGCCAAATCGCACTAACACTGCAACGAGTGCGTTAAGGCTATAGAACAACGCCGAGTGGTCGATGAATAGCGGCAGAAACGTAACGACACCACCGTGCAAAAAAGATCCGATAAAAAAGAGAAAAGTTGCATCCCGTACTGGGAAGGCCAGGATATGTTTCCAGGGAAAGCCCCGATCAGGGTCACCTGTGGGGTCAGACGTAAGGGACGACCTCCCCGACTGTAACCAGGGTAACGGTAAGCTAACCCCAACCCCTATCAGGGTAATCACCAGCATAATCAACACGGCCCCAGTAAAACCTGTTCTATTGAACATCACTGACCCCAACAACGGCCCCAGGGAGAATCCAATCGTGTTCGACATGGCTAAATAGCCCATCATCGCCGTGCGACGTTCGGGGGGAACCAAATCCGCTAACATCGTCTGAGATGCGGTAGCGACTGCTGCCTGACTGATGCCGTGAAATACGCGCACTCCCATCAACCAAACTGGGTTGGGCGACCAGATATACAGTGGCAAAATGCCAATCATAATGAGCAAGCCCATCCACAGCACGGGCTTACGCCCCCACCGATCGATTAATAGCCCAATTCCGGGGCGAAAAAACAACAGCCCCATTGCCATCGCCCCAATCACCAACCCCACGGGAGATGCCTCCCCCCACCGTTGAGCAACATACAGCGGCAGTACTGGAAACAGCATGGTCACCTGGGTAAAGAAGAGAAACATCCCAGCGCAGATGCAAAATAACCAGAGCCGATAGGAACATGAGGTTGGGAAAGACGGGCGATCGCGATCAAAAGGCATAACAATTCAAGTTTATCGGGTCATATAGCCGTAGCTAACGTCAGTTCGGTTGAAGAGCCCAGCGAATGAATTCGCGGCTATTAGAGGGAAGCCCGCCGACGCGGACTAGGGAAAAGGCAGGATTTGACGAACCGACGCAGGTCAGTTTTGCTTCGATAGCGGCGGGTTTAACCGCCGAAATCCTTATCCCGAATTCACGTTAGCCACATGCAATAGGGCGGAGGCGAATCAGGAAGCTTTCCCAGCATCAGGGTTTGAGCCATTGCCATTGCCTTCAGCTTTCTGACCAAAGCTATATCAGACCCTATTCTGCCAGGGTTTGCGGCTGAATCCGTCCTTACATATAACAACCGAAGGTTGGTTAGGACAGGGTGCAGGAGTGGAACCCCTGGCTGGGAGCGCAGTCCCCACATCCCCTTGGATTAACTGTTTTGACAGTTGCTAAATCAGTATTCAAGCAGATTTAGGGTGGCAGATCAGCAACAGAAGTATCGCTTTAGCTAACGAGAAAACCCTAACCACTGCTGAATCACCTCCACCAACCAGTTGCATTCATCCCAACTGAACCCCTTGGCAAAATAGGTTTCGTTGTAACTGGTTTGCACAACGACAACTCGTTTCTCGTAGGTTCGTTTACCACTGCGAAAGGTTTTTAGGGTGTGAAATACGTCCTGAATATCAGCGATCGGCTGATTGGTGGTTTGTATTGTGAAGTTGAAAGGACGTTTGTAGATGATGAATCGATCCTGTTGAAAATCGATAAACGTGGGCAGAAATTCCCAAAAAATACTCAATGCGAACAGAAGTAGAAATAGGCTAAATAACCCTGCACCGGATACAGTAATCGTGATGACAGGAAGAACGGCTCGAAGAATGATCAAGAGAATGATTCCAATTGGAATGAGTAACAGTAAACTCCATCGATTGGCTCCCGGAGTTTGAATGAGCAACCTATCAGGAGCGTGATGTATCTGGATTTGGGTGAAAGATGGGCTGGTCAGTGACACCACTGTTTTAGACGATGCGAATCCTTCCTTCCGTTGGGGCGATCGCTCAAGAACAGATTCGGCAACGTCAAACCGTTTGATTGGGGTATATCGTCGCTGAGGTAAGGGGGTGGGGTCATCTTGTTGGGGCGATCGCAACGCCTCCAGGGCTTGCCGTGCGGTTTGAAACCGTTTGGTGACATCGGGTTGTGTGAGGATTTGAATCCAGTCCACAAAATCAGGATCAAGACTAACGTGGTCAGTAAATTGAATCTGAAGATCCTGTTGAGGCAGTTCTGCTGGGGAAACCCCTGTTAACAGGTGAATTAGCGTTGCCCCTAGAGCATACAGGTCAGAAGCGGGGACTGCTCGTCCGCCAAACTGCTCCATCGGCGCGTAGCCGTAGGTGCCAACGACAGTAAACGTTTCTCCTTCGATCGCTGCCTTATCTTGAACGGCTCCAAAATCCACCAGATAAATGAACTTATCTTCTCCTAAGATCAAGTTACTGGGCTTAATATCACGATGCAAAACGGGAGGACTGAGTTCGTGTAGATAGCTCAAAATGTGGAGCAGGTTAGTTGCAATCTGGCGTACCTGCTGTTCGCTAAAGTGCTTCCCTTGAGCAAGCATGTCCTTTAACGAAGTACCGGGAATGTAGTTTTGCACTAAGCCAAACCGCAATAAGCGATCGTCAATCGAGAAAAAGTCTCGGTATTTGGGAATGTGGGGATGGTTCAGGTGCCGCAAGATTTGTGCTTCGCGTTCAAAGAGCCTCAAGTCATCCCACCGCACTTCTTCGCCAAAGGTCATGAGTTTGATAACCACTGGCTCTGCGGGTTCTTCTGCCAGGTCATGGGCTAACCAGGTTTGTCGTCCGGCACCTTGTCCTAATTTGTGTTTCAGTTGATAGCGATCGCGGAGGATGTGGTCAGGTTGCAACATAGAGGCGATAGCAGAAGACGAAGGGAAAGAACAGAGGAGCAAAGAAGTGACAAGGTGCAGCTTAAATGTTGTCGTGAAGGGGTGAGCGTAGTTGGACTCCAGACTAATAACCCCAATTTGCTCACCTTCATTATGTCCGTCTACTCATCAGAAATAGCAGGGTAATCGGTACAGCAATATAAGCATAGGAACGTAAATTCATGACTAACACAGTTCGCCACAAACGGTTAGAAGATTGGGGCAACCAGCGAGTCAGACAGGCCCCCTCTGACACAACACTAATCGCAAACCCAATTCCGATAAACAGCATGACTGCAAGCAGTTGTAGAGCGTTCACATACAACGGAACAGTTGGATCAGGAAAACGAATCCCAGCGGTTGTTCTTGGATTAATGGTATGAACAATTGAAATCAACAATAAACTACTCAATAACAGGGCAAACCAAATGCCACCCCAAATCGCTAATCGCGATAGAGTCCGCCACAGGGGATATTGCTTTAACCTCTGCATCTGAAAATAGGGAACAAAAGACCAGGAAGCTAGAATCAGCAGGACATACAAGGTTCCTAGAAATACAGTTCCCAGAATGCTATAGGGCAAGGCAGCGAAGCCTGCGATCGCCAGTAACCCCAGTCCTAATGAATACAGGTTTGCCACAGCAGATATGATCAGGCTCCGTTTGAGAGCCAGGTTTTCTCGTCGCCACAGGATAGCCCCTTCTAACAGGGCGATCGCCACCAATCCCACACCATAGCTCAGCAAGCTTGCGCCCAACGGCATCTGAAGTAACCAGATTGCCATAGGAGGCCACGTATTTGCGATCGCCGCTGTTGCACTCACTCCCCAAATCAGGAGTGTCACGATCAAGATACGCAAAGTAGAACCTGGACGCATAACCCTTGCCCCCGAAGTTTTGGTAGCAGAAACGCGGTTTTTTGACTGACGTTTCAACTATGGCTGTTTTGACTTCCAGATGGCAATCCCGGTTTTGATGGCAAGCGTGTGGGAGTGGGGCGCAAAGGGGACAGAACTACGGGGCAACGCGGAAGAACACGATTGGAATCCGGTCAATTGGTTGCTCTGTGGTTGGATTTAGTAACGTTTCTGTCAAGGTTTGTGTCTCAGGGTCAAACGTGTAACGAACTTTAAATGAGCGATCGCCACTTTCGGCAGTTTCCCCAATTTGACAGTTCAGATCCCACGTTCCTTCTAAAACGCCTTCCTCGACAGTCAATTGCGATAAAACAGTAGCCGGATCACCATAACCACAGGGACCATGCCATGTGTCACGACCTACCATCCTGAAGCCGGAGTCAGTTGGCAGAATAGAGCGCACTGAAAAGCCACCATCAACCTCATCAACCCCCTGCCATAAACCGACATAGATGGCTTCAGGGGTCATGGTTTCTTGGGCAGAGACTGAGTTGTATCCAAGTAAGGTTGATGTTGTTAAAACTGTACCGATAATACTCGTAATCGTAATGCTTAATCGATGGTTCATACCTGTTCTCTCCAGTTTTGGATCCAAAGAATAAGCTACCTACAATACGCGATCGAATTGCTGTTATGGAAGTGTTGCTAAACACATTCCAGGCAAATTAAATACATTATGAGATAAAGATTTTATACAACTTGCAAACCACGAACTACATCTGAACTGAAGAGGATTGAAATACCTAAAATTACAGGAATGAATGGTTTGATAACGTCCTATATACCTGATTGTTCTAAGGTTTAACAGCAGCAGTCATCAACAACAAATCACCTGTGTAGTGAATCAAAGGATGAGGGACAACAGGAGTGCGATCGATGACCTGAAAACCATGACTCAGATAGAGCCTCAATGCTCCTACGTTTTGCTCAAAGCAGAGCAGGCTGAGGCTTGAAAAGCCTCGATTGACAGCTTGTTGGTGTGCCAGTTTGAGAAACTGCGTGCCGGTGCCCTGTCCGCGAAACGCCGGAAACAGTGCGAGAGCGCAGATATACCAGGTGTTGGGGGCTTCCAGGCTATAGGGAGCCAGAATATCAGGGGCAGCAGGTTCCTCAGTGGGGCGATCGCTCTCAGCCAAAGATTCTGGCTGATCAGGTTGGCTGGCTTCTTCTGCCGGATCAGTCGCAAACGTCACCATCATGCCAGCGATCGCGCCATCTTGTTCTGCAAGCACACAGTTTTTATAGCCAAAGGGGTTGTCGGGGTTGGCATAGCGTTGTGCGCCAATTTCTAACGGAGTCAAACCGGGGTACTCTTCTCTTAGAGTGCTCCAAATGTAGTCACACACTCCATCGGAGGCAATTTGAAAGAGTTGAGCGATGGTGTCGCAATCATCAAGGGTTGCGGGTCGAAAGGTTGGACTGAGAGCCATGGGATCGCTCCTGAGGGGTTGTCAAAGTGGAGTCATCATGCAATGAATAATCCTCGCTTCTGATGTCTCAATGGTCTTTTTTGCTCTATTTTCTTAATCATTTGTAGGTTCAGGACGAACGACAGCACCCATGCCGGACGAGCAGAAGGTGTTTCGGTTCACCCAAAGGCGCGCTTCGCATCGGCTCCAAGTACGGGTGTTTCTGGTTGGGTCAAGCCTCTTGGCAAAGGTTCAAAGTCTCTATGTGCCGCTTTAAAGAGTTTTATGAGCAAATCAGCGTTGGGGAGGGGTTTGGCACTGCCAACCCATACCAGCATTCGTTGCCTTCACAGTTCAAATCGGTATTAGATGTCTGAGGATTTGTGTGTACACTGTAGCCATTTTGAATGCGACGTATTGCCTGTCTTTAGCCTCAGTTCTCAGTTCTCAGTTCTCAGTACTTTGCTATAGCTACGGTTTTAACTGCCAAAACCCTTATCCCGAACTTTTTTTGCGTGACATTTGTTTAGACAGATGAACTGGTAATTGCAACTTGAACGTTGTTCCGCTACCAGATTGAGACTCAAAACTCAACTGACCACAGTGTTTCTCAACAACGATCGCATAACTGATAGACATTCCTAAGCCAGTTCCCTTTCCAACGGGCTTTGTCGTAAAGAAAGGATCAAAGATCTTGTGCCGAACGGCTTCTGGAATTCCTAAACCGTTGTCTCCTATTTCAATACTCACCCAATCGGCGTCGATCACCGTTGTACGAATCAAAATACTGGGTTGCCAATTTTCCTGGCTAGAGGACTGAGGAGAGGGCTCTTCCGTTGGAGTTTCAAGCAATGCAGACGAGTTACTTTTAATTCTGTCTTCGATCGCATCGATCGCATTCGACAAAATGTTCATAAATACTTGATTGAGTTGTCCCGCATAGCATTCCACCAGAGGCAAATTGCCATACTGTTTGACCACGGTAATCTCTGGACGATGGGGAGCCGCTCGCAACCGATTACCCAAAATAACGAGTGTACTTTCAATGCCATCCTGGAGGTTGACCGCTTTGAGGGCTGCTTCATTTAAACGAGAAAAAATGCGCAGGGATAGGACAATACTGCGAATTCGCTCTGTCCCCATCTCTAAAGACAACAGTAGCTTTGGCAGGTCAGCTTGAATAAACTCAAAGTCGATCGTACTGCGATGCTGTTGAATCTCGGATGAAGGATTGAGGGTTGAAGCGTGATAAAGCTCTACTAATCGCAGTAAGTCTGCCACATATTGTTTGGCGTATTTGAGATTGCCATGAATAAAACTCACAGGGTTGTTGATCTCGTGGGCAATTCCAGCAATCATCTGACCTAACGATGACATCTTTTCAGACTGCACCAGATGAGTTTGGGTTTTTTGCAATTCTGCCAGAGTCCTTTGTAATATTTGGGTCTGTTGTTCCGCGTGTTGCACGGCTTGTTGCAGCGATTGGGTTCGTTCAGCCACTCGTTCAATCAACTGGTTGATTGATTGAGCCAGTAAGCCAATTTCATCCTGAGTCGTGATGGGAACTCGTAATTCAAAGTTGGACTCTGTAGCCACTTGCTCTGCCAGTTGGGTCACTTGCTCAATCGGTTGGGCGATCGCCCGTGTGGTTCGCCATGCCCAAATACCAGCGATCGCAGCAAAACCCATCATACTCAGAGTAATGATCAGTTTCTCAAAGCCCTGGGCATATTCCATCGCCTCACCAGCTTGGTGGGTCTGGATCTCGGCAAGGCTGACAATCTCAACGAGTTGTCGATTGAGTTGATCTATTCTGCCCCCTGAACCTGTCTCAATGGATTTCAGCAGGGGATTTTGTAAAGCCAGCAGGTTTGGTTGACCTGTTGGGGAAACGCCTATTTGTGCCTCGATTCGTTTTGTATTTCCTGCAATCTGGTCACTATAGCTTGCAATCAAGTTACTGAGCACATGAGACTGAGTGGCTAGCCAGTCTGGGTCGCTAGCTAAATACATCTCAATTTGTTGTTCTAAAACTTGAATTCTGGCGGCGGCTGTTTGTAGCCTTGCATATTCCTTTAATGCGGTCGGTTGATCAACCGAATTGGCTAACCGCAGTGTGTGGAGTTGAAATGCGTTAGCGGTTCTCTCAAATTCGCGCAATAGCTGAGATTGTTGTTGAGCATCCCATAATTGCTCAATACTCTGTCCCTGATAGTAATCGGCAATCAACATTCCGGTGATGGAACCCAGAAAGCCAATGCCAATTGACAGCAGATAACCGTACCCAATCTTTTGATGGATTTTCCAGGAACGTGGACAGACAGAAGTTTGAGAAGCTTTGTCTGAGGGCGATCGCCCCGTTGATCGTCCTGTTGCAGGTTCTTGCTCTCCCCGCAAAATGTGAGATATTGCCGCCCTAAACCGCGAGAACACCATGGCTCGCCTTTGTCAGTGTTAGTGAACTCAAAGCACTCAACAATAACCCGCAAGCAGGTTACATAATCGGGAAGGTTCTCTGAATTTGAGCTTTAAATGAGCGAAGTTGAACTTTAAATGAGCGTTGGTTGGAGATTTTGAAGTGTCAAAATCACTTTCAATATTGCGTCAATGTTGCGAAATATTGCAGGGTTAAAATATCACGAGCCGAATATCGGAAGCAAGATGCAGGAAAACGCGATACACCCCAACAAGCATGGTCTTATTCTAAGCCGACCTGCCGAGTTGTGCTGCCTTACTTAAGGAGTCTTAAGCAACTATAGCAATTTTCCGGGCGATCGCCCCTCCCTCACAACTTCCTCAAATTCTGTCTTTAGACTCACAAGTTAGTTAGCAAGTTGGTTGAGAGCAACCACACTCAAACAACGCTGCTCTCCAGTCACAAGGACAGATTTTATGATTCGATTATTAGTTGGCATTCTGGTGTTTGTGATCAACGTGGTCTACCGCGATCGCCCCTATCCCCGCTTCTATGTGCTTGAGACTGTAGCACGGGTTCCCTATTTCTCCTATCTCTCAGTTCTGCACCTCTATGAAACCTTGGGATGGTGGCGCAGAGTCGATTGGCTGAAGGTTCACTTCGCTGAGTCCTGGAACGAGCTACACCACTTGCTCATTATGGAGGAGTTGGGTGGCGACAAAAACTGGATCGATCGCCTACTCGCTCGCAGTGTCGCACTGTTGTATTACTGGATTATTGTTGCCCTGTATGTTGTCAGTCCTCGCTCGGCTTATCACTTTATGGAGTTGGTTGAAGGGCACGCATTCCGCAGCTATAACAAGTTCCTCAAAGAGAATGAAGCGGAGTTAAAAGCACAACCTGCTCCGGCGATCGCTGTGCAATATTATCGGGATGGCGACCTCTACATGTTTGACGAGTTTCAATCGGCTAGAGTCCCGGCTGAGCGTCGTCCCAAAGTTGACAACCTCTATGATGTGTTTGTTGCTATCCGAGATGATGAGCAAGAACACGTAAAAACGATGGTAGCTTGTCAGCGTGCTGATGCTGACTTGGCTTTAAGCCCACACACAACGGTTACAGAAACTGTATTCCCTGCATTAACAGTTGAGACGTCTGATGAAAAAACCCTCGTTTCTTAAAACGGGTTGGCTCTCGTGTTCTGAATTTTCCCACATCTGTTAATCGTCGTGTATCACAACATCATTCCTGAGGGAATGCATTTCTTCTAATCAAGCGTTATAGCTTTACTCAATCAGGTTAGGACAAGGGGCTTAAGCCCCTTGTTGATTCCAGCCTTTGAAATGTCCTAACGTCCATGAGTACAGCTATACATCTTGATTGCAAGAAAGAGAGGAACAAACACTAAAGGAGAGGAAGATAATCCTCTCCTTTTTTATCATTGAACCTGATACCGATTTAATGTTTGATTGTGGCAGATCACTGGGTAGGGGCGTTTCGCGAAACGCCCTTACGGAATCATGTGCAGCGAAGCCAATTCAAATTGGTATGAGTAGTGGCTCAAATTCTGATCTGGGAAGCTTTCAGACTCACCTCTGCCCCATCAAATGTGGCTGCGGCTATACAAACAAAACCAATCTGCGTCGGTTGAGTAAACCTTTGATTTCCGGTAGCCCGCGTCGGCGAACTTCGCCTTGATAGCCGCGAGTTTAAACCGAACTTAGGACACTACCGATGTGACATCTCGAAGCTACGCCATCTCAGTTAGCAAATGAATAACATCTGCGTGTGCCAGGATTGCGTTTGGTTCACGTTGCAGAGCCGCATCGTATTTATCAGCAAACTCATCATTGGAGAGCGATGGAGACAAGAGCGATCGCACATTGTCCATCAACGTCTGGACTTCATCGGGTAACACAGGCTCATCCGCACGCAGCAGGTCATCGATTTGTACAATCAACTCTGAAATGCGATGCAACCAGGCAAACTGTTCGTGGTTAATGACCAGTTGCAACAGTTCACCGCGAGAAACCCGCCCCTGAGCTTGCTCATAGGTGTTGCGTTCAATGTCTAGTAAAACTTGATGGAGTTTCAGTAGTTTGTTCCGGAGTGCAGCGAGGTTTTGATGTTGGCGAATGCGCTGTGTAAGTACATTAGACATGGATAGTGCTATCCTTTCGTGACGGTGATTATATAGAGAGATGCCTGTCGGCTTGAGCGCGTGGGGTATAGGACTGAGTTACAGAGAATGGTGCAGAGAGTTGTGAATTAGTCCTATATATGATTAATCATATATTAGCATAGTATTATAAGTAATGCATTGGGTCGGCTTTCCTCCCCTTCCTCCCCAGAAAACCGCACAAACATCCGGTGGAATCCTCATATGTCACTAGCGCACATTATTCTAGGTCTGCTGCAACAGGAAGAGAGAACTGGGTACGACCTCAAGACGACTTGTTTTGATGGGTGTATCGCGCACCTATGGCAGGCGGATCAGGCACAGATTTATAGAACGCTAGATAAGTTAGAGGAGCAGGGATGGATTCACTGCACTGTTGAGATTCAGCACGATCGCCCTAACCGCAAAGTTTACACAGTGACGGAGGCAGGCAAAGCAGAGTTGATTCGCTGGTTGCAATCGCCCCAAACCCTACCCATTGTGCGAGATCCGCTACTGGTTCAAATTCACTTTGCTGCCCTATTGCCGGATGAAGCGGTGATTCACTTGCTGCAATGTCAGTTAGCAGGTCGTCGTCAAAAATTAGCCGAATGTGAAGCAATGCGAAGTGGTGTCTCCAATGAAGTCGTTGCTCAGACGGTCGATCGCGAACGATCAACATCGCGTGAATACCAGATGCAACAATTGGCGATCGATTTAGCCATACGGCGTGAACAAACGTATTTGGATTGGTTACAGAGTGCGATCGCGCAATTACAACAATTACAAAATGATGGTTTAGAGGAAGATGTTCAACGTGAAAACTAGTTTTATTGAAGTAATAATAAAGGTTTTTATTGATTGATTTGAGTTACTTGCAAGATATAAAGTCGCCATTGACTAGCAAGCCTCTAACAAGTTAATTTGATACATAGCTACTCTAAGTCCTGTATGAAACAAATAATTGATGCGAATGCTTGTTTTTCAAGTAGATATCTTCGCAAAGCAGTTTGGATTGTGATTTTACGGTTTAGTTCGCTTCTCAGTAAGTCCAGTAATTCCACGTACGTAATTACCCTGTACAAAATACGGATTTATCAGAAAATTTAAAAAAAAGGCGTCAAAAAGTGCCATTTTGCTCAGGAAAGCCTGTGCAAGTTCATCACTTTTTAAAAAAAACCGTATTTACCCACAAAAATATGATAAATCCCACCAACTATTAATTTTTTATGTAAGAATTGCTTCAAGGGATTACTCAGCTACCACAGATGACAATTCTGTTCCGAACTTGTAATTTTGGTTTGCAAAATTTCATCTTCAATAACACACGATGTTTGTTGCAACACTAGCTTATTGCAACACTAGCTCATTGCAACATTGCGTTATTAGACATGTTAGGCTTCACTAATTCTAAATCAGTGTATTTCTCACAAATGTCATTTCAGTTGATAAATAGCTTCATCCAGCAATTCTGCTCAGAAGGCTGTGATGGTATACGGGGCTATTTTTTTGGCTAAAAGCATTTTCTATAAAAGTATTTCCTTGAAAGATGATCTTGTCGGTGAGCCTTTAACAGTGGAGTCTCTGCTCTTGTCAATTTGGCTGAAAAACTTCAAGTTTTTCGGAACATTAATCTGGCGAATTTTAGGACAGATAATGACTGTTCACGGGTGTTCAACTCTATCTACCAAACCGTTTCTAGAGAGGGAATTCAGCGTTAAGGTTTGGAGAATGTATTGTGGAACCCTTAAAGATCACACAACTTGTAAATCGTTTTCAACTGAATAAAGATTCCTATTTCACAGGCAGAATGGATCTGCGATCGCCCCATGAAACCTGGAGCCTGTTTTTTCGATTGGGTCGCTTAGTCTGGGCAACTGGAGGGATACATCGGTTTAGACGCTGGTATCGTCTGTTGAGGCAGTGTTGTCCAGAATTGCCCCAAAACAACATTCAACTTGCCAATAAAGAGGTTTCCAAAGTTTGGGAATATCTGGTACTGATTATTCTATTGAAACGCCAGCGGATTAAGCGAGAACAGGCGATCGCTCTGATTGAGCAGACTATTACCGAGGTTCTATTTGACATTATTCAAACGACAACCGAGGGGACGTTGACCTGTCGTTTTACAACTCAACAAACGCTGGAAGAAGCGATCGTCTTAGTTCATTCAGAGCAGATTTTGAATCATACGCTACATCTGTGGCAACGTTGGGTTGATGCTGATTTGGCGACCTACTCGCCGAATCTCGCACCTGTCTTGCAGCAACCTGATAGACTCCGGGGACAACTCTCTGAGCAGGTTTTAACCAAGCTAGAGACAACTCTGGATGGTCAATCAACCCTGCGTGACATCGCCGCGACTACCAAACAAAACTTGTTACTGTTAACTGGGTCAATCATTAACTACGTTCATAAGAACTGGATTGAGTTGCAACCAATCGCTGATCTGGTTGACCTGAAATCCGCTCCTGTAAGACCCATTTCAACATTACCGCCTCCTGCTGCCAATGCATCGCTCATTGCCTGTGTTGACGATAACCTCAACGTCTGCCGCACTATGGAACGCATTCTCACATTAGCAGGCTACCGCTTCATTGCTGTGCAAGATCCCTTAAAGACATTGCCCACACTGCTTGAGCATAAACCTGATCTAATTTTTCTAGATCTCGTCATGCCGATTGCGAGTGGCTATGAGATTTGTGCTCAGATCCGTCGAGTGTCTGCGTTCAAAAATACCCCTGTGGTGATTTTGACTGGAAACGACGGCATTGTGGATCGGGTGCGTGCTAAGTTGGTGGGTGCATCTGACTTTTTAGCAAAACCTGTAGATGGAAAACGAGTTGTCCATGCAGTACGGCGACACTTGTTGGCTACTACTGTGGTGAGTCAGGATGTAGTGCCATCTTAACTCAATCATGAGTGCATCTCATATCCCCTGTTTAGTTAAGCTAGAGAGTTTAGTTTGAAGCGTTATGAATACAGTACTTCTTGTTGAAGATAGCCTGACACAGTCAGAGCTAATTACCAAGTGCTTGCAGCAGGCGGGTTTATCCGTTGTGCTTGCAAGAAGTGGGGAAGAGGCTCAAGAGAAACTGCATCAACAAAAACCAGATCTAATTGTGTTAGATGTAATTTTGCCAGGACAGAGTGGATTTGAGTTATGTCGTGAAATTAAGACAAACCCCACTACAGATTCTATTCCTGTAATTATGTGTTCTACGAAGGGCACGAATGCCGACAAGATATGGGGCAGTATGTTGGGGGCGGACGCTTACTTATCAAAACCTGTTGATGAACAGGAATTATTACGCACCGTTCAACAACTGATGCGAGGTTGAGGAATGAGTGCTATTCAAACGGTCGATCGCCCCAATTCTGAGCCATCAAATGTGGCAGAGCTAGCGCAACTTGAAGCGCAACGACTCGATCCATTTGCGATCGCCACTTTTTTACGACAACACAATACCCATGCGGGAATGAGTGTGACGGTTTGGCGGCATGGTTGCCTGTGCATTCTGCTAGAGGCAGACGAGGTGCCCCATCCATCGGAGACGATGAACTGGCTACGAAACAGCCTCAGTCAGTTCAAAACGCTTGAAAAAATACGCATCTATGCGCGTCAGGTTGGTCAGAATATGCCCGCCTGGTGTGATGATCTCAATCTGGCTCAATCGGCGATCGCTGTCCCCCACTCCTCTTCCCTATTGAATTGGTTACATCAAGGTAGCCATGAATCCAAGCAACCAACCACAACGACAACCCCAGAAGTTGCCGCTCAACAAACTCGCTTTCTGCGGTTTCATCTAACGGCTCAAGAGACGGCTTTATTAGCTCTGGAGTCAATTCGAGAAGTGTTGAGAGTAAGCGTTGATAACATCCTACCTGTCCCTGATACTCCCCATCATGTGTTGGGAGTTTACAACCATCGGGGGGAAATTGTGTGGTTGGTCGATCTCAAACAACAGTTAGGATTCTCTGAACTCGATAGACAACTGACATCCATGCTAACGGTCATTGTTTTGCAACAGGATGGACTCTCATTAGGGGCAGTTGTTTCTCGCGTAACAGATATCGAGTTACACGATCCCCAGAATGTACAGCCTACTTCTGCCGATCTATTTCCTCTACCGTTGCGATCATTTTTGCAGGGCTATCTGCCACACCCCTATAGTTTTGTCTTAGATGCCAGAGCACTGATTACACAAGTAACATTGTCATAACTGATAGACGTTCTTCTATATAGCGGTCTTAGCTGTAGATTCAATGTTTCAGGTGCATTACCACTTCTCCCGATTGACAATCGGCTTACACCTGAATGGAGTTTTCACATGGTTAATCAACTCAGAACAAATGCTTTAAACGAACTCAATCATATTCCACCTCTTAGTGAAGAATACGCTGCGGAGCACGTTCAACTAAATGCAACCAAAGGGCCTGAAAAAGTCCCAGGTTCTAACAAAGCACCTGTTATTACAAGTGATAGTAAGAGTGAAAATGGTTCAGCCGACTGGAAGAATACGGTTGATATTCGACAGGCAACCAGTGCTTTAATTGCGATCAAAGCAGAGTTAGAGAAGACTGGAGCATTAGAAAATCCGGAGATGCGTGAGAAGATCCAACATCTTCTCAACGTTGTCCGTGGGGCACATCAAGATGTCAAGGGACAAACAACTGATACAGTACAACAGCAGTTTAAATTGAATCGTCAGCAAGTAGAGGCGATCGCCCAACAGTTACATCAAGCGGCTGAACCGGAAACTCTGTTCTCAATTGCGGCTCATAAAATTCGAGAGATTTTAGAAGTCGATCGCACCTTAATCTATCGGTTTGATACGGTCGATCAGGGGAGTGTTTTAGCCGAAGCACTGGTGGATGGCTGGACTCCAATGCTGGGAGAAATGCTGAAAGCCCATTGCTTTGGGTTAGGCAAAGCCAGTGACTATGAACGACAACTTGTTGCGATCGAAGACGTGTATCAGCGATCGTTTTCACCGTACCAAATGCAGTTGTTTGAGAGATTTCAAACGAAGGCGAGTTTTGCGATTCCCGTTGTGTTAAATAAACAGATGTGGGGGTTGTTGGTTGTCCAGCAGTGTCATAAACCGCGTCGCTGGCAAGAAGCTGAAATCACACTATTACAACAGGTGGTAGCGGAACTGGTTGCAATTTTGCAACAGCTAGAATTTCATCATCTGTTGAAGCAACAACTGGAACAAGAACAAGCCATCTTGCGAGTAACGGAAAAAATCCGTCAAGCCAAAGATGCATTCACTATTTTGCGGGCTGCGACTCAAGATATTCGCTATGCCCTGAAGTGCGATCGCGCCGTTGTGTATCGATTTAACCCCGATTGGAGTGGCGAATTTATTGCAGAGTCTGTTGGCAGTGGGTGGGTGTCTGTGCTGGAAGAACAGAAGCACGAAGCACTCTTGCAAGGTAATCGCACTGAGAGCGATCGCTGTGTTTTGAGAAATTGGGGCGAGTTTGGAGCACTCGACCAGGATACCTATCTCAAACAAACCCAGGGCGGTAAATACATGATGGGAGAAAAGTTCACCCGCATCAATGATGTCAGCAAAGCGGGTTTCTCTCCCTGTTATCTAGAGTCATTAGCAAAATATCAAGCAAAAGCTTACTTGATTGTTCCCATCTTTCATAACGGGAATTTGTGGGGATTATTAGGGGTGTATCAAAACTCAGGACCACGGCACTGGTTGGAGTATGAAACGAATTTGTTGTTGCAGGTTGGCGGTGCGATTGAAGTTGCATTGCAACGAGTGGACTACATCAAATCGATTGAGCGGGAACAGGCGATCGCCAAGGTCATCAACAAAATTCGTCGTCCCGATGATGTTGAGGGCGTGTTTCAGGTCGCGGTGCAAGAAATACGGCAGTTGTTAGCGTGCGATCGTGCCGTTGTCTATCGCTTTAACCCCGATTGGAGTGGAGAGTTTGTGGCAGAGTCAGTTGGTAATGGCTGGCCGTCTATGTTGCAACAACAGGACAATAGCCCAACCCTGCGAGACAACATTAGTGAATGTAGCGCAGAACTGCCGAAGACTCTACCCTACAACGATACTTACTTACAAGCCAACAAGGGGGGTCTATTCAATCAGGTGGGGGTGTTTCGAGTGGAGGAAGACATCTACACAGCGGGCTTTTCTCCCTGTTACATCGAAGCTCTAGAAAATTATCGAATTAGAGCCTACGTCATTGTTGCTATCTATGCGGGACAAAAACTCTGGGGACTGCTTGCTGCTTATCAAAATGGTGCTCCCCGACGCTGGCAAGATGCGGATAAGAATTTGCTAGTTCAAATCAGTACTCAAGTTGGGTTAGCCTTGCAACAGGCGGAATTTGTCGCCCAACTGCAAGAAAAATCAACTCAGTTGATTAAGGAAGCAGAACAAGAGAGAGCCGTCGCTAAAGTGATTGATCGCATCCGCAAAACGTTGGATTTAGATTCAATCTTTAACACAACGGTACAAGAGGCGCGGCGATTCTTAAAAGTAGAGCGTTTGACGATCTACAAGTTTCGTCCAAACTTTTATGGTGATTTTCTGGTTGAAGCTGGTGCGGCTGACCTGAATCGGCTAGTAGGTAGCGGTTGGGAAGATCCCTATCTCTCAGAGCATCAAGGTGGTCGATTTCGCATGAATGAGCCGTATATTGTGAATGATGTCTATGCGGCTGATATCACCGATTGTCACCTCGAAGCGTTAGAGAATTTTGGCGTTAGAGCTTGTCTAGTCGTTTCCATCTTTCGTGGTAAGGAGTTGTGGGGGTTGCTCTCCGCATTTCAGCATAGTGCTCCTCGTCACTGGGAAGAAGGTGATGTGCAATTTCTGACCCAAATTGCAGCGCAACTGGGTATTGCCTTACAACAGGCAGAATATCTGCAACAGATTCAAACCCAGTCACAGCAGCTATCTGAAGCTGCTGAACGGGAGAAAACAGCTAAGGAAAAACTACAACAGGATGTGATTCAACTGCTCTCTTCTGTGCGTCCTGTATTGCAGGGAGATTTAACGGTGCGGGCGATTGTTACCGAAGATGAGGTCGGGACGGTTGCCGATGCCTACAACAATACAATTCAGTCGTTGCGTCGGATTGTGACTCAAGTCCAAAGCAGTGCGGCTAAAGTGGGGCAAACCTCCACTGAGAGTGGTAAGGCGATCGCTGCTCTGTCAGAACAGGCAAAGCAGGAGGCACAGGAAATCACCTCTGCGCTGACCCAAATTGAGGCGATGGTAAACGCTACTCAAACCGTTGCAGCGAACACCCATCAGATGGAAACAGCCGTACAACAAGCCAATCAGACCGTGCAACAGGGTGATGCTGCCATGAACCGCAGTGTAAATGGGATTCTTGCCATTCGGGAGACGGTGTCTGAGGCGACGAAGAAAATCAAACGCCTTAGCGAGTCCTCTCAAAAGATCTCAAAAGTGGTGAATTTGATCAACAACTTCACCACTCAAACCCAACTTCTGGCATTGAATGCAGCCATTGAGGCGACTCGTGCTGGAGAATATGGGCGGGGATTTGCGGTGGTGGCAGATGAGGTGCGATCGCTGGCGCAACAATCAGCAGAGGCAACTACCGAGATTGAGAAATTAGTGCAGGAGATTCAAGCGGAAACCAGTGCCGTTGCAACCGCAATGGATACTGGCATTCAGCAGGTGGTGAGCGGTACGAATCTGGTAACCGAAACACGCCAGAGCTTAAACGCGATCGTCACTGCAACCGGACAAATTAGTGAGTTGTTACAGGGCATCACCCAATCCACTCAGGCCCAAATTCAGCAGTCACAGACTGTGATTCAAACCATGCAAAACGTGGTGGCGATCGCTAACAAGACCTCGACTGACTCGGTTCAAATCTCGACCTCATTCCAGGATTTGTTGACGACGGCTCAAGAACTGCAAGCCAGTGTGGGGCAGTTTAAGGTGTCGTAGCTTTTGCAGGATGAAGGGCGTTTTACAAAACGGGCGTTGCTGATCTTGGGGATGAATGAGTCGCGAGTAAGATGCTCGCACTGGTTGAAACGATTCACCTGAAAGGAGTGTGAGCGTCTCGCTCACGTCTGTGTCAAAATAATCATCCCTCTATTCAGCAACGCTACAAAACGCCCCTACCCACTCTGTCGATGTCTTATATAGCCCTACGCATATGCATTAGGACATAAGGGGGTGTGGGGGCTGTGCTCCTATCCACCCCGTTCTAACCTTAGTGAGTACTGCTATCCCAATTTGAATTGGCTTCGCTGCACATGATTCCGTAAGGGCGTTTCGCGAAACGCCCCTACCCAGTGATCTACCACAATCAAACATTAAATCGGTATTACTTTTATCCTTCGTCCTTCATCTTTTATCCTTTATCCTTCATCCTTTATCCTTCATCCTTCATCCTTCATCCTTCATCCTTTATCCTTCACCCTTTATCCTTCATCCTTTATCCTTCATCCTTCATCCTTTATCCTTCATCCTTCATCCTTCATCCTTCATCCTTTATCCTTCATCCTTTATCCTTCATCCTTTACCCCTTATCCTTCACCCTTTATCCTTCATCCTTCATCCTTTACCCCTTATCCTTCACCCTTTATCCTTCATCCTTCATCCCTCCCTCTCCCTTGCCCTCATGTCTGCCAACTCCGAAACCTACGCCTATTTCCTTGAAGAAGCCAACGACTTGCTGCACAGTATCGAGCAGGATTTATTGAGTTTGCGAACCAATCGGACGATCGCCACGGTGCACAACTTAATGCGATCGGCTCACACCCTCAAAGGGGCAGCAGCTAGCGTTGGCTTAGAAACAATCAAAACGCTATCCCACGTCTTAGAAGACATCTTCAAGATGTTCTACAACCCCAATGTCGTGATCGATGCTGAGGTTGAAGCCCTGCTATTTCAGGGATATGAGTGTTTGCGGTTAACGCTCTCCGCCGAATTCACTGGAGGGGCGATCAACGAGTCTGCCATGCTCGATCGCGCTGCATCCGTCATTGCCCAACTGCAAGACAAGTTAGGGGACTGTTTTGATCAAGAAGCCATGCTACCCACCTCGGCTGATCTGGGGTTTGACATTGTGCAATCAATGTTTGAATCGGGAGTCAGCCAACGCTTAGAGACTCTAGAACAGGCTCTTCAGGAGAACAATCCCCAAACCCTCCAAACCGTTGTGCAAACCACAGCGGAGATTTTGTTGGGTCTGGCGGAGTCTTTGGAGTTGCCAGGATTTGAAGCGATCGCCCAGACGACTCTCACCGCTCTCAAGCAGCATCCGGAGCAAGTGATGCAGATTGCTCGGTTGGCATTGCAAGATTTTCGTCAGGGACAGAGTGCCGTTTTGCAGGGCGATCGCACGGAAGGAGGCGCATCCTCAACTGCGCTGCGGCAGTTGGCAACGGTTGAGTCTCCTCAAACCATGGCTGAGGGAGAGATTGAGGAATTGGAGTCGGCGGATTTACTGCAACAAATTGAACAGGAATTAGACCAGCTATTGAGTGGCGAATTCCTTGCCAATGCTGCGGCAACAGTGACTTCACAACCTTCAAAATTCACAGGTCACGAGGTTGAGCCGGGTTTGATGCCCCTCATGGGCACGACAAAATCTGCTGCAACCGCTCTAGAAACGATCACGGCTCCAGAAATGACACCAGAGCGTGAGTCAGCGTTAGCCGAGACATCAAGCTTGAGTGCAGTGGGTACAGTGCAAACGAAGACCCTTTATCCTACTCCCATTGATGGTGCAAAATCAGCCCATTCGAGTCCTACATCATCCACTATTCGGGTTGAAATTGAACAATTAGAGCGGTTGAACTATATCACCGCTGAGTTACTAATTCACCAGAATCGCCAGGTCAACCAGGATGAATCATTGCGGTTCACCGTCCGAAAACTGTTGTCCAACTTGCAAAAGCACCAACAAATCATGGGCGATTTGCAGGATTTATCCGATCGCATGTTAGTGAGAAAAGGAACCTGGGGAACACAGGCGATCGCACCAACGGTGATACCTGCCTATTCACCAACGCCAGAGTTTGATGCCCTGGAGTTAGACCAATACAACGATTTGCATTTTCTGATTCAACAGGCATTAAATCAATTCACCCAGCTTAAGGAAACCTCAGAAGAGATTGATCAATTCACACGGCACACTCGCTATGGGCGATCGGCACAACACCGATTGCTGGCCGAGATGCGCGATGGGTTGACATCCGCTCGAATGCAAGCATTGGGAGAAGTGTTTAATCGCTTTCCACGAGTGTTGCAGCAGTTGAGCGCGGCTTACGATAAGTCGGTTGAGCTAGTGCTGATGGGCAAGGATGTTTTAGTCGATAAGGCGATCGCTGAGCGACTCTACGATCCTCTGTTGCATCTGGTTCGCAATGCGTTTGACCACGGAATCGAGTCGGTTGATGTGCGGCGAGCAAGACACAAACCCGATGTTGGGCGAATTGAAATTTGCGCTTATCATGACGGTAACCAGACGTTGATTGAAGTGCGAGATGATGGTGGTGGCATCGATTTAGAGCAGATTGCTCAACGGGCAATGGAGCTGAATCTTTTATCACCGGAACAAATTAAGCAAAGTTCTCCGGCTGATTTGCTCAATTTGGTGTTTGAACCGGGTTTCTCGACGGCTTCACAAATCAACGACCTGTCAGGACGAGGGGTGGGATTGGATGTCGTGCGTGCCCAGGTGCAAACCCTGGATGGACAGGTCAGTGTTGCTTCTATTGCTCAAAAAGGCACAACCATTACACTGCATTTACCTGTTTCACTGACTATTGCAAAACTGTTGGTGTGCAATGCAGACGACAATGTCTATGCATTACCTGTTGAGAGCATTCAACAAGTAATTGCAGTCCGTTTAGAGCAATTGCAACAAACGGCTGACCAACAGTTTGCGTTACGTTGGCGATTTCAAAATAAAGACCAACTGATTCCAATTCAATGGCTATCTAAATTGATTACCTATAAGGCTAATCCGATCAAACAGCAAAGTGGTTATCAACTTCCTCAACTTTCCAGTTCAGAATCAACACTGACTGATCTATCCAAGGCTCTCGCTGGCGAAAATTCCTTTGCTGTTCTTTTGCTGAATACTGCCCATGGCTTAAGTGGATTAGCGGTCGATCAAGTGTTAGGGGAGCAGGAATTAGTGATTCGTCCACTGGGAGCGGCGATCGCCTCACCGCCATATGTGTATGGTTGTTGCATCCTGGGTAACAGCGGATTGGCATTGGTGATTGATGCACGCAAGTTAGTCCAATCTCAATCCGCTGCTCTGGAATGGCATCAAACCAGTCCGATTAAAATATCCTCACTGAATCAGCTTCCTTTGTTGGATGGCGCAAAAGCCGGGACAAAATCAGGTGCAAGAGTTATCAAGCAGGAGCGTGTTTTGCTTGTCGTGGATGACTCGTTAACGCTGCGACAGGCTCTCAGCAGCACCTTGATCAAGGGAGGGTTTCAGGTGCTACAGGCGCAGGATGGATTGGAGGCGATCGCCTATTTACAAGAACATTCTGATATTGCACTGGTGATTTGCGATATCGAAATGCCCCGTATGAATGGCTTCCAATTCCTCAATCAGTTTCGGCAAAATCTACGCTACGTCCAGATTCCGGTGGTCATGTTAACGTCTCGCACTGCCGACAAACATCGTCAGTTAGCTCTTCAATTGGGCGCATCTGCTTATTTGACAAAACCCTACAAAGAGAGTGAGTTACTCTCTACGGTGACAAACCTGATTCATATCAAATAATTGGCGTTGCTGATTGAGGATATGAAATCGCGAGCAAGATGCTCGCACTCCCTTGTGATGATCCCGATAGAGTGAGCGTCTCGCTCACGTTGGGAATTTACGTATCATTTGTCATTTCAGCAACGCCAAAATAATTTTTTATCTTCAATAACTACTCATGTCTAACACGCTCATTGTTCCGTCAACTCAATCGACAACCGCATTGGAAGAAAGCTGCAAAGCCATTGTATTTGCGATCGCCAATCAACTGCTGGCGTTGCCCCTCTCTGCCATTGTGAAGGTCATCTATTGCTCTGTTGAACTGAGTCATAGCATTCACAATCAAGAGTTGATCTTGTTTGATCATCAACCCCTGACCGTGTTGAATTTGCATTCATGGTTAGCCTCTACGGCAATGGCTCAAGGGCGATCGCCCATCCGGTGTCTGATCATTGCTCAAGCCTATCAAGACCTCTATGCGATTCCAGTGGATCGACCTCCAACCCTGCAAGAGTTGCCACTGGCTGATATTCAGCCTCTCCCGGTCGCGTATAGTAAGGCGATCGCGCAGATGGCTGACCATTTCGCGCTGGTCAATCAACAGGATGTGACCCACAAGATCTTACTGCTCGATCTGCATCAGGCGGCTCATTTGAATGCCGTAGCCACATTCGATGAGGGCGGAGACGAGTCAGAAAGCTCCCCCAACATCAGGGTTTGAGCCATTGCTTTTGTCCTCAGCTCTCTACCCAAAGCGATAATATCGAGTCCTCCTGAATCACTGGCATCGCAGGAATGAATCAACTTTGGCGATCGCCCACCAACCAACCTTTGGTGCCAATGGTTCCCTGATGATCCACGACGGGTTCCAATACCTCCACCGTCCAGATGCGGGCAAACGGCAGACCCACTTTGCGAAACGATCGCCGTACGGTTTCGGCGTCTGGAGCGTCAAACTCACAAATTACTCGACTGCGATCGTGAGCCATCATAGAGCGAATCCAGTACACGCGGTTGCTTTGATGGCAGGGTATTGCTCGCCTCACATCCTGATTCCACTGGTCTTCTGTGATCGGTGGGTCAAAGATTTTTTCAACTAGAACACGCGCCATAGAGGTTTCTAATCGTTGAGATTGTTATGTTATCAGCCTAGCATTGTCCACAATTGCGCGATCGCTTTTTGGGCAAGCGTACTAACAGTCTGTAAATCAAGTTGCTGTTGCAGGTCTTCCAACAATTGAAGCGCAGAGGAGCGATCGCCCTGAGTCAATCGGGCTTGAGCCAGGGCTACACCTGCGAGGGCAAGTTCACTTGGATGGGCGACGATTTTGGCAGCCCGAAACGCTTCTTCGGCATGGGCGATCGCCATCTCCACACGATCGTGTTGTAGATCGACTCCGGCTGCAATCGTCAGTGTGTAAGCCAGCATTCGCTGTGAGTCGAGTTGTCTCAGTTGGGCCAGGGCTTGCTCTAACAAAACGTTTGCGCTGTCCTCACCGACGCTATATCGGGCAAGGGCATCCAGTGCCGCTGCAAAGGCTCCCTCGCTTGCCTCACCGCTAATGTTGTTGGTGACAGTCGCCAATTCGGTTGAATAAGACAGAGCGGCGATCGGGTTACCCGCTTCTAGCTCGGTCATTGCCAGATAAGTCAGGCAGACGCACTCACGCCAATGGTCTTGCTCCGCTTGCGCCATGCGCCATGCCCGGTGCAGGAGTTGCCGAGCAGCAGCAAAATCCGCTGCATGACGACGCACACAGCCCAACCCGCAGGGAATATCGATCAGTTCCAGTCCTGCTCTGGCAGCCAGGGATTGAGCCTCTAACAACAGAGCTTCTGCACGGGGCATTTCTCGCTCTGTTTCAGCCAGACACCACCCGGTGTACGCCAGCATCCGGGCAGTCGTGGTAGAACTGGCAGCCCGACCTCGCTCGATCGCCTCTAGAGAGTGCTGCTGGACGCTGGTTAAATTGCCGTGGTCATAGTTAAGGGCAATAAGCACCTCAAATCCAGTTGCTTCTTCGTCTTTGAGTCCCAACGTCTGCGCTTCATCAATCAATCGGCGCAGTTGTGTCTCCACTTTAGCTGCCCGATCCTTCGTGACTCCTGCTAAAACATGCAGTTTCAGCAGTTCAATCTGACAGCGGACTCGCGTACACTCATCCAAAAATTGGCAATGATGTAGCCCCTGCTGAGTCAATTGGGAAGCCTCAGCGTAGGCAAACAACCGCAAACATCGCTCAGCAGCAATCATATAGGTCGAAGCTGCCAGTTCATGATCGTCACCGAGGGAGGCGTGATAGGCGATGTCGCCTGCCAGAGAGTCATCGGTTGCCAGGGATTTCTTCAATGCCTGAGCGATTTGCAAGTGCATGAGGCGACGACGAGGCGTGGAGATCTGCTGGTAGGCGACCTGACGCACGACATCGTGGACAAAGGCATATTGGGTTTCGCCTGTGAGAATGGCTCCCTGTCGAATGATGCCCTCCTGCTCCAGTTCTTCGATCGCCACTAGCAGATCAGTCAACGGGCAATGAGCGATCGCCGCGATCAGGCTTGGGTTAAAGCTGCGACCCAACACCGCTGCCCACGTCAAGAACTCACGGGTAGATGGGCTAATTTGCCGGAGACGGTCTTGAATCAAGGCTTCCAGGCTGTCTAAAGATACATGACCCGGTTGTGAGGCAGCGCGGGTGATTTCCAGGGCAAACAATGGGTTACCTCCACTGTCGGCAAATACCTGATTGCCATCAATCGCCCCATTGACCGCGTGAACCAATTGCACAATATCTGCCTGCTCCAATAACGGCAGTTCCACGGTTCGCAGGCGGTTGTCGCGTCGCAAAGCCTGGATCAGTTTGCCCAGGGACTGATTTTGCGTAAGCTCACGAGGTCGTGCTGCACAGGCAAACCGCACCGTTGTCTGGTTAAACAATCGAGCCGCATAGTGGAGCAGGGCGATGGAGGCTTCGTCTAACCACTGGGCATTGTCGAGAATGACGAGGGTTGTGGGATGTTGGGTTGAGAGCCGCGACAGCAGATGAACCACTGCATCTAAGAGCCAACTGCGATGGGAAGCCGTCTCTCCCAGGGGGTAGTCGCTCGATTCTTCGGGTCGAGGCGATTGATCGGATTTGACAGACACCTCTGGAAACAGCGATCGCAATGGTGGCAGGTCTGCCAAAGACTCGAGAGGCAGCGATCGCAGCGCATCCACCCATGCCCCATAGGGGCGCAACATTTCTGTTTCAAAGCCCCAACCCCAGAGCACCTGTCCCTGATTGGTACGAACGGTTGCTGCCAGTTCTTCTAAAAGACGGGTTTTGCCAATGCCCGCTTCGCCCAGCAGCAGCAAAATCTCAGACGGATGAGTGTCTGACGGAGCGGTGAGCCACTGATACAGAAGTTGCCACTGGCGATCGCGCCCAATCAATGGCGGTGATGCAGCAGGCAACGGGGAAGAACTGGCAACGGTTAAAGATTGTGCCTGGTTGTCCTGGGTCACCGCACCCAACGCCTTCAACGCATCCTCCTGCGCCTCTGTTAGCCCACTCGCATCTGTGATGCGGGTTCCTTCATAGGGGCGATCGGCTTTCAGGGTGTTGAGTGCGTCCCCCGTTTGAACTGTCCACAGTTGAATCGTTTCATCCTGGCTACCGCTGGCGAGGGTTTGACCATCGGGGCTAAATGCCACCGACCAGATCAGATTGGTATGTTTCTGTAAACGGTGTAGACCTTGACCCGTAGCCACCTGCCAGAGCCTCACCGTTTGGTCGCTGCTGCCGCTGGCGAGGGTTTGACCATCAGGGCTAAATGCCACCGACCAGACGCGACTGCTGTGTCCCTGCAACGTTTGCAGGCATTGTCCTGTGGTTAGATCCCACAGCTTCACCGTGTGGTCGCCGCTGCCACTGGCAAGGGTTTGACCATCGGGACTGATGGCGATCGCCCATACCCAATTGCTGTGCCCCTGCAAGGTTTGGAGACACTGCCCCGTGCGGACATCCCACAGCTTAATGGTCTGGTCATAGCTGCCACTGGCAAGGGTCTGACCATCGGCACTAAAGGCAACACCACAGACCCAACTGGTGTGTCCCTCCAGGGTTTGCAGGCATTGCCCGGTGTCAACATCCCACAGCTTAATCGTCTGGTCATCACTGCTGCTGGCGAGGGTTTGACCATCGGCACTAAACGCCACCGACCAAACTCGGCTACGGTGCCCCTGCAAGGTTCGTAAACACTGTTGACTGGAAACATGCCACAGCTTCACCGTCTGATCTCCGCTGCTGCTAGCGAGGAGGTGCCCCGTGGGGTTAAAGGCAACGCCACACACAGAATTGGTGTGTCCCCGCAACGTGTGGAGGCACTGCCCCGTGCGGCTATCCCAAAGTTTCACGGTGTAGTCGTCATAGCCACTGGCGAGCAGTGGTGCAGTTGGGCTAAAGGCGACTGTGCGGACGCGATTCGCGTACCCATAAAACGTTTTGCGACATTGCCCCGTCTGAAAGTGCCACAGTTTAATGGTTTGGTCGCCACTGCCACTGGCGAGGGTCTGTCCGTCCGGGCTAAACGCCACTGCTCGCACCCAGCTTGTATGCCCCCGCAAGGTTTGGAAGCACGCCCCCGTCTCTACCTGCCACAGCTTTACCGTCTGGTCTTCACTGCCACTGGCGAGGGTTTGCCCATCGGGGCTAAAGGCGATCGATCGCACCCAATTGCTATGTCCCACAAAGGTTCTGGCGCACTTTCCAGTGTGGAGATTCCAGAGCTTTACGGTCTGGTCACTGCTGCCACTGGCGAGGGTCTGCCCATCCGGGCTAAATGCCACCGACCAGACGCGATCGCCATGGTCACGCAACGTTTTAGAGCACTTCCCAGTTTTGAGATTCCACAGTTTGATCGTCTCGTCGTCGCTGCCGCTGGCGAGGGTTTGACCATCCGGGCTAAAGGTGAGCGATCGCACCCAATTGGTGTGTCCCTCCAGGGTTTTGTAGCCTGTCCCGGTGCTCAGATCCCACAACTTGATGAGGGGTGCTTCGCTGCCACTGGCGAGCGTCTGCCCATCGGGGCTAAAGGCAACTGACCAGACGGGATAGGGGTCTTCTGGCAAGGTCTGGAGGCAGTGTCCGGTCTGGAGATCCCACAGTTTGATAGTTTTGTCGTCACTGCCACTCGCCAACCGTTGCCCATCGGGGCTAAAGGCAACCGACCAGATCCAGTTGGTGTGTCCCTGCAAGGTCAACACGTTTTTGCCATCGGCAACGCGCCACACCCGCACCTCACGGTTGGTATCTCCAGTCGCCAGCAGTTGCCCATCCGGGCTAAAAGCGACAGCCAGCGTCAGGCTCAGGGGTTCCGTAAACACGGTCTTCGATAGGTCGGTGTGGGTCAGGTTCGCCTGTTGCAACCTCACATTGCGCAGGTCTGCCTGCCATAGAGCCAGGTGAGACAGGTCAACCCCGGTTAAATCTGTTTTCAAGTGGATCAACAGGTTGAGCAAGTTGCCTCCGGTGTAGCCCAGTTGGGGGGGTGGGTTTTGGCGGAGTTGGGTCAACAGGTGTGTTAGAACCCGTTCAACCGATGGGCGATCGCCCAGGCGAAGCTGAAGTTTGTTGAGGATGGGCTGGACAATCTGACGAATCTGAATGTCCTGGATGTAGTCTTTGCCCTGCGCTTTGAGCAACGCATGGCTGTGGAGCAAAGGAACGGGGAACTGTGGCTTGGGAAGTCTGGATGTATCGATGAGGGATGGCTGAATCGGGATAGCGGGGTCGGCAGTGCGTGCCATTTCCTCAATCTCATCGCAGATCCACTCAATCAGCCGATCTGTCACGTATTCCATGACGATGGGTGCTTGAGTGTAGCTGCCCGATTGTTTCTCCAGCAGCGATCGCCAACTCAGCGACTTTAAAGCCTCTAATAAATCAACCCGTGATGTAGGTGGAACAAGATCGGCAGACAATTCTGAAAGAGTCGTCCACTCTCGATTAATTGCCAACCAAAACATCAAATTGCGTTCTAAGATTGAGCTTCTCAAACATTGTTGATCGAGCAGTTGATATAGCCCATGAAATACGTTTGTGTCTTGTGCTAGAAAGTCTTCAATCTTGCCGTCAAACAAATCTTGAATTGAAGTAGACACAATTTTGAGTGCCAGTGGATTGTAGTTGTGAAACTGACACAGTTGTTGTTTGTGGGTATCAGAGCCAATTAATCCTTTAGCTTCAATAATGGCGCAGGCTGCCTCTGGAACGCCCCCCAGGTGTAAGGTTTGAACCGCTGTTGTTCCTTCTAAAACAGCAATTTCCGCAGGTTTTTCTCGGCTGGTCAACAACACACAACTCTGGTGTTGCACCTCACCCAACTGCTTAAATAATTCGCCATAACTCTCATAACCAGCGCGATAATGTCCAGCGCGATCGCCTTCCTGAAAAATGCTTTCTATATTGTCGAGGATGACCAGACAGCGATGCCGCTTTAACCAGTGAATGAACCGTCCGATCTCAGCTTTCACATCCTGTTGATCGGATAGGAACGGGATCAACTCATCCAATAGTGTTTCCAGTAGAGGGGCATTGCGTAGCGATCGCCAGATGATATGAGTAAAGAGAATAGGGAGTAGGGAATGGGGAGTGGGGGAGTTTTGAGTTCCTGCCTCTGCGTTCCCGGTTTCAATTTTCGCTTCCCGATTGCCTACGATTTCCTGCGCTAATTTTACGGCTAACGCAGTTTTACCAATTCCGCCCATACCCAATAGCAACACCAATCGGCAGCGATCGCGGTTAATCCACTGGTGCAGCGTCGAGAGTTCCGTGACACGACCGTAAAACGTAGAAACATCAATCGCTTCGCCCCAGTCTTGTTGGGTTGTCGGGGGGACAGGTAGTGCCGGAGGGATAGACGTGGAACGGGGTAGCTCTGGTGGGGTAGGCTGTTCATCCTCGTTGAGAATGCGCTGGTAGAGGTCGCGGGTGGTGGCACTGGGATCAACGCCCATCTCCTCCCGTAACACGGTGATGCAGCGATGATAAAGCTGGAGAGCATTGGCGCGATCGCCGCTGAGCCAGTGCAACTGCATCAGAGAGGCGTAGGCTGCTTCATTCAGCGAATCAATCCGCAGGAGTTGCTGAGCATAGCCGATGGCGGTTCGATAGTCCTGCTGAGTTTTGAGCAGGTCAATCAATTGCTCTAACCCCTTGACTCGGATCTGCTGGAGTCGCTCCCGTTCAGAGACAATCCACTCGTCTTCACAGCTTGGCAGCAAATCTCCCTGATACAGCTGGATCGCCTGCTCTAAAAGCGATCGCACCTGGTCAGGATCGGTCGTTTGGGCTGCTGCTTTCACGGCATTCTCAAACGCCATGACATCGAGGGTAAAGGGAGCCGCAGGCGACCATTGCAGTGTTTTGGATTCGATGATGAGAAAGCGATCGGCTTCTGGTAAGTCGCGCCGTAAGTAACTTAATTCTTTACGAAGATTGCTACGAGCCTGGGTATCGGTTGAGTCTGCCCAAAGGTAAAAGGCGAGCCGCTGTCGAGGTTGGGGGGTATGACGGTGTAAAACGAGACACGCCAGCAACGCCTGCGATCGCGATGTGGTGATGCCTGGAATGGGGCGATCGCCATAGGCAAGAGAAAACCCCCCTAATAACCGGATGTCCAGGGTTGAGGACATGATACGACTGGATACAGCTAGACCAAAAATGCCATCTATTAAGGATGGCAATGTTTTATTTTAATCACTTTTGCTCTGTACGAGGACAAAGTCAATGATTTCCATAGCTTTAATGCGTAGCTGTACCATTTCGTAATCTAGTCTTATACCGACACGACTTACGTCGTTAGATCCCCCAAACCTTGTAGGCGGACTTCGCTCCAATAGTCGCGGATTCATTCACCGGGTTCAGTCCCGCAATCACTAGATGCACCCGTCAAGCCCCCCTGACAAAGGCTCAAAGTCCTCCAAAATTTTGAGATTTAGGGGCCTGAGAGGACTTACTATATACACCGTAGCCTTAAAAGTGTATAAGTCCTGACCGATTTAAGCGGGGTTGGAGGCAAATCAAGATTTTGCACCCCGTTTAAACATCAAGCAGGATTGCTGTAGTTAGCGGAAGGCATGAAATAAATTGGCTCTGAATTGATCAGTCGCTTTCCACTTAAGAGGTGGCTTCCCAGGACGGGCAGGCAAGCCTGACAAATTGCTTTAATATGGCGATCGTCTGTACCGCAGCATCCTCCCAACACAGTGAAGTGAGGAAACTGCTGGCGCAGTTCACGATATTGACTGCCAAATTCCTCTGGGTTACCCTCATCCAGAGTGTCTGACTCATTCAGTTCGGCATGGCTTTTAACGGATGCGTTGGCACGAATGCCACGAATGCGCTCTAACCAGGAACCTCCATCGGCAAGCACATCAGCAAAATGAGTAGGATGGGCACAGTTGATCATGTAGTAGGCAGGTCCACTATCGGTCGCTGCATCGACTTGTGCGATCGCCTCGCTTAAAGGTTGCCCTGTGGGTAGCTTGCCATTGGTTTCCACCGTAAAGGAAATCACAACTGGCATTCCCAAAGATTGAGCCGCACGAGTAATCCCGATCGCCTCCTGGACGTAGTTCATGGTAATGGCAGTCACTAAGTCAGCATCAGCATCACGGAAGATGGCAATTTGATTGCGGTGATAATTTTCCGCTGCATTTACCGTCATTACTTCTGCCGGAACATAACCATCGCCACGGGGACCAACGCATCCGCTGATCACAATGCGGCACTGTTCTGTTTCATATTCCTGACGGATGCTATGCAAAAGGGCGATCGCTCTGCGATTCATCTCCGCTAAGATGGCTGGAGAATATCCCAGTTTTGTACCCCAGTCAGAACTGGCACGCCACGTTGCACTCTCTAAAATTAAACCAACTTGATACGTTTGAGCCAGATTGGCATAGGTGCGAAAGTATTTTTGGAGTGATTGATAACCCGCAGGATGTCTTAATAAATCAAAAGCGGCGAAGTCAGGTAAGTTTAGTCCTTCAAGAAAAATAAGTGTGGTTTCAAGACCACCATCCGTCAGAAAAATATCATTCGATAATTGCGGTAAATGATGTCGATACTGAGCCATTGTTGTTGTCCTGAAGAGGATATAGAGGGACAAGATTTGAACATGGATCTACGTTAACGAGAGGGGCGATCTGAAACCGCTCCTAAACCGCTCCGAAGGATTAACGTTGAGACTCATCTCTCTTCTGTCACTCTCTCTGCAAACAAATTCCAGACAAACCTCGTTTCCAAGCTCCTGCCTGGAAATGGAGTGACAGAGGCTCTGCCTCCAACCATGGCTTCAGAAGGCAGAGCCTCCCTGTGTGCATTCCTGGCTAGAAGCCAGAAGAATTTTGACAAAATATAGCCCTACGCATATGCATTAGGACATAAGGGGGTGTGAGGGCTGCGCCCCAGCCAGGGGTTCCACCCCTGCACCCCGTTCTAACCTTAGTGAGTACTGCTATAATTTCTGCCTAATGTGATTAAAGAGAGATAGAAACGGTATTCAACCCCTTACCTGGACTTCAGCACCTCGCATATGCCAGGGTCTATCGGGGCAGGACAGCGGCGATCGCCGCTAATGTCTCAGTTTGCAGTTGATCATCTGCGATCGCCTCAACAGCTTGCATTGCCTGCGTGAGTTGCCCCGTTAGAACTAGAGGAACGGCGATCGTAGCGAGCAAGGTATCTTGGGCAGGTTGCACATACTCTGGTGTCGGTTCCAACAGTGCAACGTGCAATGCCTGCTCGACTTGTTCTGTCGCCAACAGGTGGTTGGCAATGTCGTGGTAAGTCAATTTGCGGATGGGAGCATGATCAATTGATCCAGCAATTGCCAGTGCTCGTTCTAGCTGCCCTGAGCGAGCTAATTCAACTGCAATTGTGGATTGAGCACTCCCTTTTACTGCGGTGTCACTGAGCCGATCGGTCAGGGCTAAAGCGGTATCAATCTGATTCTGCCTTGCCAATACTTCAATCATGCCCCTTAAAGTATGGTCTTTTAAGAAACGATCTGGCACCAATTCCACGAGTTGCATTGCCCGATCCATCCGCCCAAGCGCAGTAAACCTCAGGGCGATTTGAGCCAGAAATGCATTCCCCTCATAATCATCGGCAGCGGGTTGTGGAATGGACACCTGCTGCAATATCTGGGAGGCTTGTTCCTGATCGCCTGCTTCCTGGAGTTGCTGGGCGATCGCCAGTTGGGCAAGGGTTTTAACTCGATTGTTAGAGATGGAATTCACCACCTCAAGAGCATCTGCTACTCGTCCGGCGATCGCATAGTGATAAGCAATTCCACTTAAGACCTCAGCTTTTGAGGCAGCACTGAGGCTGTAGGCAAAGGATGTGCCGGGTTGGGGTGGCGCAGGTTCCACCATATAAGCAGTAACCTGGAAAGCCGCGTCAAACTGTTGCTGTACTGCCAGATTTATCCCAATCGTCTGCAATGCTCCTTCGCGTGCCCAATACATCCGCAATTCAGCGTCAGATTCAATGGATGAAACGGGGGGAATATCCTCGGCTAACTGTCGGGCGATCATCACTGCCTGCGGTGGTTCTCCCATATCAATGAATTTGGTAGCGATCGCTGACCATATCTCGCTTTTCTCTGAAATCGAGGAGATGGCTTGTGCGTTATCCCAGGCTTGCTCGACCTGCTCAACCGTGGTCAATCGCTCCAGGATGCCGATGAAGGCTGAGGCTTGATAGTTTTGTCCACCCTCACCCGATGCTGAGGTGCATCCAGTAATGCTTTTGGCAACTTCTAATGCTCGATCCAGATCAGCGACCAGATTCAGATTCACTGCAATTCGCGACATCACTTCAAACTTGTAGTTGGCGCAACTGCCGTTTGATTCATAGGCATAATCACCTGTGATGCCTCTCGCCCGCTGCAACGCCTCCAACAACAACCGTTTTGCTGGCTCAGTTTCGCCTCGGTCGATTAATGCAACGGCGATCGCATTCAGTGCCTCAGCCTTATGAAAGTCATTGGGTAAGGTTGGGACAAGCTGCAACGCTCGATCGGTAAACCCAGCTTGCGCCATTTGAGCCAGAATATCTCGCAAAACCTCACCATAAACGGACTCATACATCTCGCGTCTGTTGTCCTGAGCCAGTTGAAAGGCACGATTGAAGGATGCGATCGCCTGTTGGGTTTCTCCTGCCTCGGTTAAACGAACTGCAATGGTGGACAGCGTTCTAACTTGAGTGGCGCGATCGGGAATTGCCTCTGCCTGGGCGATCGCCCGGTTAAATAACTCAGAGGCTAATTCTGGTTGTCCCTGTGCCAGTTGCAATGCTTGATCAGATAAGGGATCAGAGGACGTCACATGGGGTAACGCAGCAGAGGGAGCTATCTCAGAGAAGGAACGGTCTCCTGTCGTAGCAGATGCGGATTGGTTCGCCCCCAAGAGCAATAACAAGGAAAGCGCAACAGAGGGAGCAAAAAATTGAGGCTTCATGGAGGTTAGAGTCACTCGGCGTGGAGATGGGTGCCGATCACATGTCTACACAGATTTCGGTGACAATTCCTGAATCTGCCACCTTCTCTTAACATGCAAGGTAAACTTCGATTTATACCGATTTAAGTGGGTTCCAGTGCAAATGCGAACGCTTGTATAGCAACCCTAAATGATTTGTGAAAGTGCCCGCCCATCGGGCGGGCACTTTCACAAATCACCTTTTTCACAAATCAGATAGGACTGCTATATGAGCGGGTTTAGCGATCTGCGTCGGTTCGTCTAACCCTTAATTTTTTGGCGTTGCTAAATAGAGGAATGATTATTTTGACACAGACGTGAGCGAGACGCTCACACTCCTTTCAGGTGAATCGTTTAAACCAGTGCGAGCATCCTGCTCGTGACTCATTCATCCTCAAGATCAGCGAGATGGGTGACCCACGTAATATAGCCGTAGCCACATTCAATGGGGCGGAGGCGAGTCAGGCAGCTTTCGCAGCATCCGGGGTTGAGCCATTGTCTTTGCCTGAAGCTTTCTGATCAAAGCTATATCTTTCAAATCGTTAAGGCTTCCTATACTTTTTTAGCAAAAAACAACGTCTTTTTTCCACATCTTTGCGATGGGTCGCAGGAATCGTCACAATAATCGGTGGAATTCCGAAATTGTTATACTGGCAGGTGCTCTACAACTCAAAATGACTTGACTGCAACGAGGTAAATAGAAGGATTCTAAATCTTCTAACTTGAATGACAATGGTTATCATTGTCCATTGTTGAGTCAGTATTTACATTAATTCGTCATAAGCGGCTCGTAAATCTTTCATTGCGATCGCTTTGCTTTGAGCAGATGTAGATATTTTCGCCAGGTCTAACCTCTTCAGAGTTTATACAGATTTGAACCTATTCAATGCCCATAAAGTTCTGTAGATCTGCGTATTTATTCTGTAAAAGGCTTCCTTACTATTTGAAGCAAATCCTCTTTTAGAGATCTGTTCTCAATACACCAAAAAAGGTCATACAATCACGTTCCTGATTTCATAATTGGAGCCGTTTTAATTCATTTCACTCTGCTGCTTTGTTCCTTTGTAATTTCGCCACACTTGTAATTTCGCCACAACCTCAATGTACGACACTGATTGGACTGTTATCGAAACGGCTGAATCAACATTCAACTCAACTCAGCTACACCACAAAGAGACTGTTTTCACACTTGGCAATGGCTATTTAGGGACACGGGGTGCCTTTGAAGAAGGGTATCCGGGAGCCTGTCCGGCCACTCTGATCAATGGAATTTATGATGATGCGCCCTTGGTAACCACTGAACTGGCAAACTGTCCCGATTGGTTGGCACTGGTCATCATGATTGGGGGCGATCGCTTCCGGTTGGATCAGGGCGACGTTTTGAGTTATCAGCGATCGCTGGATCTGCGACGGGGTATTCTCAATCGCTGGGTGCGTTGGCGCAGTCCCGCCGGGCATATTATCGAACTTACCTTTGAGCGATTTGTCAGTTTAGCCGACCAACATGTTTTAGCATTGCGTTGTCAGATCACCTCAGTGAATTATGCTGGGGCGATCGAAATTCATACCAGTTTGAATGGATATCCAGACAATCAAGGGTTGATGCACTGGGAATCGCTCAACCAGATGGGTCGCGGTTACGCCATTGGTTTACACGTCCGCAGTCGCCACTCTAAACACGAGGTGGGTATGGCGGCTCAGTTAAGTGTAGTTGGGGTAGAACAGCTTGAGACAAGGGCGATCGCCTTTCAGGGCTTCCCCACGCTTGTAACCCAGTTTGAAATGCAGGTGGGGCAGTCTGTCACACTCGAAAAACTCGTCACCGTGTTTACGTCTCGCGATAACCGAGTTCCCTTCGATGCAGCACTCGATAAACTCAATCACCTGCCGGGATACGCTATTTTGTTGGCAAGCCACATCACGGCTTGGGCAAAGGTTTGGGAGATCAATGATGTCGTAATTGAGGGTGATCCTACCGCCCAACTCGCTATTCGCTATAACCTGTTTCAACTGTTATCAGCGGCTCCTCGCCACGACGATCGCGTCAGCATTCCTGCTAAAACGCTCTCTGGGTTTGCCTATCGGGGGCACATCTTTTGGGATACAGAAATCTTTTTGTTGCCCTGTCTCAACCTGACTCAACCCGCCCTAGCCCGAAATTTGCTGACCTACCGCTATCACAGCCTACCAGGAGCACGCCGGAAGGCACAGACACAGGGCTACGAAGGGGCGATGTATGCCTGGGAGAGTGCTGAGACAGGCGATGAAGTGACCCCAACCTGGGTGCCTGGACCCGATGGCAAGGGGTTGGTGCGCATCTGGTGTGGTGACATTGAGCTACACATCAACACTGACATTGCCTACGCTATCTGGCACTACTGGCATGTCACTGGAGATGATGCGTGGATGCGGATGTACGGCGCAGAAATCATTCTTGATACGGCCGTGTTTTGGGGGAGTCGTGCTGAATGGAACCCATCCCATCAACGCTTTGAAATTCGCAATGTGATTGGTCCTGACGAATATCACGAACAGGTTGATAACAATGCCTTTACGAATCGCATGGTGCAGTGGCACTTGCAGATTGCGTTCGAGACGCTGGAATGGTTGCGGCAGGTTGATCCGGCTCATGCAGCAACACTAGAACAGCAACTCGATCTGACGGGCGATCGCCTCCAGCATTGGCGGGATATGATTCGCCATTTGTGGGTGCCAACCGATTTGGTGACAGGATTGATTGAACAGTTTGAGGGCTTTTTTGCACGGGAAGACATTGATCTGGCGGAGTACGAGCCTCGCACGCGATCGATGCAAGCAATCCTGGGAATTGAAGGAGCCAAGGAACGGCAGGTGCTCAAGCAAGCAGATGTAATCATGCTGCTGTATATGCTGCGGGATGGCGTGTTTGGCGATGGAGCCGTTCACTACGATCGCCAAATTCTGCAAACAAACTGGGACTACTACGTTCCCCGCACAGATCACACCTACGGTTCGTCGTTAGGTCCTCCAGTTCATGCCATTCTCGCCTGTGAGATGGGCAAACCGGACGAGGCATACGAACACTTTATGCGCTCTGTTCTGGTGGATCTGGCAGATGTACGGGGCAATGCAGCGGAAGGCATTCATGCTGCGTCAACGGGGGGGGTGTGGCAAGCAGTCGTCTTTGGGTTTGGTGGGGTGCGCCTGACCAAGAGTGGTCCTGTGGCAACCCCCCATCTGCCAACCCATTGGACGCGCCTGCACTTTAAGTTGATCTGGCAGGGACAACCCTATGAGTTTGACTTGCGTCCTGCCCGGGTGCCATTTACGGTGCCCAATACCCAACCAGGGCGGTTACCCATTCAAGGTGTGATCTTTGACCTGGATGGAGTTCTTACCGATACCTCCGAGTTCCACTACCTCGGTTGGAAACGCCTTGCCGATGAGGAAAATCTACCTTTCGATCGCACAGCCAATGAGGCGTTGCGGGGGGTTTCTCGACGCGACTCGTTGTTGCGGCTACTGAATGGACGGTCGGTGAGTGAAGACGAATTGCAGGAAATGATGACCCGCAAAAACCAGTATTATCTGGAACTGATTCGTACGATCACGCCTGACCACCTGTTACCGGGTGTCAACCAGTTGTTAACTGAGTTGAATGCGGTTGGAATTCGAGTGGCACTGGGTTCTGCTAGCAAAAATGCACGAGAAGTGATTGAGCGATTAGGCATTGCCCACCACATTCAGGCGATCGCCGATGGTTATAGTGTGGCGAAGTCAAAACCTGCCCCTGATGTGTTTCTCTATGCGGCGCAACAACTCGATTTAGCTCCTGGTCACTGTATCGTCGTTGAAGATGCTGCCTCTGGCATCGAAGCGGCTCTCAGTGCAGGAATGTGGGCGATCGGGTTAGGCCCCAACGAACGGGTTGGTAAAGCTCATTTGGTGTTGCCCAATTTAACGGATGTGCATTGGGAAATGTTGCTCCAACAATTGAGTGATGCCGTCCGCAGAACTGCGATCGAGTTGTCGTTGCAACAGTTAGTGCAGAATCGCCGCTAATACCATGAGTTAACCCAAAGGCGCGCTTCGCATCGGTTCCAAGTTCGGGTGTCGTTTAGTAGTGATAAGAGGTTTGGGAGAACTCAAAGTCCCCCAATTTTGGGGGATTTAGGGGGCTGAGAGGACTTGTATATACACAGTAGCCTGCCAAGGGGAGGTGTGGGAGGGGTCAGATGTGTAGCGTCAGCCGTAGCCACATTCGATGGGGCGGAGGGGAGTCAGAAAGCCTCCCCAGTATCAGGGCAAAACCTACCCCTACGTCTCCTACATTTGCCCCAAGAATCGTATCCCGAATTCTTAATCTCTGATGGGCAGTGAGTTATTTCTGTAAGGGTGGGTTGGGCAACCACCCCTGAGCGATCGCCAGAGCGAGTGCTTGATACCGAGTCCGGGCTTTGAGCTTGGTCAGCACGTTATTCATGTGAAATTTCACCGTGCTCTCGCTGATCAAAATCGTATTGGCAATGTCGCGATCGCGCAGTCCTTGTGCCAACAGGGATAGAATTTCCTGTTCGCGCTCCGACAACATCACAGCTTTTGGAGGTACCTCAATGTTCCATCGCTGCCCTTTCAGCACGGTAGCCATGGCTTCTCGCAGTTGATCGGGGCTAATGTCGAGATCTAACCTGGCGTGAATCCCATCCGGTACGGGTTGTTGAGTGGTGTTGACCCACAAAACGTACTGAGCGGTAGACAACAATTCAGCATCATCAGTTAACAGGGGGACGGTTGCGCTGGGTAGGCTGCACAGGGTGAAACCCGCTTTGTAGGCAAGCTGGGTAAATGCCAGTTGCAGGACGGGCGATCGACATTGAATGCAAATGCCAGTTGTGGTGGGATGGCGACTATAAGGCAATTTCAACAGAATTTGAATCACCTTTTGATTGGTTCCCAACTGCGTCTGTAATACTCCCCCCAAACAGGAGGCTGTGAAGACAAGTTCTCCAAAGGCAGAGTGAATCCAATCGTCAAGCTGAATGGATGTTTCTGGTGCAGGAATAATTGCCTCCATCGTCACTGCATCGGTGCCATAGGTCAGCCGACAGTAAATGCAATTCAGTCGGTGTAAAACTTCTGCCGTTCGTAGAAATACATGACTGATCGAGATCGGTAAGGTTTGCTCTGTTCCGACCAACGTTAGACGGGCTGCACTGAGAACGGTAGCAATCTGATCGGATAGGGGTGGATTGGCGGTTAGTGTCGGTTGGGTCGATCGCCAGGATTGTTGCTCTTGCTGGTAGCGCAACGCAATGTCGAGTGCCACCGTAACCGTTGTACAGAGATTGCGCAGCACCTCCAAAAATTCCGGAGCCATTGGGTTTTGGCTAAACAGTGCCAGCACACCCACCACGCGATCGCTCACTTCTAGTGGATATCCAGCAAAGCCCCGAATATGATTGGCGATCGCCCACTCCCGGTCTTTGACCCAGGGTTCTTCGGGCAGGTTGTTGCTGAGGAAGGACACCCGGTTCTGAGCAATCTTGCCCACCTTAAACGCGCCCATGGGCACTCTGCTAAAAAAGCCATCGGTGCGGGTATACATCCCCGATGAGGCAACGAGCCGCAGGGCAGTGCGATCGGGTTCCACGAGCCAGATGCGGGCAAAAGCGCAGCCAAATTGGGCAACTAACCCCTGGGTGACCTGACGAGCGATCGCCTCCGGGTCTAGACAACCCCCCAAACGCTGAGCAATTTCGTTGCCTCGTTGCAAATCAAACAACAGCCGCGTTGAATCCAGCAGTTCAAGAATTGGTTCAGCCACGCCAGCAATACCAGAGACTTTCGTTATTCAGACGCAGATGCTCAATTTGCTCTGTATTGAAGAATACCGTTGTGGCGTTACATCGGTTTGGATTTTAGATTTTGGGGTTTAAATTTTGGATTCTGAGGTGCAGTATTTGCGTGAGATAGGCTTGAGGTTTTTGCTTTTTGGCTACAAAAAAATAGAGCTAATACAAACAGTTGAAACACTGTTTTGGATCGGCTCTATCACTCAAACGGCTATGACACACTCAAAACTAATTAAGCGGAAGGCTTGACCTGTCTCGCCATGTCCATATAGCGGTTTAAGCTTGGACCTGGACGACGACGACCGTTGCTAGATGCCGTTGTCAGAAAATTGGGAGCAAAGGTTGGCGGTGTGTTAGAAGCCGGAGCCGCTGAAGTCTTGCCATTGAGGGATTCTGCTTTGACAGGCTCCGCTTTAACAGGCTCTGATGGAGCGGGTTGCGGAGGAGTCACTGCTTTGACAGGCTCAACTTTGGCAGGTTCTGGCTTTGCTGGAGCAGGGGCAACAGCCTTAGTTTCTGATTTAGAACTTGCATCTTCTAACTCAAGAAAGTATTCGGACTTTTTACCAATTCCAACGATTCCCAACAGACCTTTTAAGAATCCACCTAAAAATGCAAAAATGCCACCGATTAATTTTTGAATAACGCCCATTGTTGCGATCGCTCCTAACTCTTCTCAAAATATCAGTTTAAACGCCTTTAACCCCAAGTTAGAGACGAATTTAGCTTCTGGGTAAACACGATTGAATAACGCCCCAATTATGAGATTTCCTAAGAAGACTCACAAGATTGGTTTAAGTTATTTTACAAAAGTTTATGAGAAGAATTAAATAAGTACAACTACCCAATCTAGAGCCGTTCTCGGATGAATAGATGCAGCCATCACATCTCTGTCTCCTGATGGACTGACAAAACTCCTGAAACCCTTGATATTCTGTGCTGTGACTGGCGAATCAAATTCGCGCCTATCCAATCGAACTAGATACATCCAGGCTTTCTGTAACCCGCGTCGGACGTTCGGCGATGCTCAGTCGAGCCGCGAGTTTTGCTCCCATAACTGCGATTTCAATCGCCAAGCTTAAAAGATTTGTCAGTCAGCTCTGTTCTCTGCGATTACTGTGGAGGTGCTGTCCGATCCTGCGATCGCCCATTGGACTGTTCAAGCTGTAAACGCTGCTGCTCCAGGGTTTCGGGTAGGTCTTCGTCAATCAGCAGGGGATCAGACGCATCCGCAGGGGCATCTCTCAATTGCTCAATCTCTCGCTCCAATTGCTGCTGTCCTTCGTTGAAGAACCGCTGTGATGCGTTGGGGAAGCTGAGCGCAGCGTTAATTTGAGATAGGGCTTGCGGGGAAATTGACAGGGCTAGGGCAGGTGATGCGATCGCAGAAAGCAATGGTAAGGCGATCGCAACTCCTAACGCAATGCCTTGAATTGTTGATTGACGCATATCCCGACTCCTTCGACAAAAGGTCACAATCGGGGGGCGATAGTGATTTGGTCACCTCAATTCTAACGTTCCGTCTATGCAGCCTGCTCGGCGTCCTTAGAGGACGATTCTGCCAAGATGGGGTCAACGTCCTGACTTTTATCGCGCTGAAGAAAATCTTCTAGAAGCTGGAAGAAGTAATCAAACGCAGCTTTTTCATCAATGCACGTCAGCAAAATAATTTTGTCCCAGGCATTTACAGTGCGGATAGATAGGCGATTCTGTAACCACGGCTGAAAGTTTTTATAAAAATCACTTTCAGCATCGGTATTGGCAATTCCTATTTCTGATCGAGCAAATTGATAACCGATGATAAACATCCGCAAATGGGTGATAGAGGCAGTTCCTATATATAGTCCTGGCTTAGTTTTTATTTTCTTAAGTAAGTCAAATAATGTGCTCATGATTCAGCTATCTCCATTTCTAAAACCTTTAGAATTCTTCAATTGCTTCGACATTAAATTCATTAGACAGAGATGTAAAATCCTTAACCCAATCGTCTAGCAAGAGCCCATGCCTGGAAAGGTTGTCAAATATTTTTCCATACACCTCAACTCCATAATGGACACCATTTTCGGTTATTGCTTCGAAGCACCCCTTCTGTTCAAGGCGATCGCTAAGAATGAAGTCTTCCCCATCATAGCGAGTTGTCAGTCGCCAGAGTTTTCCGGAGATTCCACGTTGTTTAAGCCATTGTTTAAGCGTACTGGCACACTCCTCGCATTGTAGTAATGGGAAGCGAACAACGAGATTACCAATTTCTTCATACAGATTGGCAATAGCGGAGTCATCTGAATAAGTGCTCAGGAAATTTCCCTCCTAATTTTTAGTATTCGCTGACAAATTGAGGATGAACCCATCGGAACTCACAACGTAGCTGCAAAGTGGTCGAGCAACTCACGGTGCAAGAAGCGATAGCGACCCCCCACCCGATACAGCAAACGCCGCTCGACACAGTAATTGAGAAACCGCGCCAGATTCCAGGGAGCGATGCCGCTCTGCCAGAGGACAAAGCGCAGACAAAGATGCTGAACACAGGCAACCCCACCTCCTCCCGCAAAGCCAAAGAGTAACGCCCCAAAGATGCCTGTGACTAAAAAGGGTGGAAAGGCGACCCAGAGCGCATCAAGAATCGTTCCTGCACGGTCTCCTTGCTCAACTCCTGCGGCAACAATGCGAGGCAGTTCTGTGATCCCAAACGTAAAAACAATGCCAGGGAGGTAGCTGAAGACCGTGATCCACAGCATACTTTGCAATGAGTTCCAGATGCCCTGGTTAGGACGCGATCGCAGTTGCAAATCTTGCTTCAGCCCAAAAATCAGCCCAAAAATCAGCCCAAAAATCAGCCCAACAATCAGCCCACCAATCAGCCCACCAATCAAATATTGTTTCAAACTGGCAAAAATTTCTCGTCGCGCGTCGCGCGACATTGAAATTTTAAATGCCTCAACAGGTGCAATATCATCCAGCCCAAAAATCAGCCCAACAATCAGCCCAAAAATCAGCCCAACAATCAGCCCAACAATCAGCCCAACAATCAGCCCAACAATCAGCCCAACAATCAGCCCAACAATCAGCCCAAAAATCAGCCGATAGTGTCGTCGTGCCTGGGGTTTCTCTAGCCAACGGGGTTGGATGCGTTCGATTAGCAATTCTACAGCGTTGTCTTTTTGGAGTTGTCGGGCGATCCACTGCAAGGTCTTCAGGGTTTGTCGGCGATCGGGTTCCTGAGCAGGGGTTTTATATTCCCACTGTTTCCGGTCGGTTTCTTTGCGGCGATCGCTCTGCCGCACATCCAGCGACAACTGGCGATCGACATACTGATCGAGCAATTCTTCCTTCGTTTGAAAGGGGTACTGGGCATCATACACACTGGCAACCAACGTGAGAAACAGCGGCACCCGCAACAAGCCTGGATCGCCTTCTTCATCGGGTTTGAGCAACGCTTGCAAAACTGGGGTTGCTTGAATCGTTGACCAGAGTTGCAGCCGATCAACGCGGTTTAGATAGTCTTGAATTTGCTCATCCGACAATGGCTCCAGACACACCGAACCCCTCAAATTATCGAGTTTGACGTTGGCTTGAGCAAACTCCTTAACTCGGCAACACACCACCAGTTGTGGGTAATGGCGGGCAAACTCATTCAGTTTCAATGTGCATTGTTTTTGCCGCTCTAAGCCCAATTCATCCAAGCCATCCATCAAGGGCAATAACACCTGCTGCTCTAGCCATTGCTCATAGCGTTTGGCTTTGCGATCGCCCCCATGCACATCATAAAGCTGCTCAATCAACCAATCCTTGATGCTTTTGCCGTCTCGCCAGGTTGAGAGTTCAAAGATCACCGGAATCACCGTTTTCGGTTGGGCGATCGCTCCACAAATCAGTTGCTCTGCCAGACTGAGCAAGGCGGTGGTTTTTCCGGCTCCGGGTGTCCCCAAAATCAATAACTTGCCGCCGACATCCTCCCGCCCAAAGGTTTCAATCAACATCTGTTGCCAATTGAGAATGCCTTGATCTTTGCCCTGCACCTGTAAACGCTGGTTCGCTTGCAACGGGGAACGCCCCACCCACGATAACTGCTCGTCTAACGAGATCTGCATGAGGGTGCGATCGCGTCCCAGCATATCGGTGAGCCGTTCGCGGATGTCGGGTAATTGCTTATCTTTCAGCAGTCGCTGTGCCCAATCCCAATCCACTGAGGGAGATGCACCCCGACCAAAGAATCGGACGACATTAGTGATCGTGACTTGGTTATCGTGACTATTTTGAAAACTAACGGCATTTTGTCCGGCTTGAGACAGTTGAATAGCACTATTCTCAATGCTGCTGCCATCAATGTTTTGATCTTGAGAAGCCATGCTCTATGCCTGTTCTGAGTAGATCTGCGACTTCTTCAAGAAGTCGCAGATCTGAAGTCGGAGATCTGAGTTCCAATCAGTATCAAAGCTCAAAAAATGCAGCAGCAACGCCAATCCAGGGTGCAACCGTCTTAAAGATTTCGGCTCCAGTCTGCCACAAGCTTTTCCCTGCCTCGGTGGTGTCTTTCAGCGTTTTCATCGTCTCACTCACCTGCTTCAAGTTTTGCCCCACTAACTCCTTTTGGGGGGTTTCCTTACTTGCTTCCCGTTTTGCAGGTCGCAGATAGTCGAGCAATTCTTCTTGTTGAGCCGAACTGAGTGCAGATCCTTTGATTGCAGCTTCCAACTGCTCCAACAGCGTCACTACCTCTGTTGCGGTAATCCCTTGCTGCTCAGTTTGCAACGCTCCACTCTGGTTTTGCTGAAGGTTTCCACCCGCCTGCCCCAGTTGCACCATGCCGCCTGTGAGCGACACATTACTAAGGCTTTGCGATTGATTTGGAGGTTGCGATTTCGATGGCTCAGAGGGGGGCTTTTTGCCAAACATATATCAACTGCTTAAAGAATTTTCTCCATCATACGCACAGGCTCTAGACGGTGCAAAGTATTAAGGATGGTGGCGAAGGCTTCATCTCGCGCCATATTCTCTCATCCCTATTTTCTGCTGACTCTGTTATAGCCTCTTGCTCTAGTAAATCGAGCCAAGGCATAAGATAAAGGCAGAATAGCTGAACCACCTGCTAATTTGGGAGGCTAAATCATGCTCACGCTCAACATTCAACTTCCTGAAGACAAGCTCGTTGCATTCTGCCAACGTTGGAAGGTGAGTGAGCTTGCTCTGTTTGGTTCTGTCCTCCGAGACGATTTTCGCCCTGACAGCGATATTGATGTTCTAATTACTTTTGCTTCAGATGCGAAACGCGGGTTATTGACCTTAGTAAAGATGAAGTACGAGTTGGAGGATATGTTGGGGCGCAAAGTAGATTTGGTCAGCAAGCACGCTGTCGAAACGAGCCATAACTGGATTCGACGCAACGAGATTTTGGGAACGGCTCAGGTCATTTATGTTGCGAGATAGTGCTTCATCACTATTTCTTCGAAAGGTTGCAGATTCTCTGAGTGACGGGCGATAGAAGCTATGGTGGACATAATTCATTACTTCGATCAATCGTAGATTTCCCAATGCACCATCAGGAAGGCACCTTTCAGAGCAGCGATGACCTCCGTTTGTATTACCAGTTCTGGCGACCGGAGACACCCATACGAGCCGTATTAGTCGCTATCCACGGCATGGGTGGGCACAGCGGACTGTTTGGCAATGTGGTCAAGGCATTAGTGCCGAAAGGCTATGCAGTATATACCTATGATGCGCGGGGCAATGGGCGATCGCCCGGCCAACGCGGGTATATCAACGCCTGGTCGGAATTTCGGGAAGATTTGCGATTGTTTTTGCAGTGGGTCAGGAGCCAGGAGCCAGATAGCCCTGTATTTTTGTTGGGACACAGCGTTGGGGCAGTCGTGGTGCTCGACTATGGGTTGCGCTGTCTTGAAGAGGCGAAAACCCTGCAAGGAGTCATCATTTCGGCTCCCATTATTGGCTCAACCGGGGTTTCACCGATCAAAGTGTGGATCGGGCAGTTGTTGTCGAATGTGTATCCTCGGTTTAGCCTCAGCACTGGGTTGGATTCCGATACGGGGGCACGCGATCTGGCGATCGTTGAGGGTTATCGCAAAGATCCACTGCGCCATTCTCAGGTCACGGCTCGGTTTGGCAGCGAGTTTTTGGCGACAGTAGCCTGGATTCAAGCTCACGCAGCAGATTGGCAGTTGCCGTTGCTTATCTTGTTGGGAGGAAGCGATCGCGTTGCCTTGCCCGATGGCGGACGACGATTTTTTCAAAATGCGGGATGTCTGGATAAAGAGCAGCACGAGTATCCCGACACGTATCACGAAATCTTTGATGATTTAGATCGTCAGCAAGTACTGGCAGATTTAGAAAACTGGTTAGAACGGCACCTGTCACCTACTATGACCTCAGCGGTTTAAGGGAAGGTTGTGTGGCGATCGCGACTCCCCACGACCTTAAGTTAAAGCATTCCTGAACGCTAGGATAGGTAGGACTGTGGGCAATTGACCATTGACCATTAACCATTGACCATTAACCACTAACCATTAACCACTGACCATTGACCATTGACCATTAACCACTGACCATTAACCACTGACCATTAACCATTGACCATTAACCACTAACCACTGACCACTAACCACTAACCATTGACCATTGACCATTGACCATTAACCATTGACCATTGACCACTCACCACTGACTTCTCATCGGAGCCATACCTTGTCCCATTCTCGTCAGCGTGCTCAACCTCCCCTGGAGTTTATTCCCGAACGCTTCAATCCACTCGTGTTGAGGGTTGCCCACTGGCTGTTGCCGATTGTGATGCGGGTAAGGTTGCGATCGTGGCTTCCAGCAGGCATTGCCCAGGTCGATGTCACGAATGCAGAGGGATTGGCTGACCTGTATCAACAGTTTCAGACAGGTAAGATTCGCTTGGTTATGGCGTTTCGCCATGTCGAAGTGGATGATCCGTTGAGTTTGATGTTTTTGTGCTCTCGTGCGGTTCCGCGAGCGGCTCGTCAAAAGGGAATTGCGCTGCAATATCCCCTCCATGCCCATTACATGTACGATCGCGGCATGACGTTGTGGGGAGGCAACTGGTTGGGTTGGTTGCTGTCCCGGTTAGGTGGGGTTCCAATGCATCGCGGGAAGCAACTCGATCGCTCAGCAGTGCGAGCCACCCGCAAACTACTGACGGATGGCAAGCTACCCTTTGCGATGGCTCCAGAAGGGCAGACCAACGGACACAGCGAAACTGTCAGCCCACTAGAACCGGGGTTAGCCCAACTCAGTTTCTGGTGCGTTCAAGATCTGGTCAAGGAAAAGCGCACAGAACCTGTAATCGTGGTGCCGATCGGTGTTCAATACCACTATGTAAATCCACCCTGGGCAAATCTAGATCGGTTGCTGAGCCAGTTGGAGGCGGATACGGGCTTACCTGTGCAGGCGATCGCCTCAACGACTTCGCCTGATGTAGCTCAGCAATGCTATCAGCGGATTTGTCAGTTGGGTGAGCATTTGCTAACTCAAATGGAGCAGTTTTATCGACGCTTTACACATCGTGTCGAGACTATTCCAGACAACCCAACAGGTAGGTTTGACGAACGGCTACACATCGTCTTAGACCGAGCACTGCAAACAGCAGAACAGCATTTTGGATTATCCTCCCAAGGCACTGTGATTGAACGATGTCGCCGTGTAGAAGAAGCGAGTTGGCGGGATATCTACCGGGAAGACTTGCCCGATTTGACTGGGTTGTCACCGTTTGACCGGGGACTGGCTGACTGGATTGCCGAAGCAGCTGAGATGCGATCGCGCCATATGCGACTGGTTGAAAGCTTTGTTGCCGTCACAGAAACCTATGTTCAGAAAAACCCCTCAGTGGAACGACTGGCGGAGATGGCAATGCTGATGTTTGACCTGGTCGCCCGAATTAAGGGGGATAGCGTTCCTGCTCGTCCCCGGTTGGGTTGGAGACGGGTGCAGATAACTGTGGGTCAACCGATTTCTGTGAGCGATCGCTGGTCGATGTATGAGCGCGATCGCCCATCGGCTAAACAAGCATTGCGGGAGTTAACGCAAGAGGTTCAAGCGGCATTGGAGAAGATGATTCCAGACGACGCCTCGATCAGGTGATGGGGTGATGGGGTGATGGGGTGGTGGGGTGGTGGGGTGATGGGGTGGTGGGGTGATGGGGTGACAGAGTACTCCCTGACTCCCCGACTCCCTGCCTCCCTGCCTCCCTGCCTCCCTGCCTCCCTGCCTCCCTGACTCCTTCAGCCCAATCCAGTACTATAAAAAGATATTCGCTGCGGGCGACTCCATCGGTTAAAAGCTATGTCAGACACCCTATCTGCCCCTTATGTTGAGCTTCCCCCCACGCAGGAAGAGCTTCCCTATGATGATGGTGTGCCTATGGAAAGTGCACGGCACAAAGCCCAGATGGATTTGTTAATTGACGCTCTGACTCCCTGGTTGGCTGAGCGAGAAGATGGCTTTGTCGGTGGCAATATGTTTGTTTACTACAGCTCAGCCCAATTGCGAAATCAAGACTTTAAGGGGCCAGATTTTTTTGTTGTGTTAGGAGTCCCCAAAGGAGAACGCAAGAGTTGGGTCGTCTGGGAAGAAGGAAAAGCCCCTGACGTTGTGATTGAGTTGCTGTCTGACAGTACCGCTACTACCGATAAGACCAGTAAAAAGCTGATTTATCAGAATCAAATGCGAGTGCCAGAATATTTCTGGTACGACCCTTTCAACTCGGAGGATTGGGCAGGTTTCTCGATTCAACAGGGGGGGTACAAACCTCTCGTAATGGGCGATCGCGACCAGTTAGTGAGTGAAGCTTTGGGTTTAGGCTTACAGCGTTGGCAGGGCAACTACAAAGGAATTGACGCCATCTGGTTACGCTGGGCAACGTTAGAGGGAGAACTGCTGCCAACCCCAGAGGAATTGCAACGTCAACGGGCAGAACAGGAACGTCAACGGGCAGAGCAGGAACGCCAACGGGCAGACAGGGCAGAGGAACAACTTCTACAAACAGCCCGCAATTTATTATCAACTGGCATGGCAGTAGCACAGGTCGCTCAAATCACAGGTCTACGTATAGAGGCGATATCCCCAACAATGGACGATTGACTTCACTCCCTACTCCCTCTTCTTCCTCACCCCAACGGTTGTTTGGCTGGAACCCCGATCGCCCTGGGAAACTCACTGGGAGTACGAGCCGTTTTTTGGAGATAGATGCAATGCCGAATGCCCTGACTGAGGGGAGTGGTGAATGCGGCGATATGGGCGATCGCCCCTCCCAGGTGAGCCACAGCCGATTTCAGCGTGTCGGTGTCTGACTCACTCCACTGCCCCCGATAAAGCACGGCAAATCCACCCAGTTTCAGCAGAGGAAGAGCATATTCGGCACAGACGGGTGCTTCAGCAACCGCCCGAACTAATGCCAGGTCATAGTGGGCACGGTGTTGCGGGTGTTGCCCTAGCGATTCGGCGCGATCGCTTACTGTGGTCACACTGGGTAAGCCCAGGGCAGCGATGACCGTATCGAGAAACGCCATTTTTTTACGGGTTGAGTCCAGCAAGGTGACACGCCACTTGGGCTGGGCGATCGCTACGGGGATGCCCGGAAACCCTCCCCCAGTACCGATGTCAATCACTTGAGCGGAGACAGAGATAGGCAGAGATGGAAACTCTTGACTGGAGGGTGAGTCTGTCTCTTTTTCAGGCTGCCAGGACACGATGCCCCGCAGGGAATCCCAGATGTGCTTTTCCCAAAATTCGTCGGGTTCCGTGATGCGGGTGAGGTTGAGTTGACGATTGCCTGCCAGGATTAATTCGTAGAGAGTTTGAAGTTGAGCCTGTTGCGACTTGGTGGGTTGCCAATTTAATGTTGTTTGCCACGTTTCGATCGCCTGTGGCAGGGCTTGCGGTTCATCAGTCATGGGAGTTCCCCCTCTACTTTTCCTGTCCCCATTCCCTACTCCCTACTCTCTACTCCCCACTGTCTATTCCTACTCCCCATTCCCTACTCCCTCAATCACAACGGGGTAAGCTTTTGGAGCCAATGACGCTACACTGGCAGGCTCCAATTCCCCGTGGTTGAGTGTCCAGGCACAATCAGCGATCGCCGCTAGCTCTCCGGCATCATGAGACACCACGAGCAAACTCCACTCGGTTTTGAGTTTTGCCAACAGGCTCACGAGTTGCTGGCGCATCGACCAGTCCAATCCGGCAGTAGGTTCGTCGAGCAACAACAAAAAGGGCTGACGAATCAGTTGCACTGCCAGAGCCAATCGTCGTTGTTGTCCACCGCTCAACGAACGGGGCGAAGTGCTCAGGGGCAAATGCGCCAAACCGACTGATTCCAAAGCTCGCTCAATTCGGTCTTTGCCGAGTTCGGGGTGCCCTAACCGCAGTTCATCCAAAATGGTGTTGCCGCAAAAGTGCCGCTCTGGAAACTGAAATACCAGACCCCCAAGTTGCTGGAGATGTTCGGGGGTGAGTTCTTGGTTGCGCCAGAGAATCGTACCCGAAGTTGCCTGGGCAAGCCCTGCCAAAATTTCTAACAAGGTGCTTTTGCCAGAGCCGCTAGGACCAATAATTAACCCCATCTGCTGCGGAGCCAGTTCTAAGTTGATTGACTTCAAAATGGCAATGGGAGTGGCGGCTGGATGATAAACCAGATTTTTTAGATAGAGCATTCGGCATCGAGAAGTACAGATCTTTAGTTTACTCAGCTCCGTGAGGAATCTGAAAGGAACCTCGACAGGGCGATCGCGTCATGCACATCAGTTCACTGCAAACAATTCTGAACCTTTCTGGGTAGACGTGTATAAAAGTTAGTGTTATCTTGATTCGCGCAAGCCCAGATTGTAAGTGTGATCGAGCATACGTTCCTGCTTTCGTTGCCCTTTCAGCATCAGCCATCCAGATATCGGTTGAATGCCTGTTCTAAACCTGCCACAGCTGATTTTTCGTTATTTCTCCCATTACTGTAAAAAACTTCATTGCATCCGTGTGCCTTATGCAGTATTCCCCCCATCGTCACCCCATCTCCACAAAACGCTTCTTTGCGACTGTTACAGGTAGTCTGGCGATCGCCCTCAGTATGTTGACGGCTCCTGCCTGGGCAGGTGACCCCTTCCGCAGCAACAACCCGCGGGCGATCGACGATCAAACCGAGGCGGCGTTTCGAGCCATGTTTGAGCAGGGCAACTATTTAGAAGCGGCTAATGTGTTGCGGCAACCAACGGCAAATGATCCCCTTGCCCATTCCCTCCGAGCATCTCTGGCATACGTTGATGAAAACTGGGCTGCTTTGGGTCGGAGTGCGACTCAGACTCGTGAAAGTGCAGCCCAACTGATGCAGACTGATCCCCTCAGAGGACATCTCTACACAGCCGTGGGTCACTTTTTAGAGGGGGCGCACATCTTGAGAACGCAGGGCACAATCGCAGGAACCCCAGCCATTTTAGGCAAACTGCAACAGGTGTTTGATGAGCTAGACCAGGCAGAGGCGATCGACCCCAATGATCCAGAGCTAAATCTGGTCAGAGGCTACATGGATCTGATGCTGGCGGTAAACCTGCCCTTCTCTAACCCCGATGATGCGATCGCTCGCTTACAAAACTACGCTGCACCCACCTATCTGGCACAACGGGGCATCGCTTTGGGATATCGAGATTTGCGTCAGCCTGATTTAGCCCTGGCGGCAGTCGATCGCGCCCTGGCGGAAACCCCCAATAACCCAGACTTGCTTTACCTCAAAGCCCAAATTTTGATGTTGCGAGCAGCAGCACTCAAGCAACAGGGACAGGAATCTCAATGGCGATCGCTCGGAGAGCAGGGAATCCGCCTCTTTACACGGGCACTCTCTCAACAGGCTCAGTTACCACAGGAGTTGGTCAATCAGATTGCCTGGGAGCAATGCCGCGCTGTCAATAGCATCCGAAATCGTGCCCGTGACTGCAATCCATTGTTGCGGCAAACACGAGGAGGCTAAAGGGGTGAAAGGGTAGATGGATCACTCGCTCCTCTACCCTTTTGCTTCTCTATTCGTTATCCCTATTGCGCGGGTGGCACAACTGGAGTTGGTGCTGGTGGCACTGTCGCGTCAATGGGTAGCGTCACAGGCTCCTGCCCGACAGGAATAAAACTAGGACGTAAGTTGCTGGGGCGATCGCCTGCTGCAATGCAGGTTTCCAGTGCCTCAGCAGGGGCAAATTCAATCTCACGACTCAAGCCAACCACACAGGCTGAAAAGCGAGTTGGCAGCAAGCTCCGACGACAGTTATCCAACACGACCAGCGACTCAGCACCCGTTGTCACGTTATCAATATCATTGACACACGTCGCTAACTCGATTGGGCGACGCACTTGCCGACAACCTGAGAGGGCATCGGTAGCAGCAATTTCAGTGCCGTTATCAATGCGGGTCACACAGCGAGCCACATCTTGAGGATAGAGAGCTGCCGCACAGGCATCTGCTGCATCCGCTTCGCTAATACCTGCACCCGTCAGACTGCTGGCACAGGCTTGGTAGTCAGATGTTCTCACGCGGGTTGAGGTACGGTTTGAGGTTTGAGCAGCAGCAGGGAGCGGGGCGAACAACGCGACCGTTGCTAGCGAGAGCACAGACAGGCGGATAAGGGGCGATCGCACAGGGTTACGCATAGCAAAATTCAGGATTAAACAGTGAAATGGGCAGAAATTGCCGTTCCCATCATATCGACTCCATTCAAATATCCCAAGAGAAAGATGGGTGAGGTTTTGTCCACTAGAATAAAGCTTGTCGTGTTTTTCAGGCTTTTATGTCTGCCGAGGCTTCTATGTCTGCTGTTTCCTCTGCTCCGTTTTCCCCTGATGAAATTGCTGCTGAGGGGTTAAAGCCCGATGAATACGAAGAAATCGTCAGACGCTTAGACCGTCACCCCAACAAAGCTGAACTGGGTATGTTTGGCGTAATGTGGTCAGAACATTGTTGCTACAAAAACTCTCGTCCTTTATTAAGGCAGTTTCCAACAACGGGCGATCGCATTTTGGTAGGTCCCGGCGAAAACGCAGGCGTGGTAGACGTGGGCAATGGCTTACGGTTGGCATTTAAGATTGAATCTCACAACCATCCTTCGGCGGTTGAGCCATTTCAAGGAGCCGCCACCGGGGTTGGAGGCATCCTCCGCGACATTTTTACCATGGGGGCACGCCCAATCGCTGTTCTCGATTCGCTCCGCTTTGGCAGTCTAGACGATGCCCGGACACGACGACTGTTTAGCGGAGTGGTGTCGGGCATTTCCCACTACGGCAACTCGGTGGGTGTACCCACGGTCGGGGGTGAGGTTTATTTTGACCCTGCCTATGCAGGCAACCCCCTGGTGAATGCCATGGCACTGGGGCTGATGGAAACCCCAGAAATCGTTAAATCCGGCGCGTCGGGCATTGGTAACCCGGTGTTGTATGTCGGTTCCACAACGGGACGGGACGGTATGGGAGGAGCCAGCTTTGCCAGTGCTGAGTTGACCGACGAATCAGAAGCCGATCGCCCTGCGGTGCAAGTGGGTGATCCCTTCTTGGAGAAGTCTCTTATTGAAGCCTGTTTAGAAGCGTTCAAAACGGGGGCTGTAGTTGCGGCTCAGGATATGGGAGCCGCAGGCATTACCTGTTCCACATCCGAGATGGCAGCCAAGGGGGGTGTGGGCATTGAGCTAGATCTGGATTTGATTCCGGTGCGCGAAACGGGGATGGTGCCCTATGAATACCTGTTGTCGGAGTCCCAGGAACGGATGTTATTTGTGGCTCACAAGGGACGGGAGCAAGAACTGATTGACATTTTTGAGCGGTGGGGGTTGCACGCCGTGGTTGCTGGAACGGTGATCAAGGAGCCGATTGTGCGGATCTTCTTCCAGGGGAAAGTCGCGGCGGAGATTCCCGCAACCGCTCTGGCAGACAATACCCCGATTTATCACCGTGAGTTGTTGGCGGAACCGCCTGCCTATGCACGTCAAGCCTGGAGTTGGTCGGCTGCAAGCTTGCCCGGTTGCACGGTCGAGGGAATTGAGATTCAGGGACGGATGCAGACCTGGAACGATGTTTTGCTGACCTTGCTCGATACCCCAACGATCGCCTCAAAACGCTGGGTCTATCGTCAATATGACCACCAGGTACAAAACAACACGGTGATTCTGCCGGGTGGAGCCGATGCGGCGATCGTTCGTCTGCGCCCCCAGGAGCCGATTGCTGGGGTAACTCCGTCAGCCATAACATCGGGAGTGGCAGCAACGGTCGATTGCAACGGACGGTATGTGTACTTAAATCCCTATGAAGGCGCAAAGGCAGCCGTTGCTGAAGCCGCTCGCAACCTCAGTTGTGTGGGGGCTGATCCACTGGCTGTCACCGATAACCTCAACTTCGGTAGTCCTGAAAAGCCCGTTGGCTATTGGCAATTGGCAGAAGCCTGTCGCGGGTTAGCCGAGGCTTGTCGGGAGTTCAGTACGCCTGTTACTGGGGGCAATGTCTCGCTCTACAACGAGACGGTGGATGCCACCGGGAATCCGCAGCCCATCTACCCCACGCCTGTGGTAGGAATGGTAGGATTAGTACCTGATTTAACGCAAACGTGTGGACAGGGATGGCGATCGCCCGGAGACTCGATCTATCTCTTAGGCGCAAGGGTAGAGACATCATCTGAACAGGTAACACTGGGTGCATCGGAATACCTCGCCGTGATTCACAACACTATTGCAGGGCTGCCTCCTGCCATTGACTTTGACCTAGAACGAAAAGTACAAGCGGCTTGTCGAGACGGCATTCGTCAGGGATGGGTGCGATCGGCTCACGATTGCGCCGAAGGAGGATTGGCGATCGCCCTGGCAGAATGCTGTATTAGCGGGCAACGCGGAGCCACAATTGAGTTACCCGTTGATAGCACCTCAGTGGCTGTGCGCTGGGATCATCTGCTGTTTGCCGAGGGCGGTGCCCGCATTGTAGTGTCTGTCGCTGAGCAACAGCGTGAAACTTGGGAATCCTATTTACAGGAGCACCTCGGAGATCACTGGCAACGGATAGGTCACGTCAGTGAATCTAATACCTCCCTCACCCTCTTGACGGTAGACCGACTCCAGGTAGTTGACGTTAGCATAGAGGCAATGGGCGATCGCTGGCTCAATGCCATTGAGCGACGCATGACAGCAGACTAATCTTCCTAAAACTAAATACACTGTTAGGTTTGACTGTTCTCGATTTCAAGCTGAGTCTTAAACCCCCATCTCAAAGGCTCTGTCTCTTCTTCTGCCTCTTATCAGTTTTAGAGGTAGAGCCTCTCAGTTTCCCGCCTCAAGATTCAGCTTTGAGACAACTTCATTTCTTGACCTCCGTTTCCTCGTCATCCCTGCCCTTTGTTATCCCTCGACCCCTCTTTTAATCTCCTTTCCCACTTTCTTTGCCGGTTTGCCTGTGAATGTTACAAATTAGGGTTCCGTTGTTTCTGAAGCCTGCCATACTGTGAAGTAATGTATTAAAGAAGGGTTAAGTGACATTAAGAAACCCTTCTGACTTTCGGTTTGGTTCCCCCAGTTGGTTCACCTATTGACAGCCCCCAAATTCCTATCCATTGTCTATTACCACACCAGGAGCTAAATTCTCCCATGATGCCAAATTCCGCAGATCACCGATTTCCCAACGCGCATTCTGCTGACCTTGACGAATCCCAACCCACATTAAACCCTTCTGATAAACCAGAAGAAGCCTGTGGCGTGTTTGGCATTTATGCTCCAGGAGAAGATGTAGCCAAGCTGACCTACTTTGGTCTTTTTGCTCTACAACACCGAGGACAAGAATCCGCTGGCATTGCGACCTTTGATCATGGTGCTGTCCATGTCCATAAAGATATGGGTCTGGTGTCCCAAGTCTTTAATGAGGATGTTCTCAGTGAGTTAGTGGGTAGCTTAGCCGTGGGGCATACCCGCTATTCCACGACGGGTTCTAGCCGTGTGGTGAATGCTCAACCTGCGGTTGTAGATACTCGTCTGGGTGCCCTGGCTCTGGCGCACAATGGCAACCTGGTGAACACCACTGTGCTGCGGGAGGAACTGATTCAATCCAATGCTCCTTTCTTAACGACAACGGATTCTGAAATGATTGCGCTGGCGATCGCCCAGGAGGTGAATGCAGGTAATGACTGGCTCGAAGGCGCAACCCGTGCCTTTCGCCGCTGCCAGGGAGCTTTTAGTTTGGCGATCGGCACTCCAGATGGCTTGATTGCGACTCGGGATCCCAACGGCATTCGTCCTCTGGTGATTGGCACCCTCGGCGATGATGATTCCACCGCTCCCACACGTTACGTAATCGCCTCTGAAACCTGTGGGTTGGATATCATTGGAGCAAATTATCTCCGCGATGTGGAGCCAGGAGAACTGGTTTGGATTACCGAAGCAGGGCTGTCATCCTTCCGCTGGGCACCCCAGGTTAAACGCAAACTCTGCATCTTTGAAATGATCTACTTTGCTCGTCCCGATAGCGTTATGAATGAGGAAAGCCTCTACAGCTACCGGATGCGGATTGGGCGACAACTGGCATTAGAGTCTCCCGCAGATGTCGATTTGATCCTCGGTGTTCCAGATTCCGGTATTCCAGCGGCGATCGGGTTTTCCCAACAGTCCAAAATTCCCTACGCTGAAGGGCTGATCAAAAACCGCTACGTCGGGCGCACCTTCATTCAGCCGACTCAGAGTATGCGAGAGTCGGGCATTCGCATGAAACTCAACCCACTTAAAGATGTGCTGACTGGGAAGCGAGTGCTGATTGTGGATGATTCCCTGGTGCGAGGCACGACGAGCCGTAAAATTGTCAAGGCTCTACGGGAAGCGGGGGCGATCGAGGTTCACATGCGGATTTCCTCTCCTCCGGTGACTCACCCCTGTTTTTACGGGATTGATACCGACAGCCAGGATCAATTAATTGCAGCCACTAAAACGGTTCAGGAGATTGAGGCGCAAATCGGCGTTGACTCGCTGGCATACCTCAGTTGGGATGGCATGTTAAAGGCGACAGGCGAAGACCCTCAAAGCTTCTGCTCTGCTTGCTTTACAGGCGACTATCCGATCGCAGTGCCAGAGGCAGTCAAGCGATCGAAGTTGATACTAGAGAAGTCTGTACCTGCTCCAACCTCGGTTTAATAACGATTCTGTTAGGGTGAAGCATTCGGTCAAGCAGTGGTAATTGAGCCACAAAATCGATTGCCGAAAGCTTTACCCTCACTTGTATAGCCGTAGCTACATTCAATGGGGCGAAGACGAGTCAGAAAGCTTTCCCAGCATCAGAGTTTGAGCTATTGCCATTGCCTTAAGCTTTCTGACTAAAGCTATATCATCGCGATTTAATGGCTCGTTGAATGTCGCGCTTCTCTTGCTTGCGCTTCAGATCTTCCCGCTTGTCGTGCAACTTCTTACCGCGCACCAGTCCCAGCGTCACCTTGACCCAACCCCGTTTGAGATAGAGTTTGAGGGGTACGAGCGTGAGCCCTTTTTGCTCGACTTTTCCAATCAGCTTGCGGATCTCTTCTTTGTGGAGTAATAATCGGCGGGTGCGGGTCGGTTCGTGGTTATAGACACGATTCGTCGTGTCGTGGGGAGACACATGCACGTTGTACAACCACACCTGATGATTACGGATCAACCCATAGCCATCGCGCAGATTGACCTTGCCCTGTCGAATGGATTTGACCTCAGTGCCTAACAACTCGACCCCCGCCTCATAGGTTTCTAGAATTTCGTAGAGAAACCGGGCTTGTCGATTATCACTGACAATTTTGTAACCGTCGTTGCTATCGCTCATCCTCAAAAACTCAAGCTCAACAAAAATTTTGACTCGACCATTTTTTACTCAAGCACGATGCACCACTCATGCAGTTCATAGGTGACGCAACCGTTTTGAATGAGTGGGTCTTGTGCCACGATCGCCTTTGCCTCGTCCAGAGACGCTGCTTGAAAGAGCAACATCCCTCCGCCCCGCTCAGCCCAATATCCTGTCCTTGCCTGATGTCCTTTGGTAATCAAGTCTTTGACAAATGCTTTATGAGCGGGTACAGACTGATCAAAGGTAGATTTATCAACGATTCCCTTTTCAATTTTGACAAACCAAGGCATTTCAACCGTGCTCTGCTATCGGATTTTAAGGATAGCGTGAATTATCTCCTGTTGAACGACTGTTGAGTTTTGTAGTCATGCCCCACGTTCGATTCTTTATTGCGCTGGTTCCCCCGCAACCGATTCAAGACTATGCTAGCGATGTCATCCAGTCATTGGGCGATCGCTATCGCACCGGGGTTTCAAAAGCCCCGCCCCACGTTACGCTGCAACCTCCGTTTGAATGGGATACGCTGCAACAACATACCCTGGAAGCGTGTTTGAGTGATTTTGTCACACAACAACGTGTTGTACCTGTACAGTTGTCAGGCTTTGGCTCCTTTCCGCCACGAGTGCTCTACATCAACGTTCTCAAGACACCAAGCTTATTGCACTTGCAAGCCGCTTTGATGGCAACGCTAGAAACGCAGTTAGGCATTGTTGATCCTAAATCAAAGCAACGACCTTTCTCGCCTCATCTCACCGTTGCCTCACGCAATGTTACCCGACAGACCTTCAAACAGGCATGGGAAGAACTGCGATCGCGCTCCGTAGAATTTGAATGGGTAAGCGATCGCATCACCCTCCTCATCCACACTGGGCATCACTGGCAAGTTGAGCGAGAATTCCCGTTGGTGGTCAATCGATAATGTCATTGGTTGATGGCTAACTATCAACTGCTACCCATTGACCCTTGACCCTTAACCACTGACTATTAGCCATTGACCCTTGACCACTAATCACTGACCGTTGACCACTGACCATTGACTATTAACCATTGACCACTGACTAAGGAGTTGTCTGCGCACGCTGTTGCTGTTGCTGCCATTCAGCGACCTCTTGCTGCAATACTTCCAGTGCTCTGGAATATTGCAAGTCATCAGAAGTGCCAATGGCGTCGCGATCGCGGAAAAGGGCTTGCCGTTCTTCGTCGCTGAGTTCTACAACTACGTCTGGAGCAATGCCAGCATGGTTGATATCTCGCCCACTCGGAGTTAGATACTTAGCGACCGTAACCGCCAGTCCAGAACCATCTCCCAGACCTCGCACCGATTGCACCAAGCCTTTGCCAAAGGTTTGAGTTCCCACTAATGTGGCTCGATCGTTATCCTGCAACGCTCCCGACAAAATCTCACTAGCACTGGCAGAGCCGACATCTACTAGGACAACCAGCGGTTTATTCGTGAGAGCCGTACCATTGGCAGCCTGGCGATCGGACACACCTTGGCGATCGACCGTTGAAACAATCGTGCCCTCATCCAACCACATCCGAGCGATATCAATGCTGGAATAGAGCAAGCCACCGGGGTTAGCTCGCAAATCTAAGACGTAACCTGTTGCGCCTTGAGCTTCCAAGTCTTCGATCGCTGCCTTCATCTCGTCTGCCGCGTTTGCACTAAATTGAGTCAGACGAATGTAGCCGATCTTGCCGATGTCGCTATTTTGCATCGAATAGCGAACTGGATGGAGTTCAATGCGGGCACGCTGTAAACGAAACTCTAATTCCTCTTCGCCCCGCTTGATGGTCAAGGTCACCTCTGTTCCAGCGGGACCTCGAATCAGAGATACAGCCTGGTTAACATCCATTCCATCAGTGCTCTGACCATCGATTTTGACGATCACATCTCTGGCAGTGATACCCGCTGCGAACGCTGGAGAGTCCTCAATTGGTGAAACAACTACGAGTTCCTTAGTTTCTTCATCCTGAGAAAGCTGGATACCAACCCCAGTTAGCTCTCCCGACGTCTCCACCTGCATACTACGGAACTCTTCTGGGTCCATAAAGCGGGTGTAAGGGTCTTCCAACCGCTCCAGCATTTCCCGAATAGCGGTGTAAGCTTCTTCTCGGTTACTGTACGACCGTCCTAAATATTCACGTCTGACCGATTGCCAATCAGTCTGATTAAAAGTGGCATCGACATAGTTGCGATTCACCAGTTGCCAAACTTCATCCACTAACTCCTTGGGGCTCTCCTGAAAAAATGCCTGCCCTTGCGACAAATGCATTCCTGCTCCAGTGACGGTGACAGCGGTGACAGCTACCGCAGTTGCGCCCAAAACGAAGCCGCGTTTTGAAATAGCCATAATTTGCATGAAGGGAGAGGAGACAAGGGTAAAGTTAGTACGCTCAATCTAGCATAGACTTCTCTAAAAGGTGATCATTGGAGTGATCGGACTGTTTAAAGATTAGCTAGAGAAAAGCTGATTATAGCTTGATTAATGGCTGGCTGGTTGTGGGTCAACCCAACGACCGTCGGCTTTAATTAGATTAATAAGCTCGCTCACGCCCTGATCTTCGGGGACTTTCTTGATTTCTTCTCGTCCTCGGTAGAGTGAGATATATCCAGCTTGTTTGCCGACATATCCATAGTCAGCATCCGCCATTTCACCGGGTCCGTTGACAATGCAACCCATCACCGCAATGTTGAGTCCGGTGAGATGTTTTGTGGCTTCCCGAACTTTGTGTAGCACTTCTTCCAGGTTAAACAGGGTGCGTCCGCAGGAAGGACAGGCAACATACTCTACCATTGTCCGCCGTAAGCCCAGAGCTTGCAGAATACTGTAGCAAACTGGGATTTCTTTTTCGGGGGCTTCGGTGAGTGAAACGCGAATCGTGTCCCCAATTCCTTCGGCTAAGAGGGTGCCAATTCCCGCAGTGGACTTGATTCTCCCATATTCACCGTCTCCAGCTTCGGTGACACCGAGATGCAGAGGATAGTCCATACCCAATTCATCCATGCGACGCACCATGAGACGATTTGCCGCAATCATCACGGGGACTCTAGAGGCTTTAAGAGAAATCTCGATGTTGTAAAAATCGAGGGATTCGCAGATGCGAATAAACTCCAGAGCGGACTCCACCATGCCTTCGGGCGTGTCGCCGTAAGTAAACAGCATTCGTTCTGCCAGGGAACCATGGTTTACCCCGATCCGCATGGATTTGCCTTGTTCCCGCAGGGAGACAACCAGTGGTTCTAGTGTTTCTCGAATCTTGTCGCCAATCTCGTCAAATTCGCTTTGGGTGTATTCTGTGCGATCGCCCTTGGGTTTCTCAAACACGTATAATCCTGGGTTAATCCGCACGTTATCAACATAATTTGCAACTTCCAGAGCAATCTTCATGCCGTTGTGATGCACATCTGCCACCAACGGCACAGGCTTGTAGGATTGATACAACTTTTGCCGAATCTCCTGCATGGCTTTGGCGTGAGCCATACTGGGCACCGTCACCCGAACAATCTCACAACCAATCTCATGCAACCGTCGAATCGCAGCAACAGAGCCATCGATGTCTAGCGTGTCTTCGTTGATCATCGACTGGACGGCGACGGGATAATCTCCACCGATGAAAATGTCACCAACGGGGACAGGGCGAGTCTTGCGACGGGGAATCGCCATATCGGTTGAAAACTGAAGCGATGGAGTAGAGACAACGGGGTTTGGCAGAGTTTGCATATGCGGTGCGTAAAGATGCTGCGGATGAAGAAGTACAGCGATAGCTAATCAAGTACAGCGATAGCTAACAATATTTTGTCCTATTGTCCAGATTGCCATAGAACCTGCCCAATTTGGTTAATAGCAGATGAAGAGAAAGCATGAGGTTGGGTTTAGGATGGGAAAAAGCCTTCCTATGACAATCTCTATGGTTTCTATCGTCTATAGTGACGAATTTTTGCAACACGACACGGGTTACTATCATCCCGAAAACTCAGGCAGATTACAGGCAATTACAACCGCTTTAAGGTCGGTATCCTGGGCAGACCAACTAGAGTGGCGATTGCCCACAGCCGTTGATGCTCAGGGAACTCGCCTCACCGATGCTCTGTATGCGGTGCATCCCCCTCGTTATGTGGCAGCCGTCAAAGCATTAGCTCATCGCGGGGGTGGGCACATTGACCCCGATACTCCCGTATCACCCCGTAGTTACGATGTTGCGTTACTGGCGGTGAGTGCTTGGTTGGATGGAGTCGATCGCGTTCTAGAAGCCAACGCCCCCACCTTTGTGATCGCTCGCCCTCCCGGTCACCATGCTCTGCCAGAGTTGGGCATGGGATTTTGTATCTTTGCCAATGCGGCGATCGCGGCTCTCTATGCTCTACGGCAACCTGGAGTGGAGCGGGTGGCAATTTTGGATTGGGATGTCCATCACGGTAACGGTACGCAGGCGATCGTTGAAACCAACCCCAGTATCCTGTTTTGTTCGTTACATGAATTTCCCCAATATCCAGGAACGGGAGCTACTGACGAACAGGGGGCACACAATAACGTCATCAACGTTCCCATGTCATCAGGCAGCACTCTAAAGGAGTATCGTCCCATCTTTGAAGACAAGATTGTGCCGACGTTGAAGCGATTTCAGCCCGATGTGCTGATTGTTAGCGCAGGATATGATGCAAATAATGATGACCCACTCGCAGGGATTTGTTTGCAACCGCAAGACTATGGAGTTTTAACCGATTATTGTCTGAGTGTAACCCGTCGCATTGTGTTTGGTTTAGAAGGGGGATACCACTTCAACGCTCTGGCTCAGTCTGTCGCGGCTACGATAGAACGGTGCCTGTAGGAGTCGGATAAAAGGGGAGTTGAACGGTGAAGGTTGTCCCTTCTCCAGGGCTGCTGACAAAGCTGATTTGCCCCTGATGAAGATCGACCGATCGTTTAGCGATCGCCAACCCTAACCCCGTTCCCGGAATGTTACCAACGTTTCTTGCCCGCTTAAAAGGCTCAAACAATTGGGTTTGATGTTCTAAAGGAATGCCAATGCCCTGATCTTGCACCTGCAAACAAAGCTGATCATCTTGCAGGTGAAGTGTCAACAGCACACTGCCTCCTTCAGGAGAGTATTTGATAGCATTCACTAACAAATTATTCAACAAATACCACACCAATTTTTCATCGATCATTGCCTGAATAGCTGCTTTATTACATCTAAATTCTAAGCAATGCTTTTCGCCTGCGCTGAGTTGCAACATTTCGATCATTTCCTGACAGAAACTCACCAACTCTACGGGCACCAAGTGAATTTCCAGAGTGCCAGATTCGACTTGCCCTAACATCAATACATCTTCTAGCAAAAGGTTCATGCTATCGGTTGCTGTCTGAATGCGTTGCAGATTTTGTTGTCGTTTGCACTCTGGCATCTGATTACTGTAGTTTTGCAACAATTCGGTTGCCATCCGGATGATGGAAAGTGGTGTGCGAAACTCGTGAGACGCGATCGAGAGATAAAGGCTTTTCAGTTCGCTGGTTTCTTCAGCTTTTTGACGCAAGGCTTCAGCGGCAGCTAATGCCTTCTGGGTTTCGATTTCAGTTTGATGTCGAGAGAGTGCAATTTCGATCGCTGCCCGCAATTCTCGGTCTTTGAAAGGCTTGATAATGTATCCAAAGGGTCCCGTTTCCTTGGCTCTTTCTAACGTGCTTTCATCCGCATTAGCCGTGAGATAGACCACAGGAATATTAAGCTTTGAGCAGATGGATTGGCTTGTTTCAATGCCATCGATTTCACCCTGCAACATGATGTCCATCAACACCAAATCAGGAGAATATTTCACGGCGGCTGCGATCGCTGCATTACTAGATGCCACAACATCAACAATGATGTACCCCATCTTTTCCAGGCAACTTGCAATGTCTTCGGCAACGATTGCCTCATCTTCAACAATCAGGATTTTAGTGGCTAACATAATACAAAAAAATCGCTAAATCCAAATTAATTAGAGTGGGAGTTAATTGATTTGGGGGAAATACATTGGATGAGCCTAATAGAAACATCGGTCAAAGAAATTAGCGTTCTACAAATCTGGGAAAGACAATTGTAAAGACAGTGCCACCATTATTATAAAGTTCCCATTTCCCATTTAATTGGCGACTCAGAGCACGGATCAATCGCAAACCTAAGGAATCTGTCTGGTAAATATTCAAGTTACTGGGTAGCCCTGTGCCATTGTCTTTGACAACTAAATGGACATGTTCCTGGGTGGAATTCATGAATGTGATCATAATTTCTCCAGATTGTTTTTCCTTAAACGCATGTTTAAGAGAGTTTGAAACCAATTCATTAAGAATGAGCCCACAGGGAATAGCTGTATCAATATTGAGGGGCACATCTGAAATATCGAGATTCAGTTGAACTTTATTTGCTTGATCGCGGTGGGTGGAAAAGAGGTTTTGCATGAGACTACGGACATAATCGGCAAAATCAATCTTGGCGAGAGAGTTTGACTGATATAGCTTTTCATGAATCAATGCCATGGATCGAATACGATTTTGACTGTCCGCTAAAATCGTTAGAGTGTCTGGATCGGTAGTATGTTGTGATTGCAAGGAAAAAATGCTGGAAATAACCTGCATGTTGTTCTTCACACGATGATGAACTTCTTTGAGCAGTAATTCCTTTTCATGGAGAGATGTTTTGAGCTGTTCCTCGGCCTGCTTTCGCTCCGTGGTGTCTCTAGAAACCCAGATCACTGTGTTCTCATTGATCGGAGAAATGTTGGCATCAAACCATCGAGTTTGGTGATTTTCCAAGGTCAAACTATATTCAACATTAAGGGTTTGACAAGATCTGAGACATTGGTGGATACAGGCTAAAAAATAATCTGCTAGATCAGGAGAAAATGTATCGTGTAGCGTTTTACCAATGCAATCATTTGCGCTTCCAAACAAACTTGTGGGTTGGGTTGGAGTTTTGAGGCAACGCCCCTGGTCATCAAACACTTGAATTAAATCTGTCATCGCGGCAAACAACGCCGCCATCTCATCGTTTGCACTTTGCAGTTGCTCCTCAGCTTGCTGGCGCAATGTCACATCCCGTCTAACGGCAACATAATGCTCGATTTGCCCAATGGCATTAAAAACTGGAGAAATGGTGATGTCTTGGTGAAACAGTGTGCCATCAGGACGATGGGCAGTGCCTTTGCCACGCCATACCTGTCCTGTGGCGATCGTGGCTTCAATCTGACGAGTTAACGCTTCATCGTGTTCATGCCCCTGCAACAACGTCCCTGGATTTTTGCCAATTGCTTCTGTCCGGCTGTAGCCTGTCATCTTTTCCCAGGCAGGGTTGACATACTCGATCATCAAGTCAGCATTGGTGATCTCGATGGCGTCACCTGCTTTTTCTAAAGCGGTTGCTAACAGAGCATTTGTTTGCCGCGATTGCAAAAGAGCCGCCTCGATCCATTCACACAGTTTTTGAGTGTTTGCCTCTTGTAGAACTAATGAGAGATAGTTGGCAATTTCGATCAACGTAGCAATCTCATATTCGCTCCAACGACGAGGCTCAGCTGATTCAAAACTTAAAATTCCGATTTCAGTATTGGAGTGCTTTAGAGGGATATCCAGTACAGCTTGAACTTTCTCTGCTAATAGAGACTCTTTTTGGGAAGCCAGAATAGAAGCTTGACTAATATCTTCAACAATGACAGGTTCAAATTGACGAAGGGCGTTAACCCATTCAGTCGCAGCTGACATGTCGGTGTCTATCGTAATAGGGGAAAAATTAGCTGGTTGAGCCTGATGAATTAGGGAAATAATATTGTCTTCGTCTAAAACAAAGTATGCTACTCGAAGAGTTTTGAAGTACTTTCTCAATTGCTCGATCGTGGTTTCAATGATGTGCTCAATCGATGAGCTAGAGGTAAGACAAGCAGCGATTTTATTAATAATGCGGAGGTAAATTTGGTTTTCTCGCAACACTTGCTCAATTCGCTTTCGTTCTGCAATTTCATATTGCAAGCGTTGATTCGCTACTTCAAGAGCGGTGGAATGTTCTTTGACCTGTACTTCTAAATTAGCCCTTGCCTGAAAGAGGTCAACTTTAGTTTGCTCTAGTTGGGATTCTCGTTGCTTGCGATCGCTAATATCCCGCACCATCACCACCACTTCATCGGCTCCACTAGGGGTGATACGTACCTCCTGATATGACTGAATCCCATCAATGATAATTTCGTACTCATAAATCTGGGTTTCACCCGTTTGTAAGGCTAGCTTGACATAATGCATTCGCTCATTTGCCATGGTCTGAGGCAACACCTCAAAAATTGCCTTGCCGATCATGTTGGACGAGGGCATGATGGTTTTGCAATTTCGTGCTGGCAAAAAGTCGATATAAACTCCCTCTCCGGTCATCCGAATCATCAGGTCAGGGATTGTTTCTAATACGATTTGCCGGGCAGCGTTGAAACTATTCTCTGCTGGATTAACCGAAGGTGAGCCTGAATTGGTTGGGTGTAATCGTCGCAGACACTCATTTTCGGCTTGCAGTTGAGCAACTTGATGTTGCCATTTCACAGCATTTGAGCGCAGGTAAGCTTGCAGGCGATCGGGGCAAATCGCGCCTAAAAAGTGCATCTGCTCATTGACAATCGCCACTCCATCGGCTGCCTGAGTTTGCAAATAAGCCAATATTGAGACATCCTGGAGGTCAGCTGGATTCAGGGTGAGGGCAGGCTGAACCATAGTTTCCCCTACTGTGATCTGGTGTAAATCAATGCCCAGGGAAACAAGCCTCAGGATAATTTGGGTATTGAGCACGCCGATCAGTTGCCCATTGGTAACTACAAAAGCACCTGTCACGGTTGAGCCTTGTTGCTGAAAGTGTTGAAGAGCCTGCATCAGGGATGTTTCAGGTGAGAGCGTGAGTGGGTGACATTCAATCACCTGCTCCCAATCTTTGGCGTTAATCGGCAATAGGTCTGACAGCATGACAAGCTCAAATGCCAGAAAGGGGATAGATTAGTGCGAAAACCTGATGGTGTCTAAAGTTACACACCTCACCAATAAAGATGCCCATTTATTCAAAGTAGAACACAAAATTATCGCTGGTTAAGTTTAAACTAAACATGACATGTCTGTAGTATTTTGTAGTATGCTTATAGCACAGCGTTAAAACCCTCATTGAGGGGTTCTAACGGTTCAGCTTTCTACCGATTCACAGGCAAAGCCCTGAGGCATGGGAATTCAATAAGTTCGATTTCGGATAGGAGCGGGTTTTGCCATCAAATTCATGGCAGGGAGCAGACTAGTACAGCAAAAAATAAGTTTTGAAAGGGGTGAAGGGGTGAAACCCCTTCTTGGGGGCGAAGCCCCCAAACCCCCTACATTGCAGAACTTTGTGTTCGCAACACTAG